>DAOMNQ010000039.1:0-26822 GCA_035443945.1 Phycisphaerales bacterium | reverse complement strand
CCGGGTACGGGAGCAGCCGGAAGTACCCCCCCCCCGCCCACGGCAGCCCCCGCCTGCCCAGTTGCAGCGTCGAGACGCACACCTCGTGGAACCCAGGCCTGATCTCCGCGATCGGCTCCCCCGCGTCCATGCCGGAGAGTTTCCCGTACCGGTCGTGCGCCACCGTCGGGAACGCCGACGAGTCGTAGGCGAACCCCTCCTCGCGCAGGATGTCGATCGCCCAGTCCGTGATCGAGAACGACGGCGCGCGGTACCCCCGCACCACCGCCCCGGTCAGGTCCTCCGTCAGCCGCTTCGCACGGCGAACATCCTCGCGAAACTGGTCGTGCGTCAGCGAGTAGATCAGGTCGTGCCCGTACCCGTGGCTGGCGATCTCGTGCCCCGCCGCGGCGATCCGCCGGATCAGGTCCGGGCACCTGTCCGCCACCCACCCGAGGATGAAGCAGGTGCAGCGCACGCCGCGCGCCGCCATCAGTTCGAGCATGCGGTCCGTGTTCCGCTCGACGCGCAGTTCCCGCTCGTCCCACGTGTCGCGCGCGACGACGGCCCTCAGGTTCTCGACCTGGAACCAGTCCTCGACGTCGATCGACATGGCAGCCGGAGCATCAGGCATCGGGCACGGGGCAGCAGGTCCGTCCTTCCCTGGTGCCCGGTGCCTGGCGCCTCATCCCTGCTACAGCATCCTATGGCCCCGCTTCCTGAACTCCCTCACGTCGCCCGGTTTCGGGAACGAGAAGTACTTCTTCCCCGACATGTCCAGCGGCGTCGCCTCCACCGGCCCGGCGTGGAACCGCTCCAGCACGCGGATCATCAGCCGCGCGCCCTCGCGCTTCGTCCCCGTGATCACCCGGTCCAGCGAATCTCGCTCGCGCAGCGGGAACTCGAGCGTGTCGATGACGCCGCCCGCGTCGAGTTTCTCCGCCATCTCGTGCACGGTCACGACGGCCGCCCGCTCCCCGTGGAGCAACTGCCAGAAGTTCGGCATCATACCGCGGTACACCGGCAGCCGCCCCGAGTGGATGTTGATGCACGCCAGCCTCGCCGCGCCCAGGATGTCCCTGCGGAAAATCTCCGGCGCGGCGACCGAGACGATCACGTCCGGCATCAACTCGTCGCGCACGCGGGCGACGTACGCCGGGTCGTTCACCGACGCCGTCGGCACGATCGGCACGCCGGCCTCGCGCGCCAGCGCGGCGATGTTCCTCCTGCCCGCCTTCGCCAGCGCGAAACGCACGCACAGCCGCACGAAGTCCACCGGCCCGTAGAAACGCCACATCCGCATCGCGGTCTTGTGCATCGGCTCGTGGAACGCCTCGCTCACCGTGATGCCGACCAGGTCGATCCGGTCGCGCGGGCACTCGGCGAAAAAAACCTCGAAGAACCGCACCACGTACAGCGGATCGTCCTCGGTGACGATCAGCACGCGGAGCGGCGGGCGCGTCTCGGGCTGGGTCATGGCGGGGTCCGTGCGCCTCAGGCCGCGGTCTCGGCCGCGGCGTGCGACGGCGCGGGCCGCTTCTTCATGTCCAGACCCCACAGGTCCGAGAACGCTTCGATCGCCTGCGCCTGCGTGTACTTCTCCTTGTACGCCCGGAACGCCCTGCGCCCCATCTCCGCTGTGCGCTCACGGTTCGCAGCCATCTCGCGGATCGCCCGCACCAGCCCGTCCGTGTCGCCCGGCGCCACCGTCACCCCGCAGTCGCACTCCGCCAGCGTGTACGCAGTCTCCGACTCGATCGGCGTCTGCGCCAGCACCGCGCGACCGCTCATCAGGATGCCGTACAACTTGCTCGGCACCGCGATCCCCTCGAACCCCGCACGCAGCGAGATCAACGCCGCGTGGCAACTCGACAGGCTCTCGCGCACCTGCTCCAGCGGCACGAAGTCGTGCCAGGTGATGTTCGTGCAGCCGAGTTCCTCCGCCAGCCGCACCGCCGCCGTCCGCCGCGCCCCCTCGCCGATGAACAGGAAGTGGATCGACGGGTCGTCCTCGACCTGCTTGGCGGCCCGCACGAACGAGTCCATGTCGTGCCACATCCCCATATTCCCCGAGTACTGCACGATGAACTTGCCCCGAAGCCCGAGCCGGTCGATCATCGCGCTCTTCTCGACCGGAAGCGGGTCCGGCGCCTCCACCGCGCTCCAGTGCGGGATGTACACGATCGACTTCTTCTCGTCGATCCCGTAGCGGTTCACCAGCATCGTCGTCATGTCGCGCCCGAGCACGATCATCTTCTCGGCACGCCGGTACGCCAGTTTGTTCAGCCACGTCCACGCACGCGCCACGAAGGACCGCTCGCTCATCCCCAGCGCGATCAGCGACTCGGGGTACGCGTCCAGCACCATGTACTGGTACTTCAACCCCCGCAGCAGCGAGATCAGGTACAGCCCCTGCGCCAGGAACGGCGGGTTCGTCACACCGAACACGATCGTCGGCTTGGGAACGAACAGCAGCCGAAGCAACGCCGGGATCATGAACCCAAGGTACGACATCGCCCGCGAGTAGTGCGACTTCTTGTGGTCGATCCGGAACCCAAGCCGGCGGATCTTGATCCCCTTGTAGACCTCGAACCGCGGCAGTTTCCGACCGCGACCCTCCCTCCCGCTCGGGAACGCGCACAACGCCGTGATGTCGTGCCCCTCCTTCACCATCTCCGCGAACATGCTCGTGAACAACTGGCTCGTCGACGTCGTGTCCGGGTAGAACACCTGGCACACGAACAGGATCTTGCGCGGCGTGCTCATGCCTCGATCTCTCCGTCGCGGGAAGGGGGCGAGTATAGAGGCCCGCCCCGCAACCCTCACCAGTCCGTTCCAGCCTCGTACCCGAACTCGACCAGAAACTCCCCGATCGTGCTCTTGTACGTCCGCCGCAGGGCCTCGTCGAAGTGGTTCCGCCAGTCCCCGGCAACCCCCTTGCGAACAAACGCCCTCGAGTCGTCCTGCCCGCGCTCACGACCACCGCTCATCCGCTCGAACGAGTGCGCCTCCACGATCCGCCCCACCGTCTCCGGTGAATCATCCAGCCCGAACAGCGTCGCGATCCGCGTCACCGAACCACGCGCGTCCGACAGCATGTCCTCGTACCGCAGCATCAGGCTCGAATCCGGGTCGCGGTTGTCGCGCCACGATCGCACCCACGCCGCGTACGCAGGCAGCGTCCGCTCCGAAAAAACCCGTAGCCCCTCCTGCAACGGCAGCGGCGCATACAGCGGGTACTCCGGGTGCCACGGCGTGTTCCGAACGTAGAAATAGTTGCTCACCGCAACGTCCCGCAGGTCGCGGTACAGCACCACGTACGGCACCCCCGCACGCTTCAGCACGCCCGCGTTGTGCGCCGAGCCGTGCGCGTGCATCTTCGTCAGCACCAGCATCCCGCGGAACCGCTCGAACATCCCGTCCGGCAACTCGAAGTCGTGGCTCCCCCCAGTCCGCAACTCGTGCGATGCCACCTCCGGGATCAGCAGTTCGTGAAAGCCCGGAAACGACGAGATCATCTTCTCCAGCCACGTCGTCCCGCTCTTGGGCAGCCCCGCCACATACAGCACCGGGTGCGGATACCGCGACCCGTACGCCCGGAAACCGCGCCGGCACGCCGCTCGCTGCGCCCAGTACCGCGGCCAGACCGCCACGCGCTTCGCCGCACGCGCCGCCGACGGAGGAAGGAACCTCCTCGCGAGGTTTTCAAGGGTTTTCGTCGGGTCCATGCCGATCCCACCCGTCTCCTGTCGGCCTCCCGCGAAGGCTGGCACGATAGGCCCCGAACGCATCGTCTCACCATCGGCACACCCCTGCCGATACTGTTGTGGCTTGCTCCCGATCGACCCACACGCCGCCGGCGTACTGCCGGTAATGCCCGCCACCGCCCCGCCGCCGCCCCCGGAGACCCGATGACCCCCAACGCGACCCAGGACCACGCCGCGACCGGCACCGGCCCCACGCAGGCCGCGCCGCCTCCCGCGCGTCGGTCGGTCTGGACCCCCAAGCAGAAACTTGTTCGGGCTGTGTGGGGGACCGTCGGCCGACTCGTCTGGGAACTCCTCCCCCCGGCCCGGTCCTCGCTCATCCGCCTCTTCGGCGGCCGCGTCGGCCGAGGTTGCTCCTTCGGCTCAGGCGTCGACATCGCCATCCCCTGGCACGTCCGCTGCGGCGATCGCGTGCAGGTCGGCGACCGCGTGATCCTCTACGGCCTCGGCCCCATCACCATCGGCGACGACACCGTCATCGACTACCGCGCCCACGTCTGCGCCGGCACCCACGACATGACCGATTCCCGCTTCCCACTCCTCAAACCCCCCATCACCATCGGCCGCGAGTGCTTCATCGGCCTCGACGCCTACCTCGGCCCCGGCATCGAACTCGGCGACCGCTGCCGCGTCCTGCCCCGCGCCAGCGTCTACAAGTCCGCCCCCGCCGACACCTGGCTCCGCGGCAACCCCGCCCGCCCCTTCGACCCCGCCAGCGAAGGAGACGCGCCGTGAGAGCCTTTCTCTGGCGCACGCTCGGGCGTTGGGCCTTCCGCCTCTCGCCGCACATCGCCAACGGCTGGCGGCGGGCCGTGCTGCGCGCCTTCGGCGCACGACTCGCCCCCAACATGAAGGTCCGCCGCAGCGTCGCGGTCGACAGCCCGTGGCTCCTCTCCGTCGGCTCGCTGACCGTGATCGGCGACCGTGCCGCGCTCCGAGGGGGGGGGCAGATCACCATCGGCGACCGCTGCGTCGTCAGCCAACTCGCCATCGTCACCACCGAGGCCCGCGACCCCGCCGAACCGGGCCATCCCGTCCGCCGCGGCGACATCGTCCTCGAAGACGATTGCTGGCTCGCCGCCGACGCCCTCGCCATGCCCGGCACGCGCCTGCGCGCCGGCACCGTCGTCGGCGCTCGCTCCCTCGTGCATGACGACTCCCTCCCCGGATGGACCGTCGCCGCGGGTCAGCCCGCGCGGCCGATGAAGAAACGCGAGTTCGTCAACGTCGGTTCGACCTGAAGAAAGGCACCAAGGCACGCGGCATCAAGGCACCCAGAGGCATGACCACAGGCATCGACATCTCGAACAAGCCCAGCCCGCACAGCCTCGGCAACCGCCTCCGCCGCGTCGCCTGGGGACTCGTACAGGCGACCATTTTCCGCTGGGTCCCCCGCCCCATGCACGCCATGCGGGCACGCATCCTGCGTCTCTTCGGCGCGCGCGTCTCGCTCAAGGCCCGCGTGTGCCCGAGGGCTCGCATCTGGGGGCCGTGGAACCTCGTCATGGGCGACTACGCCACACTCGCAGACGACGTGGACTGCTACTGCGTGGACACCATCGAGATCGGCGCGCACACCACCGTCAGCCAGTACGCCTACCTCTGCGGCGCGACCCACGACCACGAGGACCGCCGATTCACCCTCCGCCCCATGCCCATCCGCATCGGCCCGTCGTGCTGGATCGCCGCCGACGTCTTCGTCGGCCCCGGCGTCACCATCGGCGAGGGCACGGTCGTCGGCGCTCGCTCGAGCGTCTTTCACGACCTGCCCCCGTGGAAGGTCTGCGTCGGCACGCCCGCCAAGCCCGTGAAGGACCGCGTCATCCGCGACCGCCAACCCGAAACCCCATGATCCGACGCCACTGCCACATCCGCAAGGTCTCCCCCGACGACGGCTGGCACTACTGGTTCGGCTACTACGACAAGTGCCCCTGGTCCGCCGACGGCACCAAACTCCTCGCCCACCGCGCCCGCTTCTGCGACCGCTTCCCCACCCCCGACGAGCCGGCCGAGGTCGGGTGGATCGACGCCGAGCGAGGCTCATTCGAGGCGATCGGGCTTGCTCACGCCTGGAACTGGCAGCAGGGGGCACAACTCCAATGGATCAACGACGCGGGACACGAGCGCGTGCTTTACAACGACATCGCCGACAACCGTCCCGTCGCCCGCATCGTCGAACCTTCGGGCGCGGAAGTGCGCATCGTCCCCTGGCCGGTCTACGCCGTCTCGCCCGACGCCCGAACCGCCGCAACGCTCGACTTCGGCCGCCTCACGCGCCTGCGCCGCGAGTACGGCCTCCCCGCGGCGCACGACGCCCATCCCGACGACCCCGCGCCACACACCGACGGCGTCTGGCGGGTCGACCTCCGCACCGGCGAGCGCACGCTCCTCGCCTCCATCGCCGCCGTGCGCGACCACCGACACAACCCGATGGGCGATCGCGCGCACCACTACGTCAACCACCTCATGTTCAACCGCTCCGGCTCGCGGATCTGCTTCCTCCACCGCTTCGACCGCCAGGACGGCATCCTCCACTCCCGCCTCTTCACCGTCGGCGCGGACGGCTCGGGCCTGCGCCTGCTCATGGAGGGCATGGTCAGCCACTACGACTGGCGCGACGACTCGACCCTGCTCGCATGGGCCGGCCGTCGTGCCCTGCTGGGGGGGGGCACGCGCGGCCCGCGCGGCGCGGCCATGAACGCCGCACGACGAACCCTCAAGCCCATCTACTACGCCCTCGGCAAACCGCGATTCCTCATGAGCCGCATCGTCCGCGACTCCTACCTCCTCATCCCCGACGAAGAGAGCGCCACCACACGGCCCTTCGCCAGCGCCGAACTCACCTGCGACGGCCACTGCACCTTCAACCGCGGCGGGCCCGAACCCGGCCGATGGGTCCTCACCGACGGCTACCCCGACCTCCGCTCGCGCCAGCCCCTCTTCCTCTGGGACTGCCGCCACAACACCGCCTGCGAGATCGGCCGATACCCCACCCCCCGCGAACTCGACGGCGAAGTCCGCGTCGACCTCCACCCCCGCTTCAACCGCGACGCCACCCTCGTCTGCATCGACTCCGCCATGGACGGCCGCCGCGGGATGTATGTTGTAGATTGCGGAGAGTTGGTAGGAATCGGAGGGTCTTGAGTCCTGAGTCTTGAGTCCTGAGTCTTGAGTCCTGAGTCTTGAGTCCTGAGTCTTGAGTCCTGAGTCTTGAGCCGAAGGCTGATTGCCGGTGAGGGGGTGTCGCTGTTGAGCCGTGACCACAGGAAACTGCGAGCCTTTGTCCTTTCGGATGATCTCGTCATGCGCGTGTACGACGCGACCCGAGCATTCCCTCGCGAGGAGACTTTCGGCGTCACGTCCCAGATGAGGCGTGCGGCATACTCCGTGCCCTGCAATATCGTCGAAGGCTGCGGCCGTAATACCGAGAAGGACTTCCTCCGGTTCCTCGACAACGCGTCCGGTTCGCTCCGCGAACTCGGCTACCTCATCGGACTCTCCCGCCGGCTGGCATATCTACGGGCCGAACTGGCCGATGATCTGGAGGCCCGGCACGACGAAGCGTCGAGAGTGCTCGCGGGCCTTATCGCCTCGCTCCGATCGCCCCCCGAGAACCCCCGATAGCCGACCACTCCAACCTCAGGACTCAAGACTCAAGACCCCATGCCCGTCTCAATCTTCATCCAGACCCTCAACGAAGAGGCCAACCTTCCCGGCCTCCTCGACTCCGTCGCCTGGGCCGACGACGTCGTCGTCCTCGACTCGCTCTCCACCGACCGCACCAAGGACATCGCCCTCGCCCGCGGCTGCCGGTGGTTCGAACGCCCCTACGACGGCCGCGGCCCGCACCAGAACTGGGCCATGGAGAACATCCCCTTCAAGCACCCCTGGGTCTTCTACCTCGACGCCGACGAACGCATGACACCCGAACTCCGCGCCGAAATCGAACGCATCGCCGAAGAGTGGCAGCGCGGCGAACGCTCCCGCGAGCGCGGCAACCCCGTCGCCTACTACTGCGGCCGGCGCAACTACTTCATGGGCCGCTGGCTCCGCCACGCCATGCCGCCCGGCAACATCATGCGCTTCTTCCAGCCCCCCCACATCCGCTTCGAACGCCTCGCCAACCCCGCCCCCATCGTCGACGGCGGCGTCGGCTACCTCCGCGAGCGGTTCATCCACTACAACTTCAGCAAGGGCATCGCCGAGTGGCTCGAACGCCACAACCGATACTCCACCTACGAGGCCCACGAGACCATGAAGGCCCTGCGCGAACGCCCCGTCCGCCCCGCCAACCTCCTGAGCCGCGACCGCAACACCCGCCGCCTCGAACTCAAGAACCTCTCCTTCCGCCTTCCGGGCCGCCCGTGGCTCAAGTTCGCCTACATGTACCTCGCGCAGGGCGGCTTCCTCGACGGCGGCCCCGGCCTGACCTACTGCGCGCTCCAGGCGATCTACGAGTACCAGATCGTCCTCAAGGTCCGCGAGATGAAACGGGCCGAGCGGGGCCTGCCGCCGTGAGCGAGCGTCCGCTCGCGCCGCGCCGGGCTTGTGCCGCCGCTACGATTGGCCGATACACCGGGTCGGGGCGCGTTCGCGCCGAGCAGTAGGAGACAGTGCGCCATGGGGCAGAGCGACGCGGGACTGAGGCCGCCCATCATTCTCTTCGGCAACGCGCGCTCCGGCACCACCATGATGCGCGAACTCTTCGACCTCCACCCGGACGTCTCCTCGTGGTACGAGGAGCGGACCATCTGGAACTACGCCGACCCCGCACGCAAGCACGACCGCTTCACCGAAGAAGACGCGACGCCGAAGGTCCGCGCATACATCCGCAAACGCTTCCTCCAGCGCCAGCGCGAGATGGGCGGCCGCCGCGTGATGGAGAAGACGCCCGCCTGCGTCGTCCGCATCCCGTACGTCCGCGCCATCTTCCCCGAGGCCAGTTTCGTCTACATCGTCCGCGAGCCGCTCGCCAACCTCTCCAGCGCGGAACTCCGCTGGCACAACGCCATCCACCTCCGACACATCCGCCGGCGCATCCGCGACACCCCCAAGTCGCAACTGCACTACTACCTCGGCAAACTCATCGTCGATCACTTCCGCAAGAAGGTACTCCGACAGAAGCACGTCTCCGTCTGGGGCGTCAGGTACCCCGGCATCCTCGAAGACCGCAAACGCCTCTCCACCGAGGAGATCATCGCACGCCAGTGGGCCTACTGCTCGAAGACCGCCGCCGAGGACCTCGCCCGCATCGAACCGGGCAAGGTGCACACCGTCCGCTACGAGGATTTCGTCACCGACCCCGCCACCCACTTCGCCCGCATCCTCTCGCACTGCGGCCTCGACATGACGCCCGAGATCAGCAAGGCTCTTTCCGAATGGGTCGATCCAGGCCGGCAGAACAAGTGGAAACGCCTCGACCCGGGCGTCCTGCGCACCTGCCTCCCGATCGTCATGGATGAAATGGGCCGCCACGGCTACCAGGTGCCCGACGACGTGCTCGCGCTGCTCGAATCCCCGCAACCACCCGCGGCCGTGAGCGCCTGATCGCCGGAGGCGCGCGTGCTCCAATCCCTCAAGCCCCTCCTCCGCTCCGCCAAACTGCGCGTCATCCGCGCCCAGGCCGAACGCCTCGCTCGCCGACCCGCCCACGAGGGGGGAGCCGCCCTCTCGCCGCCCGCCTTCATCGTCGGCTGCGGCCGGTCCGGCACTTCCATCCTCGGCGTCGCCCTCCGAGAGCACCCCGCCGTCTGCTACCTCCGCGAGCCGTACCACCTCTGGGCCAACGTCGACCGCCGCCTCGACGTCACCAACCTCCACTACCGCGGCGACGCCCGCCTCTTCATGGACGCCTCCGACGCCACGCCCGAGTCGCGCCAGCGATTCGACCGACTCATCCTCGGCGCCCGCCTCCGCGCACGCCGCCCCACACTCATCGAGAAGACACCGCACAACGTCTACCGCATCGGCCTCGTCGAGGCGTTCACCCGGGGCGAGGCCCGCTGGGTCCACATCGCCCGCGACGGCGTGGACGTCGCTCGCTCCATCCACCGCCTCGCCACCACCCAGCCCTATCGAATGGCCGGCCACGCCGACTACAACCAGTGGTGGGGACGCAACCACCTCAAATGGAAGCGCCTCGCGGCGGAAGGGCCGGAACACGGTTACTTCCCCGAAGACATCGCCCACCTCTCGGACGACGCGCAGAAAGGCGCGTACGAGTGGCTCACCAGCCTCGGCGAGGCCGACCGTTGGCGCGACACCCTCGACGATCGCCTCCTCGAGATCACCTACCCACAACTCACCGCCGATCCCGCGGGCACGCTCCGCCTCATCGCCGCGCACGTCGGCGCGGACGCGCCGGCATCATGGCTCGACGCCGCCGCGGCAGTGATCTCCCCCGAACGACGCAACGCGGGCGCGCCCCTGCTGCTCCCCTCCGCCATCGCCGCACGATTCAACGAACTCCAAGCCCGCTACGGCTTCCCCGGCCGCGCGCACGCGCAGGAGCGCCCGTGAGGATCGTCCACGCCGAACTCACCATGCGCCTCGCGGACGGCGGCGTCGTCGTCGCCGTCATGGACCTCTGCCGTGAGTTCGCCGCGCGCGGCCACGACGTCACCCTGCTCGCCTGCGACGATACCGACGTGCCCGACGCCTGGCGCGCCGGCGCACCCGAATCGCCGCGCCTCCTGAAACTCGACCCGCCCGCGCTGCCACTCGGCCTCTTCTCGCCCCGCCAACTCCGCGCCGCCCGCGACGCCATCGCCGGCGCGGACGTGCTCCACCTCCACGGCGCATGGACGCCCTCCAACGTCCAGTTCGCCGCCCTCGCCCGCCACACCGGCGTGCCCTATGTCGTCAGCATCCACGGCATGCTCGACGACTGGTGCATGGCGCAGAAGCATCTCAAGAAAACCCTTCACCTCGCCCTCGCCGGGCGGCGCACTCTCGAACGCGCCGGCGCGGTCCATTGCACCGCCGCCGCCGAACTCGAACAGTCCCGCGAGCGATTCCCCCGCGCCCGCGCCGCCGTCATCCCGCTCTTCCTCGACCTCGATCCCTTCCGAGACCCACCCGGCCCTGAAGACGCCCGCGCCGCGTTCGAAGCGCTGCGCAACGAGGGCGCCCACATCCTCTTCCTCAGCCGCCTGCACCCCAAGAAGGGACTCGAACTCCTCATCGACGCCGCCGACCTGCTCCGTGCGCGCGGCCGCGACTGCACGCTCATCGTCGCCGGCTCCGGTGATCCCGCCTACGAACGATCCCTCCTCGAGCGCGTCCGCGGGCTGGGCCTCGATGACCGCGTCTGCTTCGTCGGCTTTGTGGGCGGCCGAGCCAAGATCAGTCTCCTGCAGGCCTGCGACCTCTTCGTCCTTCCCTCGAGCCAGGAGAACTTCGGCTACGTCCTCTTCGAGGCGATGGCCGCCGGCACGCCCGTCATCGCCTCGCGCCTCATCGACACCTGGCCCGAACTCCTCGAGAGCGGAGGCGCGGACGTCGTTGATCGAGACCCACGCGCGATCGCCGACGCCATCGCGGGACTCCTCGACGACCCCGCTCGACGCGCCGCCATGGGCCGCGCGGGACGCGAGTGGGTCACGCGGAACCTCAACCCGGACGCCGTCGTTGCCCGATTCGAGAGCCTGTACGCCGAACTCGCCGCCACGGCGCGACGCACGGAGCCTCGATGAACATCACGCACTACTTCCACCGGCTGAGGCTCGAAGGCGGAGGGCCGGTGCGCGGCGTCCTCGACCTCTCCGCCGCACTCCACGCCCGGGGGCACCGCGTCACCATCCTCACCTGCGACGCCGCCGACGCTCCCGACGAGTGGAAGCACGACGACGGCGCAGTGCCGCGCCTGCGCACGCTCCCGCCCGCGGGCCTGCTCGGCGGCCTGTTCACGCCCGCGCAGACGCGGCGCCTCGCCGACGCGCTCCGGGAGAGCGACGTCGTCCACCTCCACGGCGTCTGGACGCCCTCGAACACGCAGGTCGCCGCCGCCTGCCGGCGCGCTGGCATCCCCTACGTCTGGAGCATCCGCGGCACGCTCGACGATTGGTGCATGGGCGAGCGCGCCCTGAAGAAACGCCTCTTCCTCGCGGCCGGCGCGAGCCGCGCCCTCGCCGGCGCCGCCGCCATCCACCTCACCGCCGAGGACGAACTCCGCCAGGCCGGCCGATGGTTCCCGCGCGAACTCGGCGTCGTCATCCCCAACCTCCTCGACCTCGAACCGTTCCGCTCCCTCCCAGGCCCCGGCCCCGCGCGCGAACAGTTCCCCCAGATCGACCCCGCGCGACCGACCGTCCTCTTTCTCAGCCGGGTCCACTACAAGAAGGGCGTCCCGCTCCTCATCGACGCCGCCGCCGACCTCATCGCCTCCGGCACTGACCTCACCGTCCTCATCGCCGGCAACGCCGAAGAAGCGTACCTCGACCGCCTCCGTGCGCACGTCGCGCGCCGCGGTGTCGAGTCGCGCGTCCACCTCATCGGCTTCGTCTCGGGCACGCTCAAACTCTCCCTCTACCAGGCCGCCGACCTCTTCGTCCTCCCAACCAGCCAGGAGAACTTCGGATTCGTCCTCTTCGAGTCCCTCGCCTGCGCCACGCCCCTCGTCACCACGCGCGGCGTCGATACCTGGCCCGAACTCGTCGAGTCCGGCGGCGGCGTCATCGTCGATGCGTCGGCGCCGGCGATCTCCGACGCAATACGCGATCTGCTCGCCGACCGCAGCCGCCTCCGCTCGATGGGCGAGGCCGGCCGCCGGTGGGTCTTCGACCGCCTCGAACCGGGCGCCATCCTCGCCCGCTTCGAGGCGATGTACGCCCTCGCCATCGGACGCTAGCGGGCCGCGCCCCGCTTGCGCTCGAGATCCAGGATGATCGGCGAGAGCGTCGTCCGCACGTACGACTGCAACTCCCGGAACCGCTCCTCGCCGTCGAGGTGGTGCCAGATCAGCACGCCGCGCGCCCCCGCTTCCGCCGGCGCCTCCAACTGCTGCCGCATGTTGATGTCGTTCACGAACGTCCGGTGGAGTTCCGGCCCCACCGCCTGGTCGTAGCACGCCCAGACGTGAACGTAGACGGGCTTGCCGCGCGCCACCCGCAACGCCTCAGTCACGTTCGTCCGGATGAACTCCCGGTTCTCCTCCGGCGTGTTCTCCGGCGCGCCCTCTCGCGGAAGCCGATCCGCAACCGTGTACCGCGGCTGGTACACGTTCGGCGTCACCGCGTCCATCGCCTCCCACAGCCACCCCAGCGTGTCGTTCGCCCTCGACGCCTCGTGCGTCAGATCGCCGTACCCGAACACGCCCGCCGGCGTCTCGCGCCGATCGTACATGCGGCTCGGATACCCGTAGAACGACCACTTCGCCCGCGGCCGAAGCCGCTTGCACTCGTTGATCGTCGCCAGGAAGAACGTCCGCGCCGCCTCCTCCCACGTCCGCTTCAAGTAGTCCCGCTGCTCGGGCCTCGACAGCCGCTGCATCAGGTCCGGCTCGCGCGACAGCAGGTAGTCGCGCCAGTCGTCCCGGTAGTCCTCGTCCCGGTCGTCCGGCCCCAGATCGCTCGGCACGTTCGCCGTCCGCTCCCAGATCACGTCCCACCGCTCGTAGTCGATGACCGCCAGCCCGTCGTAGTTCGGGTCGGGGATCATCCACGCGAGATCCGCCTCGATCTTGGCGACGTGCGCCTCCAGCGCGCCCGCCCTGCCGAATACCTGGTGCAGCCCTCCCACCGGGAAGTTTCCCAGGTGCCTCGCGTACAGGATCACAGCCCTGTCGCGCACGATCGGAGCGCCGTGGAAGTCCACTCGCGCCGACCAGTCCCGCCCCTGCCGGACCTCGCTCGGCTGCGTCGTCACCAGCCACAGGTACTCGAACCCGCCCGGCGCGCCTCCGTCCGACCGAGGGGGGGGCGGCGCGGGCCGCGACGGCTCCGGCGTCGTGACGCACGCGCAGAGCGCCCACACGACCAACGCCGCGATCATGCCCGCTCCGATCCGCGCCTCGCGCATGAGAACTCCCCGGGGCCTCCCGATCGTGCCCCGGGGAGTGATAGGCCCATTCGAACCGCCGCGCCGCCTACGGCCGCTCGCCGCGATCACGCCCGCCCTTGTTGTCCTTCGGCTTCTGGAGCGTCCCGCGATTCCCGTCGCCGCCGCCGCGCGGGCTGGTGATGTTGTCGGCCGGCGGCGGAGGAGGCGCATCCGAGTCATCGCCCACGGAGCCGTCACCCCCGCCCCCGTCGCTCCCGTCGCCATTCCCCTTGCCCGAGTCCCCGCCCCCGCTATCCCCGCCGGACTGCCCCTCGCCGTCCTCGTACAGGCCGTGAGTCAGCATGATGTCCGAGAGGATCGGAATGAACATGCGGTCGAAGTACGCCTGCTCGCTCACGTAGTCCGACTCACCGAGCAGGTTGCCCCACAGCACAACGCCATCGGCCTCCGCGAGGTACGGCACCTCGAACTGGTTACGGAGGTTGATCTGGTTCAGCCGCTCGTGGAACCGGCACCCCTTGTTCGGCGTGTGGTACCGGAGCCACGACACCGCAAAGACCGGCCTGCCGTCCGCCAGCCGCCGCGCCTCCGCCACGTTCGAACGCAGGAACTCCCGGTCCTCATCCCTCGTCGCCTCCTGGTTCGGGCACTGGCTCGGCTCGCCGTCCAGCAGCGTGTACCGCGGTGCATAGTACGACGGGTACAACGCGTCCACCGCGTCCCACATCCACCGGAGCCGGTCGTTGATCTGTGACGCCCGGTGCGTGTGATCGCCGTACCCGATCACGTTCTTCGGCGTGTCGGTCTGGTGCTTGAATATCTTGCTCGGATAGCCGTAGAACCCCCACTTCGCCCTCGGACGCATTTCCTGGCAGAGCCGGAGCGTCGCCAGGTAGAAGTCCGCGCACGCCTGCTCGTAAGTGTCGCGGAGAAAGGCCTCCTGCTCCGAAGGGCTCATCGACTTGAACTCCGGGTACGTCATCAGCACGTGGTCGCGCCAGTCGTCCTTGAAGTCCCGGTCCTCCGCGTCCGGCCCCAGCGGGCTGGGAACGTTCGGCGTCCGGTCCCACTCGCACCGCCAGATCTCATAGTCGATGATCGCCACGCCGCCGAAGTCCGGGTCCGGCACGAACTTGTCCACCGCCCACGCCACGCGCGCCAGGTGATCCTGCATGTACGTCGGCGTGGAATACACCATGTGGATCCCGGCCCGCGGGAAGTTGCCCAGATGGTGCTGGTACAGAATGACCGACTCACGGTCCATCAGCCAGTCGTCGAACTGGAGTTGCGAGCCCCAGTCGTACCCGCCCTGGCGATCGTCGCCGCCCGTCGTGTAGCAGAGGTAGTACTTGAACCCCTCGTTCTGCGCGAGCGCCTGCACGCTCGTCGCAAGCCCGACCGTGAGAGCCGCCGCGACCAGTCTCCGTGTACGATGCATCGTGTGCCTCCTCCGTCGTTCCTTCCGGCGACGTACCGCCGTGTGTCGCCTCTATCCTCAGTATCACCCGGCCACCCGGCGAGCGAACGACCCGCGAAAAGTGACACGCCCGTTCGGTCGATCTGGAATGGGCAAGGTCTCACGATCATGACGGATGCGCACTCTGGAACGCCGCTCGCTCCCCCACCGCGACGCGGCGCCCTCGCCCGGGGCCTCCTCGCCGCGGCCCTCGTCGCCGCCGGCGCTGCCTCCGCGTTCCCGGACCTCCTCTGGTGCTCGGGCATGATCGCCGAGGCCGCCGCCCAGGTTCTCATCGCGTCCATCCCATTCGCACTCGTCTGGACCTGCCGCAGGAGATGGGCGTGCGCCATCGCAGCCGCTCTCGCCTGCACGCTTCATGTCGCCGCGCTTCTTACGCCCCGAACGCCGGCCGCAACGGACACCGACATCCGGACCGTCCGCATACTCGCTCTCAATGGCGGGCCGGAAAACGAACGCCCGGACGAACTCCTCAAACTCCTCACCTTCGTGAAGGCGGAGGTCGTCGCCCTCGTCGAGCCAAACCCCGGCCTCGTCCGCGGCATCCGTCGCCACGGCGCGCTCGACGCCTCATTCCCCCACGACGCCGCCCGCGGCCCGGTCTCGCACGTCACCTCCTGGCGGCTGGTCCTCAGCGAGTTCCCCGTGCTCGACACCGACGAGGACGGCTCCGTGAAGGACCTGCTGTCCGTTGTTGTTCAGCATCCCGCGGGTGATTTCGCCATGGTCGTCGTCCACCCATCCTCGCCACGATCGCCCTCCCGCTGGCGTGACGGGAACGAACTCATCGGCCGCGCCGTCCTCGCGGCGCAGCGCCTCGAATCGCAGGGCTACCCGACGCTCATCATCGGCGACCTCAACAGCACCCCCACCGGCGTGCGATCTCGCGCGCTCGCCCGCGCCGGCTTTCTCCGCTGCAAGCCGCTCCGCGCGCCCACGGGCACCTTTCCCGCCTGGTCCGTCTGGCCCGCCATGGCCGCCATCGACGACGCCTGCGCTTCTCCCGGCTGGCGCGTCCGCTCCTGGCGCACCATCCGCGGCGCCGGCTCGGATCACCGCGGCGTTCTCATCGAACTCGTCATTCCCCCTCGCCCGAATCCCCGCTGATCGAGGCCGGGTACTCCCCGCGCCGGTCGGCGCGGCTTCGCCTCCCCTTGCCCGCGCGCCGCCGCACCAACTGCACCACCCGCGCCCGCTCATCCCGCGCCAGCACGATGAACCACGAGAGCGACGCGTACACCACGCCGTACGCCGCCATCACGCCGAACAGGTGCGCGAGCGTCCACTGGCCGATGAAGCGAAGGGCGAGCAGATACACGGGCGACGCGAGGACGGTCGCCAGGGCCGGGCGCAACAGCGGACGGATCATATTGACCCATCGGGTATTCAGGCACCGCGCCGCGATGATCGGCAGCACGGCCATGTAGGCGATCGTGATCACGAGCGCGTAGGACAGCGCGGGCGCATCGAAGTCCGACACCAGCCACCCCGCGCCGCGCGGCGGGAGCACATACACCAACCCGACGACCACGATCGGGTTCAGCAATCCGGCCACCATCAGCAGCGGCGCATACCGCCGCACGTGCCCCGCCCCGTAGAGAATCCGCATCCACCCGTCCGCGATCGCCCGCGCCGTGATCCCGATCGCCAGGATCCGCACCAGGTTCACCGTAACCGGAATGTCGGCCGCCGGCTCCGGAAGACGCTTGCCCACCCACAGCCGGATGATCGGATCGGCGAGCAGCACGACCAACAGCCCCGCCGGCAGGCCCACGAACGCGTGCAGCCGCGTCGAGTGGCGGTTGAGCGCGTTGACCCCTCCCCCTTGCTCCCGCGTCGATATCCGCGTCGATACCGCGTCCAGCCCGTCCGTCATTCCCCCCGTCAGCATCCGAACGTACGACGTAAGCCGGATCGCCACCGTGAAGATGCCGTTCGCGAACGACCCGAAGAACAGGTTCATCAGCAACTGGTCGATCCGAATGTGCAGGTTCGTCGCGACTACCACCACCGCGTTCCACCCCGCCGTCGACAGAATCGACCGCGCCCCCACACGCGACGCCAGCCCGGGTCTGGGCACGATCCGCGGCTCAAAGCCCGCCATGATCACAATCGCGATCAAGTGCAGCACGATCGCCATCCCCGCCGAGATCGTCGCGAACAGCGTCAGCCCAAGCCCGGGGTCCCGCACCGCGAAGGGGTAGAAGATCACCAGCGCCGCCGCGAGGTGCGTCGCCCGGTCCGCCGCCTGCCACCAGTTCGCCCAGACCATTCGCTCCGTCACCACGAACATGTTGAACTGCGGCGCGGTCAGCACGCACATGATCGAGTACGCGCCCTGCGACACCACCACCCATCGCGCCGCAGTCGCGAGGTGCGCGGGGATGTTGAGGTACGGCAGCAGTAACCACACGCCCGTGAAAACGCACGCCGCCAGCAGCGCGAGCGCGACGCTCAGCGCGACCGCCGAGTTGTAGATCACCGGAAAACGGGCCGGGTCCGGGTCGTGGTACGCAGAGCCGAGTTCGCGGATCATGCTCGAGCGAACCGTCTCTCGAAACAGATCCGCCAGCCCGATCGTCGCGCCGATCAGCCCCCACAGGCCGAATGCGTCCACCCCCAGGAACTGGATCAGGATCGGGACGAGGATGATCCCGAGCACGAACGTCGAGAGCAGCCGGGCGTAGTTGGCGACGATCCGCACCGCCCCGCGTCTGACCTCGCCCTTCATATGCCCTCGGCTCCCGCGCCTCGTTCGGTCGCGCTCACGAACCCGTCGCCGGTTCGTACTCTCCCGCCGCCTCGGCCTCCTCCGCCAACTGCCGCTGGTACGCCTCCCAGGCCGCGAGGTCGTGGCGGTACAACTCCGGGATGCGGTCGAGCAACGCCAGCCCGATCCCGAGCACCACGGCGCCCAGGTTCGCCCCCGTGAACGACCCCGACTCGAACAGCCCGTGCGCGAACACCGCCCCGATGATCGCGAGCGGAAGGTGCGCCATCGGGACCTCATACCGCGACGACAGCGCGAAACGCCACAGCCGCAGGCACCGGAACGCGATGAACGCCAGCGTCAGCAGCAGCGCGAGCATGCCCGCGATCCCGGTCTCCGCCGCCGTCTGGAAGTAGATCGAGTGCATGTTCGCCGTCGAGCCTTCGATCGAGGCCTCGTACTGGAAGATCCAACCCTTTCCTACCAGCGGCGACTCGATGAAGTGGTTCCACGCCTTGTTCCACACCTCCTCGCGCGTCTCCAGCGTCACCGTGCCAAGCCGCTCGGTCGTCCCGATGTCAAACACCTTGAACATCGCGTATCCCGCCAGCGCCGCACCCAACGCCAGCGTCACCAGCAGACCAGGACGCTTCGCCACCGGCAGGCCCAGGATCGTGCACCCCACCACCGCGTACCCCGCCGCACCGCGGCTGCCGCAGTACAGGATGAGCACCGCCAGGAAGAACAGCGTCCCCCCCGCGATCAACTTCCACAGCCGCGACCGGTCATACAGCAGAATGTACGTCGTGAAGATCGACATCGGCGCGACCGTCTGCCCGAGCCGGTTCGGGTTCAGGTCCCACGGCATGTAGCGTCCGATCCGGTTCAGCGCGCCGGGGTCCGTCACCAGCCGCAGGATCATGAACGCCGTGAACGCCGCCGTCGCAAGCATCACGACCCGCAGACACTTCGTCACGAACGTCCGCGAGTCCGTCACACTGTAGCCCGTCATCAGTCCCGCCAGCACCGTCACCACCCACAGGCCCTTGTACTTCAACGCGGCCATGGGCAACTCGCTGTACAGCCCGGCGCACGCATACATGATCGCGAAGGTCAGGAAGACCGCTCCCGCCGGACGCAGCGTGTAGATCCGCGCCATGAAGAACCCGAGCATGATCGTCAGCAACGTCAGATAGACGCGCACGTACTTCAGCCCGCCCACCAGCGGCAGCCTCGGCGCAGCCGAAAGCGGCGCCACCACGAAGTACGCCGCCGACAGCAGGAACAGCAGGTTCACCCGGCGCGCGACGAGAAACAACGCAACGTGCGCGATAATCCCGACAATCACCAGCCCCGCGATGAGACCGAAGTCCATGTTGGCGAACATGCGATCCTCTCGCGTATGGTCGTAGAGTGTTCGGTGCCCCGCGACGAACCGGCTGCGATGCTATCGGCCGTACACGCGGCCCGACTTCGGACGAACGCCCTACGAGCACCCGCCTTCCCGGGTTCGCCCGCAGTACCGTGCCCGGATCGCCGCCTCATCCCACAAAGGCGACGCACCGCCAACCCCCTCCTGCTCCGCCACCAGAACCGCCGTCCGGTCCATGTCCTCACGCAGGCGCTCCAGCAGGAACGCCACCGTCTCCGGCGTCGGCGGGGCGGGCTTCGGCGGCGGGCGACGGTTCAGCAACCGACGAACACGATCCCGGACCTCTTGCGACAACACCGGCCTGACCACCGCGCGGTACACCCACAACCGGGGCACCCATGAGAACGGCCCACCATGCCCCGGTTTCGAGTCGGCCGCGTTGAACACCCGATCCGGCTCCACCAGGTCCGGCCTCGGGTCCAGCCCCAGGAACCGCTCGAGCTCCGCCACCGTCCCCTTGCGGTCCTTGATGTACCGCTCGAACACCACGATCCGAACGTTCTCCCTCCCCAGCGCGCCGATCCACGGCTCCGCCTGCATCGCGTACCGGCTGTACGCGATGTACCGCGGAAAACGCCGAACCGCAACGTTCACGTCGTCCGCCACCTCCAGGTCCCGAATGATCACCTCGTGGTAGTGCTGGCTCACGATCCGCGAGACCGGCTCACGCACCAGATAAATCACGCGCAGCCCCGGCCCCAGCAACGCACGCGCACGCTCCGCCGCGCCCATGTACACCGGAATCTTCGTGTATGCCGTCGATGCCTCGCCACACACCTGATCCGCTCGAGCACGCCGGAAGTGCGCCGCGTACTCCGCCCGCCCCTCCGGCGTCAGCACGCGGTCGTCGCACAGGTTCCCCGGCTCCTTGTCCAGCGGGAAGTACACCCGCGGGTGCGTCATCAGGTCACGGAAGAGGCTCGTCGTCCCCGCCTTCATCGACCCGATGATCAGGAAGTCGGGAAGACGATCCCCCCCCCCATCGCCGGGATTCCTCCTCGTTCCGCTCATCGGCCCTCACCCGCTCCACCCACCCGCGACACCCAGGACCGATCACGCTCGTACCCGCACTCCACCAGCGTCTCGCCGAGAGCACGGTCGAAGACCTCCGCGGCCTCGCGGGTGAAATGGTTCGTCCAGTCGCCCGAACTCCCCTTGCGCAGAAAACTCGCCCCCTCGCGCCCCGCCCGCCGCCTCGCCTGACGCGCGAACGAGAACCGGTCCGCCGTCGCCCGCGCCTGCTCCTCGTCCGCCGGCTCGCCCGTCAGAGCCGGCATCGCCGCGATCAACGCCCCCGCCGCGTCCGCAAGCAGGTCCTCGTACCGCAGCATCACCACACCCGACCGGTCCTTCCGCGCCAGCCACGACCGCACGTGCTCCGCCCAGTTCACCGGCGACGAGTGGTGCAGCCTCGCCTGCGCCTCGATGAACCGCGGCAGGTTCCCACGCACGTCCGCCTTGTTCGTCAACCCCGGAAAGTGCGCCCGCAACGACCGCGGCACCGCCGCACGATCCCCCCCCGGAATCCGCCGAGCCAGGAAGAAGTAGTGCGAGCACATCACGTCCCGCCCGTCACGCAGCGTGTACACGCACCGACGGTAGTCGTCGCGCACAACCTGATGCCCGTGTACCACCGCCTCGAACCCCACCGGCAGCAGGCTGAACCGCGGGTACGGCAACTGAAGGTAGTCCGCCACCAGTTGCGACGCCCACACGGTCCCGCTCTTCGGATACCCCACCACGAACGTCAGCGGGATCGCCTCCGGGAACCGAGTGCCCAGCATCCACGTCACGCGGTGCGACGCGGCCCGCATCCTGACCTGCAGCGGCGTTTCCTGTCGTCCCATGCGCTCGCGTTCCGTCCGGCCTCGCCCGCCCGGGCCGCATCGTAGTCGTCGACGATCCGTCGCGGGACGCGCCTGACGCTATCCTGCCGCCCCGCAGCCCACGAACCGGGCACGCCCGGCGACCGTTGTAGCATCGGCCAACGCCGGGATGGAGACGAACCGATGTGCGGCATCGCGGCCATCGTCACCCCAGACGCCAACGAGGCCCGAGAACGCCTCCACGCCATGGTCTGCGCCCAGGTCCACAGAGGCCCCGACGACGACGGCACGGAACTCTTCCAGTGTGCCGGCAAGACCGTCGGCCTCGGCCAGCGACGCCTCGCCATCATCGACCTCTCGCCCGCCGGCCACCAGCCCATGATCCACCCGCGCACCGGCGACGCCCTCACCTACAACGGCGAACTCTACAACTACCTCGAACTCCGCGAACAACTCGCCCGCGAACGCGGCATCACCTACCGCGGCCACTCCGACACCGAGTTCATCCTCCACGCCCTCGTCGAGTGGGGACCCGCCGCCATCCAGCGCTTCGAAGGGATGTTCGCACTCGCCTTCCTCCGGCGCGCCGACTCCACGCTCCTCCTCGCCCGCGACCCCATGGGCATCAAGCCCCTCTACTACGCCGCCTCCCCCGGACGACTCGCCCTCGCCAGCGAACTGCGCGCGCTCGTCGCGGGCGGCGCGGCTTCAACCGAGGTCGATCGCCGGGCCGTCGCCGGCATGCTCGCCTACGGCGCGGTCCCCGAACCGATCACGATCTTCTCCGGCGCACGCGCCTTCCCCCCAGGCCGCCTCGCAGAGGTCCCGCTCGACTTCGCCGAACGAGAAACCCCCTCCATCAACCCGCGACCGCACTGGCGATTCCCTCGCGTCGGCGAGGGCCTCCCTGATCGCATCACCGAAACCGACGCGGCCCAGCGAATCTCCGCCACCCTCGACCGTGCCGTCAAGAACCACCTCATCAGCGACGTCCCCGTCGGCATCTTCCTCTCCTCCGGCCTCGACTCCACCATCATGGCCGGCCTCGCAGCGAGGCACGCGCCCGACGTACGCACCTTCACCGTCGGCTTCGCAGACCAGCCCGACATGAGCGAGTCCGCACTCGCCTCCGCCACGGCCAGAGCCTTCGGACTGCCACACGCCGACGTCCAGATCACAGGCCGAGACGCCGAAGCCGCCGCACTCGCCTGGATGGCCAGCATCGATCAACCCTCCCTCGACGGCCTCAACTCCTACGTCATCTCCAAGGCCGTACGCGCCCAGGGCATCATCGTCGCCCTCTCCGGCCTCGGCGGCGACGAACTCCTCGGCGGCTACCCCGCCTTCCGCGACGTCCCCCGCTTCCGCCGGCTCCTCCATCGCCTCGCCTGGATGCCCCCCGGCGCCCGATCCGCCCTCCTGCGCGCCGCCGCCTCGCGCCAGCCACGTTCCGCCCGCGACAAGGCCGCAGACCTCGCAGCCACCGACGCCTCCGTCATGCAACTCGCACTCGGCCGACGCCGCGTCACGCCCAACGCACGCATGCACGCCCTCGGCCTCGACCCCGGCGCGCTCGGCCTGCACCCCACCTTCCAGCCCCCCGAAGCCCTCGAAGGCATCGACCATGCCGAGGACGCCCGCGACCCCATCGCCGCCGTCTCACGCTACGAGGCTCGCTTCTACATGGGCAACATGCTCCTGCGCGACGGCGACATGACCGGCATGGCCCACAGCCTCGAAATCCGAGTCCCCCTCATCGACCGCACCATGCTCGACCTCTGCTTCGCCCTCCCGGGCACTGTGCGCCTCCCGCCGGGCGCGCCCGGCAAGCACCTCCTTCGCGTCGCCTTCCGAGACCTCCTCCGCGACGAACTCCTCGCCCAGCGCAAACGCGGCTTCCAACTCCCCATCCGCCGCTGGATGCTCGGCCCACTCCGCGCCGTCTGCGAATCCGGCCTCGAACGCGTCAAACGCACCGGCCTGCTCCGCTCGGAGGGCGTAGACGGCCTGTGGACGGACTTCCTCCGCGAGCCCGAAAGCCCCATCTGGTCAAGCGCGTTCAGCGTCTGCGTCCTCGGCGCGTACCTCGAGCGCATGAACGCCGGCTGACGCACCCTCCCTCAGCACCCCCCCGCGTACGCATTCAGAAACGCCAGCACGTCCAGCGTGTTCACCACCGTGTCCCCGTTGAAGTCCGCCCGCGGATCTCCCGCGGAGTACGCGTTCAGGAACGCCAGCACGTCCAGCGTGTTCACCACCGTGTCCCCGTTGAAGTCCGCCGCGCAGCCGTCGGTGAGATCGATGGCGTAGAGCACGGCCCGCGGGTCGCCGGGCAACCGGGAGAGCGCGGTCGTGCTCACGTAGGCCGTGGAACTGTCCGGCGTCACGCGGGCCTGGTCCGCGGGGACGAGCCGCTCGTCGGGGTAGTACCCGCCCGGGAGCGCGACACTCCAGCGGATCTCGCCGTTCGACGGCGCGTAGGCGCTGACAAAGCCGGGCCCCCCGTCGAGCGTGCCCGCCACGACCAGCGTGCCGCCGTCGGGAGTGATCGCCGGCTGCTCCATCCAGGTGTTGGGGATGAATGTGTGCCACAGGAGCGTCTGTGTGTGGGGAGCGAACGCCTCGAGGTGCGCGACATCCCGCGCGTAGTAGAGCGTGTCGTCGGCGCCGATCTCCATGTCGGTACACTCGCTGATGAAGCCCCCGTCGTACACCCACAGGGTCCGGCCGTCGGAGGGGTGCAGGGCGCGCAGTACCCAGCCAGAGCCTGCCTGCACGAAGTCCGGCGTGTACAGCACGCCATCGGAGCCGATGGCGGGCTCCGCCCCGCGCGCGTTAGGCCCCGCCGCCACGGCCCACCGCTGGTGGCCGTCGAGATCGAACGCGTAGATGTGATTGTCCCCCCAGTTGTCCATCCCGATGTACACCTGATCGATTGGTCCACCGACTTGCGCGGGGCCGAACTTCGTCTCGTGGCCGCCGAGGCCGCGCTCGAGCATGACCGGATCCCCCGGGTTACTCCAGTCATGCTGGCCGTCGGCCGAGAGGGAGACCGCACCGACGGGGGTGTCGTACGCCCCGTAGAGTTTGCCGTCGGGCCCCGCTGTCACCGCGTGTACGAGGCCGCTCGACGAGTTGTCGGTGTACGTCCAGAGAGTCTCGCCGGAGCCCGAGACGGCGGTGACCGTTGACAGGCTGCCGAAGTAGGCCGTCCCGTCCGGTCCGGCGGTGGGCGGGATCGAGGGGAACCAGACGGCGTTTGCGATCCATTGGAGCGCGCCATCGGGACTGATCGCATACACGAAGCCCTTGGAAACATGGAGGTAAATCGTCCCGTCGGGCGCCAGCGCGGGACGGAACCACTGGTCGTCCCCGTCGGTCTCGAATGTCCACTTCACGCGTCCGTCGCGTTGGCGGAGTGAGACCTCGATCGGGACAGCGTTGCTCTGTTCGCCCTCGGCCACGACCCGCAGCTCGGCAGCGCCGATCGGTGTGCTCTCGGGCACATACGCCACAATCCGGGTGTTTGTCCAGGTGGTAAGGAGCGCCTGGATCCCACCGACTTCGACACGGTCCGCGCCGTCCCTGACGCCGAAGCCCGAGCCGGTGATTGCGATGCGTCCGCTGCGCGAGAAGCTGGCCCCGTTCACCGAATCGATGACTGGCTGTGCGCACGCGGATCCGGCGATCGCGAGCAACGCCGCCGTGATGGTTGTGTATCGAGTCAACTGCATGCTCCTTTCGTTGGGTCTGAGAGTCTCAGCAGCCGGTGTTCCACACGTTCAGGAACGCCAGCACGTCCAGCGTGTTGATCGTCGTATCACCGTTGAAGTCCGCGCTCGCGTCGCCGGCGGTAAAGGCGTTGAGGAACGCGAGCAGGTCGAGCGTGTTGACGACGGTGTCTCCGTTGAAATCGGCGGGGCAGGGGGCGGCGGCGGGGACGAGGGCGAAGGCGACGGCCGGCCCCCAGCCGGGGCCCCAGTGCCCGTCGCCGACGATCATGCCGTGCTCGTTGATGGCGATCGCGCGGTCGAGGATGAAGCCGTCGGGCAGTTCCACGAGGTCGTTGAGGTCGCGCACGCCGTTGTCGGCGTCCCAGATGAACGCGCGTCGGTCCGCCCAGCCGTCGATGGCGGCCGAACCGACGACCGCGCCTGCGCTGTTCAGGTCGTATGGTGTCACGCGGTCGCGGTCACCGTTCTTGAGGGCGGGGAGGAAGGTGAAGCCTTCGTCTTCGTCCCAGAACCAGGCGGAGATGCAGGAGCCGTTCCAGCCCTCACCGACCACCTGGCCGATGGCGTTGACGGCGTACGCCTCGGTGATGCCCGCGCCGCCGCCGGTGAGCATCGCGTGAAGGTCGATCCACTCGTCGGAGTCGGCGCGGTAGAGAAAGGCCTCGAAGTCGCCGCAGGAACCGGTGTAGGTGGCGACACCGACGATGTGGTTGGCATCGTTGATGTCTCGTCCGACCTCGGCGGAGGGGACGAAGGCTTCGAGGTTGACGGTGCCGCCGGAGAGGGTCCACATGACGGCGCGGCGTGCGTATCGGCAGCCGCCGTAGTAGCGGAAGGTTGATGTGCCCGCGACCGCGCCGGCATTGTTGATGGCCGAGCCGCCGGCGGTGATGTCGCCGGTGACAGGCTCGATGTAGCCGGTGGCGCCGTCGGAGAAGTAGATGGTGCCGCCGGCGAGGATGTCGCCGCGGTCGTTGATGGCGGAGTAGCCGGAGGGGGTCGCGTGGACGACGGGTCCGTCGGCGGCGGTCCAGGAGAAGCCGTGGTAGGTGGTGTGGTAGTTGCCGTTGGCGTCCTGGGTGGTGTAGGTCATGGTGCCGACGGCCACGCCGTGCGCGTTGAGATCGCCCAAGTACGACTCCGGGATGCCGTACTGAGAGAGCGCGGGGATGATGTGGGCTTGGTACTCCTGCGCGAGGGCGGCGGAGCAGGAGGCAAGGGCGAGCGCGGCAGCGAGACGGTGCATCGGGGCCTCCTTGAAAAGCGGGCGTTGTCGCCCCGGAGACCCGCTCAATGCAATGACCGTACCAGCCCCGAAACCGCCGAATCAAGGCTGAATGGGGGTGGCGGACGAATTCTGGCTAAGTATGTCGCCAATCGGTGGCCAGCGGCGGCCGAGGGTGCGCAAGGGGCACCCGGAGGACGCCTCCGATGGCGGGATCAGCCTGTGTCGAGTCGGGTGAGGGCGCGGAAGCGCCAATTGCCGGCTGGGGCGAGGGCGAGGGTCATGGCGAATCGGTGCGCGGGGGCGGGAGGGGCGGCGGGGTCTTTGGCGTCTTGGTTGGCGCGGGGGGTGAGGGTGTAGACCTTCACGGCCTGTTGGTCGTTGATGAGCGTGGCGGGTTCGGAGGAGAGTTCGGCGTTGGGGAGGGCGGCGATGAGGGTGAGCAGGCCGTCGATGGTGGTGCGGGCTTCGGCGGGGGAGAGGGCGTAGTCGTCTTCGAGGAGCGGGTCGAGGGCGTTAATGGCGGCGCGGGCGTCGGGGGAACTGGCTTCGCGCAGGAGAGAGAGGGCGTGGTCGGCGGTGGAGTCGGGCGCGGAGGAGTCCTGAGGGGTGAGTCTTGAACCTATCCCCAAACCCATGATTCACCACAGAGGCACAGAGGGCACCGAGAAAA
>DAOMNQ010000038.1:0-27181 GCA_035443945.1 Phycisphaerales bacterium | reverse complement strand
GGCGAGGTCGCCCAGGTCCGCGTGGCGCACGATGGCGACGGCGATCTCGCGCGGCGGGCGACCGGCGGCCTTGGCCAGGGGCATCGCGGCGTTGCACTGGAAGTCGCCGAGTTCCGCACGCTTGCTCGGCGCGATCATCGGGTCCACATCGCCAGGCGTGCCCGGCACAGCCGCCACGATCGCGGCGCGGAAGCGAGCGGATAACGCCTCAACGGGGTCGAAGGTCGCCGGCGATTGTGGGTTCCGTTCGGTCATGGGCATCGATGGTAGGGACGTTCTGACGAGCCGCGACCGTCAGTGAGCGGTTTGCCTTGGCGAACACTCTCGCTCGATGCCTACGGAGTCGGCTCGTTCCAGGCGTCGAGGATGGTGCGGAGGCGCTCGGCGAACCCGACCGCCGCCGTGCTCGGGATGAGCGCGAGCGGGTCGTCGATGACCGCCACGCGCCGCCGCTCGATAGCGGGGATGGGCAACGACGCCAGCCGCCCGAGGCTCGCGGCGATCTCCTCCCACGCCGGCTCGCCCGTCTCCTCCGTCCCGGGCGAGCGCGGCGCGATGAGCACGATCCCGTCCGGCGCAAGCCGGAGCACGTCCTCCGCGTTCAGCGTGACGTAGGGCTGGCCCCGGTCGAGCGCGTGCATGCCGCCGAGCAGCGAGAGTATCTCGTGGTGGTAGGAGCCAGTCCCAAGGGCGGCCGGCGGCGACGCCGACAGCAACAGCAGGACGCGCCCCGCCCCGCTCCGATCGACGCCGTCAGGAATGCGATCGAGCGACGCGACGACCTCCGCAGCGTGCGGGTCGTCCGGCACGAACTCAGCGGCGGCGTCGGCTGTAAAGGCGCGGATGTCCGCGAGCGTGAGCAGGCGCACCGTATGCACACTCCACGCGTGAGTGACTGCTAGTTGGACGAGTCGTGCGGGCAGGTCTCGCGTGCCCCATTCGAGGATGACGTGCGTAGGCCGCGCCGCGAGCAGCGATTCGTAGTTGATGCCGGACTGGTCGCCGCAGACCGGCAGCGAGCGGTCGAGGACAAGGTCCCACCCGTGGCGGCCGACGATGCGATCCTCGAGGCCCAGGTCGCGCAGCGTGACGGCGACGGCGGGCGAGAGGGCGACGATGCGCGGCGCGGCCGTCGGCTCGGCGGGCGAAGGGGCAGTGGGGAGGGGTGAACGATCGGAGCACGCCGCGAGCAGCGCGGCCGCGAGAACCGTCAGCGACGTACCGAGCCTCCGCATCGCCACAGCCTATCCGGCTTGGGGCGCGCCGAAGCGAGCCTCGATGTCGCGGCGGAGCGCGTCGAGCGCGTCGGCATCGTGCAGCACAAAGGGCCAGGTGCGGTCGTCCGCGGCGGCGGGCAGCGAGGCCAGTCTCGCAAGCCGCTCGGCCTCGTCGTCGAGCCGGCGCAGGTCGTCCGCCCGCTCGGCCCGGTAGCGCTCCAGGAGCGACTGCATCTCGGCGAAGTGGGGGGCCGCGTCGCCGCCCGCTTCCTTGGTCGTGCGCACGCGGTCGAGGATGGCCTGCTTGGCGCGGGCTGCCGCCTCGTCGCCGATGACGGAGGGATCGTGGCGGGCACGGTGGGCCAACGCGCGCGCGGCGGCGGCCTGGGTCTCGGTCGGGCGCTCGCTCGCGCCGAGGGGAAGTCGCAGCGTCGCCGTCGCCTGCACGGCGGGGGCAAGGCCAGTCTCGCCGAGCCACGCGGGGCGAGCGGCTTTCCCTGCGCGTTCCCGACCCCTCGGGCGAGCCGGTCGCACCCCCCCCCGTGCCGTGGATGAAGAGATCGCACAGCCGCCGGCGGACGAGGCCGGTCATCAGCAGCCCGCGCGGTGCGAGCGCGCGCGAGTCGATACCCGACATTTCATCGCTGAAGACCGGCCTGCGCGGACGGCCCGGCGCGAGGCGCCACAGCGGCAACTCGACTCGGTCGCCGATGCGCCCGAGGGAACGCACCCCCGCGCCCGGGCGCGCGGCCGCGGCCTCGTTGTAGGTCCGCGCGCACAGGGCGGGATCGGCGCGGATCGCGTCGAGGACTTCCGTGAAAGCGTCCGTCGCGAAGAGTTCTGTTGCGAAGATCGCGCGTGGCGATTCCTCGCCTCCGATCAGGTCGCGCACGGCCGCGTCTGCCTGCCGCGCGAGCGACGGCGCGTCCGCGCGGCGTGCGAACGCCCCGGCTGCACGGCGAAGCCCCGCACCGACGCCAGGCGTCGCCGCTCTTGCGCCGGCCGCGCGGTCGGCGTCAATACTCGCCGCGTGACGCATACCCGTGGGCACGCCCGCGCCGTCCTCGCGTGTCGCACGCAGGTCGATCTCCTCGGGCACCGCCTCGCCGTGCTCGCCGCGGGCGGGGAATCGCAGGCGTGTCGGCTCGCCCTCGTCCTGATCGACGACGAGCCACACCGCGTCGCCGCTGACCGCGCGCGCCGCCGCGGCACACGCGAACCACTTGGCGAGAATGCCGGGGTGCCAGACCTCCGCCTGGTGTCCCGACATGACGACGGGTCGCTCCGCGCGCCCGCACCGTTCTGAGTGTTCCTTCGCCAGCGCGCCCCACGCCCGCGCGTCAGGCTCGATTCGGACTTCCGGCGCGGGCGGTTGCGCACCGTCGGCCTTCACGCGCACCCCGCCTCGACGCCGCAGAGGGCCGCGGGCGGGAGCCGGTCGGCGCAGCGTTCCAGTTCGCAGTGCAGCACCTGGCGGTAGTGGGCGAGCCGCACCGCCGAGTCGTCGAGTTGGCCGCCGAACGAGCGCGTCGGGTCGTTGTAGATCAGTCGCACGGCCAGTTCGCGGACGCGCAGCCGCGCGGCGGCGGCCTGCACCCAGAACTGCATCGGGAAGGCGTAGCCGCTCTCGGTGAGGCGCAGGCGCCGGAGCGACTCGACGCGCATGGCCTTGAACCCGCAGAACGAGTCGGTAATCTCCTCGCCCCCGGCCTCGCGGAAGACGCCGCCGAGGCGCCGGTTGATCTCGCGGGTGATCTCGGCGTTGATGGCGCGGCGGTCGCGGGGAGGGGCGTCGTCCTCGGGCGCGGGGACGAGGTAGCGCGAGCCGCTGATGACGTCGTGCGTGCCCTCGCGGGCGGCCTCGACGAAGAGCGGGATCGCGTCCGGCTCGTGCTGCTCGTCGCAGTCCATCGTGACGATCCAGTCGTAGCGGCGGGCGATCGCGTCGTCGAAGGCGTCCCGGAGCGAGCGGCCGTAGCCGAGATTCGTCGGGTGGCGGATGACGCGGACGGGCATGCATTCGAGGCGCTGCGCCGTGGAATCGGTGGAGCCGTCGTCGATGACGAGGACGTCGTGCCCGTGCTCGACGACGCGGCGGATGACCGAGCAGACGTACCGCTCCTCGTTGTAGACAGGGATTGCGACGATCGTGCGCATCGGTCCTCCCTCGGGCCTCCCTCGGGGCTCCCGCCCGGACGGGGAAGTCTATTCACGCCCCGAAGGCCCGCCCCCGGCCCGCTGCTCCGCCTCGGTGCGCTGACGCGATCGCACCACCGAGGTGAACGCCTCGAACCCGAACGGCATGGAGGGCTTCTCGCGCGTGCCCTGATCGACCGCCGCCTGCTCGAGTTGCTGCATCAGGTCCTCGCTCAGGGCGTGGAAGCCGCGGATCTCGTGCAGGGGGAGGGTGTAGACCTCGCCGGCGGGCGTGGCGATCTGGTAGACGCTGCACTGGAGGTCGGTGGAGAGGAGGCGGTCGCGCTGCGACGTACCGACGCTGCACGCGAGCAGCGGGATGACGGCAGCGATGGGGATGCGCTGCCCCTGCGCCGTGATGACGGCGAGGCGGCCGTCGAGCATGTCGCCGTCGTCCTCGCCGCTCGACGCGGCCGGCGTCTCGGCCGTCGTCTCGGCCGGCGCGGGGCGCATCGCCGACGCCATGGCGAGCGAGGTGAGCATCTCACGCATGACGTTCTGCCAGAAGATCTCGCGGGCCTGCGCCACGTCGGCGAGCGTGTGTGCCTCGGACGCGTCCGTCTCGCGCGGGGCGGCGATCACCTTGCGCTTCGTGCCGGCCTTCTTCGCGGTCGCCTTCGCCTTGCGTTTCGCCATCACGCCGCTCCGTTCCCGCCGTGCAGCAGGCTGCGCCCGAGTTCGCCCGGCTCGAAGGCGTGGGCGCGCCCCATCTCGACCGCGAGTTCGGTCCGATCTCCGGGCGCAAGCCCCGGTCGCGCGGCGAGGCGCGCCACGACCGCCTCGCCCGAGTCCAGGTCGCACACCACGTCCATCACATCGCCCAGCAGTTCGACGAGGCGCACTCGGGCGGCGAGCGTCGCGCCGGGCCTGCCCGCGCCGAGCGAGATCGCCTGCGGGCGCACGCCGAGCACGGCCGGGTGCGGCGCGTGGCGTGCCAGCCGGTCGGCGTGGGCGTCGGCGCAGCGCAGGCGTGCCCCGCCGCTGGTCGTGAACCAGACCCCCCCCTCGGCGGCCTCGAAGCGACCTTCGAGGAAGTTCATGCCGGGGGTGCCCACGAACCCGGCGACGAACCGGTCGGCAGGCTCGCTGTAGACCTCGAAGGGCGTGCCCGTCTGGCGGATCACGCCGGCGTGCATGACGACGACGCGGTCGCCGAGGGTCATGGCCTCTTCCTGGTCGTGGGTCACGTAGATGGTCGTCGTCCGCAGGCGCAGGTGCAGGGCCTTGAGTTCGGCCCGCGTCGAGAGCCGCAGGCGCGCGTCAAGGTTCGAGAGCGGCTCATCGAAGAGGAACGCCTGCGGCTCGCGCACGATCGCCCGGCCCACCGCGACGCGCTGGCGCTGCCCCCCGGAGAGTTGCCGCGGTCGCCGGTCGAGCAGGCCCTCGATGTCCAGCATCCGGGCCGCCTCGCGCACGCGCCGCTCAACCTCGGCCTTCGGCGTTCCCCGCAGACGAAGCGCGAAACTCATGTTCTCGCGCACGGTCATGTGCGGGTAGAGGGCATAGTTCTGGAAGACCATGGCAACGTCGCGGTCCTTCGGGTGGACGGCGTTCACGACCCGGTCGCCGATGCGGATCGTTCCCCCGTCCGCCTCCTCGAGGCCGGCGATCACGCGGAGGGTGGTGCTCTTGCCGCAGCCGGACGGCCCGACGAGCGCGACGAACTCGCCGTCGCGGACGTGGAGGGTGAGGTCACGGACCGCCTCGACGCCCCGGTCGTAGACCTTGCGGACCCTGTCCAGCGAGACGCTCGCCATTCCTTCGCACGCTCCCTGGGGCCGACCCCCGGGGGGGAGACTACGGGTCGCGGGCGGTCCCTGCCACCGCCGCGGCTTGACCAACCGGCACAACCCATACGCCTTGCCGCCCGATCCCGCTCGTGGTCGTGCCGCCTGGCAAGAGCGGTGCCCTTCGGGCCGATAGCACCCGTGTCCGGAGCAGGGAGGTCGGCCTATGCGCGGCAGGAACGCCTTTGACGAGGTCCGCTCGATCCTCGGTCGGCTCGACGAGTCGATCACGGAGGCACGACGCCGCCGACTCGGCGACGACGCCGAGGCCCCCGACGATCAGCAGCCCCGCACACCCACCGTCCCAGGCCAAGGCCCGCAACACGCCCTCAACGGCAACGGGCATGCCCACTCGAACGGCCCCACGCCGACCGACGACCTCGCGATCGGTGGCCAGGCCCCAGAGGAGCCGATCTCTCCACGGCGCGCCCAGTACGGCAAGGCCCGCCCGATCCGCCCGTTGAGCGGCGCGGCTCACGACCACCACGAGCAGCCCCGCCGCACCGCCTGACCGGCCCGGCTTGCCCACCCGGACCCAAGGGGTACGATTGCCCCGACGGCGGAGGCCCCGCGCCGGATGGCGGCGCCGGATGCCGATTGGGGATTGGTGTAACGGTAGCACGACTGACTCTGGATCAGTTAGTGGAGGTTCGAATCCTCCATCCCCAGTTTGTCATGTAGCCGGGCCCTTCGGCGGACAGCCGGAGGGCTTTGTGCTGGTTCCTCCGGGACGTGCGGGGCGAGGTGACGCTTCGACGCGCGGGCTGAAGCCCGCGGCTCGGAGATCCGCCTTCCACGGGCCTTCGCGCCTTCGGGGCGAGGCGCGCGGTGGGTTACGGGAGCCTGTCGCGCCACGGGGCGGCCTTGGCTTCGAGGCCCTGTGACTCGTAGAGCGTGACGAGGGCGCGGACGGTGTCGAGTGTGCGCGGGTGGTCGGGGCCGAGGGTCTGCTCGATGGTCGCGTGGCCGACGAGCAGGGCGGTCTCGGCCTCGTCGTAGCGGGCGAGGGCGGTGAGCGTGCGGGCATGGAGGACGCCGAACCAGGCCCGGCTGAGCGGGGGCAGCGTCTCCGCGCCGTCGGCGAGGACGGCGGCGAGTTCCCGCTCCGCGTCGGCGGGTCGGCCCGTGGCTTCGAGGAGCGCGGCGAGTTGGGCGCGCGTCGCCAGCGTGTCGGGGTGCGAGGGGCCGAGCGAGACGGCCATCGAAGCGGCGGCGGCGGCGAACTCGCGCTCGGCCTCGTCGGTGCGATCGAGGCGGCGCAGGAGCGCGCCGAGGCGCACGCGGGCCCGGGCCGTGTCCGGGTGGTCCGGGCCGCCCGCGCTGGCGAGCGCCTCGACCGCGCCGCGCAGCATCGGCTCGGCCTCGTCGGCGCGGCCGGTCGCCTCCAGGAGCACGGCGTAGGTGGCGCGGACGATCGAGTCGAGGTCAGGGGGGGGGGAGGGCGCGGCGTCGAGCGCTGCGAGGGTCTCGAGCCAGATGCGCTCGGCGTCCTCGGCCCGCCCGTCCTCGAAGTGCAGTTTGGCGAGGTTGTGGGCGGTGGTGAGCGTCTCCTCGTGCGCCGGCCCGCGCACGGCGAGCAGCCTGGCGAGCGCCTCGTCGAAGAGCGCGGCGGCGCGCTCGTTCTCGTCCAGCGCGTAGAGCGCGACCGGCAGGTTCGCAAGCGCGAAGAGGTGATCGTCGTCGTCCTCGGGGAGCGTGCGCCGTGCGAGGGCGAGCGCGCCCTCGAACTGCGCCTTGGCCTGCTCGACGTGCCCAAGGCCGTAGAAGGTGCGCCCGAGGATGTTCCGCAGCGCGACCTCGACCTGCGGCTGGCCCGCGAGGTCCACGCCGATCGTCGCGGCGGCATGGTCGAGCACCTCGGCGACGGTGATCTCGCGGTCCTCGCCGCGCGTCGGGTCGGCGGCGGCGAGCCAGCCTTCGAGCGCATCGACCACCTGCCGCCGCGTTTCGGACTGCGCCTTGGCCTGCGTGAGCCTGTCCTCGGCCAGCAGTTCCGCCGCCCGCGCCCGCTGGTAGAGCGCGGTCATGGCGATCGAGAAGCCGACGAGCAGCACGAGCAGCAGCGCAGCGACGGCCACAGGCCCGCGGTGGCGTCGGGCCATCTTCGACAGGACGTACCACCCGCTGTCACGCTTCGCCTCGATCGGCTCGCCCCGAAGGTAACGCTCGAGATCGCGGGCGAGTTCGCCGGCGTTCTGGTATCGGCGCTCGCGCTGCTTGCTCAGGCACTTGAGGACGATCGTCTCGACCTCGTCGTTGATCTGCCGGCGGATGGTGCTGGGGCGGGCCGGCTCGGCGCGGAGGATGTTGTCCAGCACGTCGCGCATCGCCCCGATGACCTGGTACGGGAAGCGGCCGGTCAACGCCTGATACAGCACCACGCCGAGCGAGTAGACATCGGTGCGCACGTCGATCATCGACGGCATGCCCTGCGCCTGCTCGGGGCTGGCCCAGGGGAGCGAGCCGATGAACTGGCCGGTCATGGTCATCAGGCGAGGCTGGGCCTCGTCGCTCATCTCGCCCGTCGCCACCTTCGCCAGGCCGAAGTCAACAACGTGCGGCTCGCCCTTGGCGTCCACACGCACGTTCGCGGGCTTGAGGTCGCGGTGGATCACGCCCTTGAGGTGGGCGGCGTTCACGGCCTCGCAGATCTTGACAAACATCGCCAGCACTTCGGGCATGCTCAGGTCGTGCTGCGAGAGGTAGACGTCGAGCGTCTGGCCCGAGACGTAGTCCATCACGTAGTAGAAGCGGCCCTCCGCCAGCCCCGAGTCGTGCACCGCGACGATGTTGGGGTGGTCGAGTTGGGCGAGAATCTCGACCTCGCGCTCGAAGCGGGTGCGCTCGCGCGGGCCGGCCAGCGCGCCCTCGAGCAGCACCTTGATCGCCACCTTCCGCTTGGTGCCCTTGTGGATGGCCTGGTAGACGACGCCCTGCCCGCCGCGGTGAATCTCGCGGACCACGATGTAGCCCGGGAAGAAGTCCGCCGGCGGAAGGTCGGGGTCGGGGGGCAGGCCGTCGGAGCGAGCCTCGGCCGCGGCACGGGCGGCGGCGATCAGGGCGTCGTCGGAGCCGGAGCCGCCAGAAGGAGCGGGCGCGGCGTCGTTCGGCCCGGGTTCGTTGGGGCGTTCAGGCACGGCACAGTCTCCGGGCCGCGGCAACGGCGGCCGGGTGGAGAGCGACGCCGCGGGGCGAGGCTCACGCCAATCTACCACCTTCCCAGCGGATTGGACGTGCGCCCGGCGTGAACCTGCTCAGCAGCCTGGGAAGTGGATGCCGTGCTCCGCGGCGATGGCGACGAGCCGGGCCATGTCGGGCGGACCGGGGAGGGCGAACACCTCGGCGCAGCGGGAGAAGAAGGTCTCGAAGCCGGCTGGCGAGGTCTGGATGAGCATCCGGAGCGGCACGTCGCCGCAGTTGCGGTAGGCGTGCACCACCCCGCGAGGGGTGTAGACCACCGATCCGACCGGTGCCTCGACCCATGAGCCGTTCTTGAGGAACTCGACGCTGCCTTCGAGCACAAGGAACCACTCGTCCTCATTGGCGTGGAAGTGAGGGGGTGGGCCGTTGCGTGGCGGGGTGACGCAGGTGAAAAGCGTGTACCGTCCGCCCGTCTCGGCCGCGCCCAGGTGTACGGTGATCTCGTCGCCGAATGCGCACATGGCACGGCCCGAGTCCGGTGGGACGATGCGGGTCTCGTTTCTGGACTCCGTGAGCATGGGCGAGGGTATTCACCGTAGCGAACGCTACGAGACACTGAAGAACTGCGATTCGGTGCCCATGGTCTCGCGCAGCCAGTCGTGGGCGCGGGCACGGAGCATATAGACCGCGCCCTCGGATCGCCCGAGTTCGCGGGCGACTTCTGCGATCGGTCTGCACTCGAGGTCGTAGAGCCGCACGACCCTCGCGTAGTCGGTCGGGAGTTTGGCGAGGGTGCGGTCAAGGATTTCGACGGCCTCACGCCGGGCGGCCTGGCGGCTGGGGGTGGTGGTGGTCACGCCGAGGATCTCGACGAGGCCGACGTAGGAGTCCTCGTTGACCGGGCCTTGGACGCGGCGCTTGGGGTCGGGGCGCTTGGCGCGTTCGAGGCCGCGGACGGCGTCGCGGACGTTGTTCTCGGCGATGCGGGTCATCCACGCGAGAAACGCGCCCTCGCCCTCGGGCGTGAAGCGGGCGATGCGGGAGAAGGCCTCCATGTAGGTGACTTGGAGGACGTCGTCGGCCTCGATGACGCCGTTCCACTGGCGGCCGATGCGGCTCTCGACGCGCCGCCGAAGTTCCTGCCCGTTGCGGCGGAGGAGTTCGGTGAGGGCATCGGCATCGCCCGCGCACGCGCGCTGCACGAGGGTCGAGTCCGCGTCGGACATGGTGGGCCGCCGTTCTCAGCCGCAGCCGGCCGTGTAGGCGTTCAGGAAGGCGAGCACGTCGAGCGTGTTGATGATGGTATCCCCGTTGAAGTCCGCGGACGGGTGCTGCGCAACAAAGGCGTTGAGGAAGGCGAGCACGTCGAGCGTGTTGACGACGGTGTCGCCGTTGAAGTCCGCTGGGCAGAGCGGCGGCACGAGCGAGCGGATGGTCTCCTCGGCCGAATCGCCTTCGAGGGCCATCGCGTTGAGCGAGTCCATGTTGTCGGTGTGCAGAAGGCCGAGGTCGCCGTGCTGGGCGAAGAGCGCAACGGCGCCGGGCACATTGCACACGAGCACGTCCGCGGCGGAGAAGCCCAGGAGGGCGAGGGTGGGCGAGCCGGGGGCGAGAGTGAAGTAGACTTCGTCGCCGGGGCTGAAGAAGGCGTTGCGGTCCTCGTCGAAGACGATCAGGCCGTCGATGTCGTCGCCGAACTGGAGGCCGAGTTGCACGAACTGGGCGTAGAGGTTCTCCGTGCCCGGCACGTTCACGTCGAAATCGACGTAGACGTCCGCCGCGCTCCCGGTGCCGGGCAGGAACATGAGCGACGGGCTGCCCTGTGCGAGCGTGAAGTACGTCGCCGTGCCGGGGATCGGGACGCCTGTCATCGCCGCGTTCACGTCGTCGAGGTCGCCGGGCGGCAGGTGGACCGTCGGCGAGGCGGCGGGCAGCAGGCCGAAGACGGTGGGGTAGACGGGCGACTGGTTCGTCCGCAGCACGTTGTTGAACAGCCCCATGCTCGTCGGGGGGGGGAGCATCCCCACGTCCTGCTGGAACGCCTCGGTCGAGAGGAACACGTCGCCCGCGGCCTGGTTCTTGTTGGCCTGGTCGAAGACGTTGAACGAGGGGATGCGCAGGCGCGACACGCCCACCGAGAGCGGATCGACGGAGAAGCAGATGATGAACTTCTTGGCGGCCCGCAGGTCGGCCGCATTCATGGAGACGCCGTTGAGGTCGTCGCCTGGCCTGCCCATACCCATCCCCGGGCCGCCGCCCACGGGCACCGGGGAGCCGCCGAAGGAGTGGAACAGCACGTCCGACGGCAGGGCGGACGGGCCATCGCGTCCGACGCTGAACACCGGCTGCGCGGCGGCGTGCGACGCGAGCGAGGCCGCGACGGCGAGCATCAGTCCTGTCGTGCGCACGGCCACGATACCTCCCGGGGATCGCCCTTGCACCAGCATCCCAGATCGCCGGGCATGAAGCAAGAGCGACGCGCGGAGTCGTGGCTCACGCGGGGTTCTGGGGCGTTCGCGCGGAGCACCTGTACCGAACCGCTCCCTCACGGTCGCGGCTCGTGGAGAAGGCCTGCGTCTGGTTCACGGGGGACTGGAGAGGATGGGGCGTGCTCCAACTGGCGTGCCAGGAACCCGGCGTAACGACCGCCGAGGGCGAGGAGCGTGTCGTGCGTGCCCTCCTCGACGATCCGTCCGCCGTCGACGACGACGATGCGGTCGGCGTCGCGGACGGTGCTGAGGCGGTGGGCGATGACAAAGGTCGTGCGCCCGCGCATCAGCGTGGCAAGGCTCTCGCGGATGAGGGCCTCGCTCTCGGTGTCGAGGTTGCTCGTCGCCTCGTCGAGGATGAGAACGACGGGGTCGGCGAGTACGGCGCGGGCGATGGCGATGCGCTGCTTCTGCCCGCCGCTGAGGCGCACGCCACGCTCGCCGATCACGGTGTCGTACCCGCGTTCGAGGCGCTCGACGAACTCGTGGGCGTGGGCGATGCGGGCGGCATCGGCGATGTGCGCCCGCGTCGCGCCGCGGCGTGCGTAGGCGATGTTCTCAGCCACTGTGCCGTCGAAGAGGAAGACGTCCTGCTCGACGATGCCGAGGAGCCTCCGGTAAGACGCCGGGTCGATGGTGCGCAGGTCGATCCCGTCGAGCAGCACGCGCCCGCGCTGCGGGTCGTAGAAGCGCGCGACGAGGTTGCAGAGCGTGGTCTTGCCCGCGCCGCTCGGGCCGACGAGGGCGATGACGCTCCCCGGCGGCACGTCCAGCGAGACGCCCTCCAGCACCCAGCGATCCTCCGTGCTCTCGGCCTTCGCGCTCTTGTCGCGCGGATAGGCGAACCAGACGTGCTCGAGCGTGATCCGCCCGGCGACGGACGCCCGATCGACCGTTCGCTCGGGCCGCTCGTCGGCGAACTCGGGCTTCTCGGCCAGCAGGTCGAGCACGCGGTCGAGGGCGGCCAGTTGGGTCTGCACGCCGGTCGCGCTCGCCGTCAGCATGGCGATCGGGCCGAGAAGCATGGTCACATAGGCGACGAACATCACGAGGTCGCCGGTGCGCAGGCGCTCGCCCAGCACGGCGTACCCGCCGTAGAGCACGACGCACGCCGTGGCGACCGGGATCAAGAAGTCCCAAGCCGCCTCGATGCCCCGCGACCACCACCAGGCGAGGATCTCCTGGCGGGCTGCGAAGTGGTTGCGGCGTGTGAAGCGCAGGGCCTCGCCCGTCTCGCGGGAGAAGGCGCGGACGATGCGCATGCCCGCGAATGCCTCGGTGGCGTGGGCGTCGGTCTGCTGCTTGACGGCCTTGATGTCGCGCTGCACGGGGCGGATGCGCGCGATCCACGCCCGGTGCGTCACCCACACGATCGGTAGCACCAGTAGCCCGCCCGCGAGCATCCGCCAGTCGACGAGCGCGAGGATGATGAGCGTGCCGGTGAGTTGCACCATCGCGCCCCAGGGGTTGTAGACGAGGTTGAAGGTGAGGTCGGAGACGGTGCCGGCGTCCTCGCGCAGCAGCGCGGTCACGCCGCCGGACTTGAGGCGCTGCACGCGGTGCAGCGGCAGGCGAGCGGCGTGCTCGAAGACGCGCCGGCGCACGGCGGCGTGCATGATGCGCGTCGCCTTGGTCAGTTTCCAGCGTCCCCACAGGCCGACGATGGTCGCCGTGAAGGGCAGCAGGGCCAGCCCGCCCGCGACGAACCAGAGGAGCGCGACGCGGTCGTCCGGCAGCGGCAGCCACGCGGGCAGCGGGTGGGTTCCGAGGACGCTGTCGAAGAGCACCTTGAGGAGCACCGGTGGCAGCAGCGCGATGAGCGTGCCGAGCGTGCGCGTCGCCAGGGCGATGGCGAAGATCGGGCGTGCAGCGTCGGCCAACCGCCAGAACGCCGCGAGCAGCGACCAGAACGACCGCGAGCGCGTCCGCCCCTGCTTCGGCCCGTCCTCCGCGCCGATGACCCGCTCGCCCTCGTCCGCGCTCTTCCGCTTGCGCCGGTACTCCTCGAACCATGCGCGGCTGCTTCGCCCGGTGCCGATCATCGACGATCCTAGCGACACCATCACCCGACGAGGCGTTCCGCTCAACTACGAGCCGCGACCGTAAGGGAGCGGATCCTTCTCAACGACGAGCCGCGACCGTCATGGAGCGGACCCTTCGCCGTGAACTCGGTGCGACCGCTCCCTGACAGTCGCGGCTCGTAGTAGGCGAAAACGCAACGAGTTGCGTGGGAGGATGCTTGCGTGTACCGTGCCCGTATGTCCGGGAAACGCCTCGCCCTGCACTGGCAGATTCTGCTCGGTCTTCTTCTCGGGCTGATCGTCGGGCTGGCCGTGAACGCCGCGTGGACGCCCAGCACGTGGGCGTCGCTGGGCGTGGACCACCCTAAGGCTTATGTCGCCCGCAAGGCCGCGGAGGTTCCGGTGCTGCCGGCGGGCGTCGCACGCGTGGCTGATCTCGACCCGGCGGACGCGTCGCTGGCGGGGCTGCACCCGTACCAACTCAGCAAGGCGCAGGTCGAGCGGTTCCATCTCGAAACACGCCCCGCGAATCAAAGCCCGTCGTTCGGCGCGCGCGCGGCGAGGTTTGTGCGCACGCTCAACACCTTCGTCGGCGACCTGTTCATCCGGCTTCTGCGTTTCATCGCCGTGCCGATCGTGCTCTTCTCGCTCATCGTGGGCGTCAGCAGCCTGCACGACCTGAAGAAACTCGGACGCATCGGCGTCAAGACGCTCGTCATCTACCTCTGCACGACCGCGCTCGCCATCACGATCGGCCTGACGATCGCGAATGTCGTGCAGCCGGGCAGCGCGCGGTTCGTGCCCGTCGAGACGCGCGAGCGGCTGGCTGTGGCGGGGGGCGAAGAGGCTGCGGCGAAGGTCGCCGAGGCCGCGGCCGCGCCCAACGCCTGGCAGGTGATCCTGAACATCGTGCCGACGAACCCGTTCGAGGCGCTGGCGAAGGGCGAGATGCTGCAGGTGGTCTTCTTCGCGCTGATGATCGGGATCGGGCTGACGTTCATCCCGCGCGACAAGGCCGGACCCGTCATCGCCGTCTTCGACGTGCTGACCGACGTCATCATCCGGATCGTGCACTGGATCATGCTGGCCGCGCCGTACGCGGTGTTCGCGCTCATCGCGCGGGTGCTGGCGGACCTCGGGCTGGACGTGCTCCGGGCGCTGCTGGCGTACAGCGGCGTGGTGATCGTGGGCCGCGATCATGGCGTTCGTGGTGTACCCGTCGATCCTGCTCACGCTCGCGCGCGGGCGCATGGGCTACCGCCGTTTCTTCCGCGGCATCGCCCCGGCCCAGTTGCTCGCGTTCTCCAGTTCGAGCAGTTCGGCGACGCTCCCGGTCACGATGGAGTGCGCCCGCGATCGCCTGGGCGTCTCGGAGGACGTGACCAGTTTCGTCCTGCCGCTCGGCGCGACGATCAACATGGACGGCACCGCGCTCTACCAGGGCGTCGCCACCGTCTTCATCGCCCAGATGTTCGGCATCCCGCTCGACCTCGGCGCCCAACTGATGATCGTGCTGACGGCCACGCTCGCCTCGATCGGCACGGCGGGCGTGCCCGGCGTGGGCATCGTCATGCTCGTGATCGTGCTGCAGGCGGTGCGCATGCCGCCGGAAGTGATGACGACGGGCATCGCCATCATCCTGGGCGTGGACCGCATCCTGGACATGTGCCGCACCACCGTGAACGTCACCGGCGACTGCATGGTGGCGACGCTGGTGGCCGCGACCGAGAACGAACTGGCGAGCGCGGAGGAAGTGGATCGTCGCCGCGCCGCCGAGTCGGGCGAGTAGCGGGGCTTATTACGCCTCGATCGCCATGGCGACCGCGTTGCCGCCGCCGAGGCAGAGCGTGACCACCCCGCGCCGCCCGCCGGTTCGCCGCAACTGGTGGACGAGGGTGGTCAGCACGCGAGCGCCGGACGCGCCGATCGGGTGCCCCAGGGCGATGCCCCCGCCGCAGATGTTGAGTTTGTCCTCGGGGATGCCGAGTTCCTTGACGTTGGCGAGTGTTTGGGCGGCGAAGGCCTCGTTGATCTCGAAGAGGTCGACGTCGGCGAGCGACCAGCCGGCCTTCGTCAGAACGCCGCGGATGCCGCCGACGGGGGCGTCGAAGATATCCCGCGGTTCGACGCCGTGGGTGTGGTAAGCCACGATGCGGGCCAGGGGCTTGAGGCCGAGTTCCTCGGCGCGGGTCGCGCTCATCACGAGGACGGCGGCCGCCCCGTCGGAGATCTGGCTGGCGTTGCCGGCGGTGATGTACTCGTGCCCGGGCACAGTGCGGAGTTTCGCCAGCCCGTCCGCGGTGGTCTCCGGGCGGATGCCCTCGTCCTGCGAGAGGCCGCCCTCGGGGCCTGGGTTCTTCTTGTTGCCGAGTTGCTCGCCGGTGAGGGCGGCGATCTCGGCCTTGAACCAGCCTTCCTTCGTGGCCTTGGCGGCGCGCTGGTGGGACTGCGCGCTGAAGCGGTCGAGGTCCTCGCGGGCGAGGGCGTGCTTGCGCGCGGTGTGGTCGGCGGCGTTGGTCATGCCCCAGCACTCGAAGGCGCAGCAGAGGCCGTCGTGCTGCATGTGGTCTTCGAACTTCGTCTCGCCGAACTTCACGCCGTCGCGGATGAAGGCGTAGTGGGGGGCGGCGGTCATGTTCTCGAAGCCGCCGGCGATGACGCACTGGGCGTCGCCGGCGCGGATGGCCTGTGCGGCGAGCATGACCGCTTCGAGGCCCGAGCCGCAGACCTTGTTGATGGTCTTGGCCGAGAGCGTCGCGGGCAGGCCCGCCTTCAGGCCCGCCTGGCGGGCCGGGTTCTGGCCGAGGCCGGCCTGCAGCACGCAGCCGAAGATGCACTCGTCGATGGCGCCGCGCGCGGCGGGCGCGTCGTCGAGCACGGCGCGGATGGCGAAGGAGCCGAGTTGCGGGGAGGGGGTCTTCGCGAGCGAGCCGAAGAACTTGCCGACGGGGGTGCGGCGGGCGGCGACGATCACGGGCTGCGCGGGCATGGCGGTCACTCCATCGTGCTGTTCGTCGTTCGACGCGGCACGGGCGAGCGCCTCAGCGTGCGTCGCGCGCCGCATCCGCCCGATCGTAGGCCGCGCCCGGATGTTCGGGAGTTGTCGGATGGCCCGCGGATGGCCGGGGGGTACGATCAGGCATGACAGCCCAGGAGAACGGGGCGGGCGCGTCGCCGCTCGCGGAACTCACGGACCTCGCCGAGGCCATGACCGAGGGGTGGCCGGCGTGGGCTCAGGCGTCGGTCACGCTCGGGATCGCCGTCGGCGTGGCGCTGGTGATGCACGCGGTGGCCTTCTGGATCGCCTCGCGCTGGGCGGCGCGCACGAAGTTCGAGGGCGATGAGGCGGTGGTGCGGCGGATGCGCGCTCCGATGATGCTGCTGCTGCCGCTGATGGCCGTGCTGGCGGTCCGCCCGGGCCTGTCGCTGCCCGAAGGCCCGGACGAGGCGCTGCGGCGGCTGCTCGCGGTGCTGACGATCGTGGCGGCGACGTGGGCGACGGTGCGGCTGATCGGCGCGGTCGCGGTCGCCGTGATGCGCAAGCACCGCGTGGACGTGCCCGACAACCTCGAGGCGAGGCGCGTGCACACGCAGTTGCGCGTGATCGCGCGCATCCTGTCGTTCGTGGTCGTGATCGTCGGGGCTTCGGCGATCCTGATGACCTTCCCGAGCGTGCGCCAACTCGGCGCGAGCCTGCTGGCCTCGGCGGGGATCGCCGGCCTCGTGATCGGCCTGGCGGCGCAGCGGGTGCTCGGGAACTTCATCGCGGGGCTTCAGATCGCCCTGACCGGGCCGATCCACCTCGACGACGTCGTCATCATCGACGGCGAGTGGGGGCGCATCGAGGAGATCACGACCACCTACGTCGTCGTGCGCATCTGGGACGAGCGGAGGCTGATCGTCCCGCTCTCACGGATCATCGAGCAGCCGTTCCAGAACTGGACCCGGCGCACGTCGCAGGTCCTGGGGACGGCGTTCGTCCACGCCGATTACGCCGTGCCGGTGCAGCGCGTGCGCGAGGAACTGGAGCGGATCGCGCGCAAGTCCCCGCTCTGGGACGGCAGGCTGGCGAAACTCCAGGTCACCGACGCGAAGGACCGCACGCTGGAACTGCGGGCGCTCGTGAGCGCGGGCGACGCCTCGAAGGCGTGGGATTTGCGCTGCGAGGTCCGCGAGAAACTCATCGACTTCATCCGGCGCGAGTTCCCGCACTGCCTGCCGCGAGTGCGCACCGAGATCAGCGGCGAGCCGGGCGCGTCGGCGGCCGCCGCTGCCGGCGCCGCGTGAGCCTCGCCCATGCCCAAGGCACGCGCCGCTGAACTGCTCGCCATGTTCGTCGCCGGGCCGACGCTCTACGCGGCCGTCGATCCGGGGCCGGGGTGGCTCTTCCCCGCGCTCTGGGCGTGGGCGGGCGCGTGCCTGTGGCTGCTGCTGCGCGATCCGACCTTCGACCGGCGGCAGTTGTGGAACGCGCGGGCCGCGCTCGGCGCGCGGACGGCGGTGATGGCGTCGTTCGTGCCGCTCGGCGTCGGGATCGGGCTGGCGGTCGCTGTCTTCGACGCCGAGTCGCTCTTCTCGCTGCCGCGGCGTCGCCCGGAACTGTGGGCGACGATCATGCTGCTCTACCCGCTGGTGAGCGTCTACCCGCAGGAGGTGATCTTCCGGGTGTTCTTCTTCCACCGCTACGGCACGCTCTTCGCCAGGCCCGGCGCGATGATCGCCGCCAGCGCGCTGGCGTTCGGCTTCGTGCACATTGTCTTCGGCAACTGGATCGCCGTGGCGATGACGCTCATCGGGGGGACGCTGTTCGCGGCGACGTACGCCCGCACGCGCTCCGCGCTTGCGGCGTCGATCGAGCACGCGCTGTACGGGTGCCTGGTGTTCACGATCGGCCTGGGCGAGTACTTCTACAGCGGGCGGGGGGGATGAGACGGACGCGAGGAATGCACAGGCGAGACGCCCGTGCCGATGTCGCGCCACCGGCTCCCGTGGTAGAATGCAGCATGCCCGGCGAGCATCCTGACAAACCGGGACTGCTGACGACGATCGGCTACGGGGATCGTCCGTGGGAGGAATTCCTCGGGCGGCTCGGGCGCCACGGTGTCGAATACGTCGCCGACGTTCGCTCGCGCCCCAGGTCCAGAATGCCGGAGTACGAGGGCGAGGCGCTCCGGCTTGCGCTGCCCCGATGCGGGATCAAGTACGTGTTCATGGGCGACGAACTCGGCGGCAAACCCGATGATCCGCGCTGCTACGTCGGCGGCAAGGTGGATTACGCGCAGTGCGAGACGCGCCCCGCGTTCATCGCCGGTCTTGATCGGCTCGCGGCCGCGCTGCACGCGGGCCATCGCGTCGCTCTGCTGTGCAGCGAACTCGACCCGGAGCGATGCCACCGCTCAAAACTGATCGGTCAGGCCCTGCTCAAGCGGGGCATCTCGATCTCGCACATCGACCGCGACGGGAACGCGGTTGACCAGGAGCGGGTCATCAAACGGATCACGGGTGGGCAGGCCCACCTCTTCGGCGAGTCGTTTACGTCGGTCGGCACCTACGTGCCCGGAGCGCCGTCGGAGGACAACTGATGGCCGCGGAGCAACTGCTCACGATCGGGGTGTACGGCTTCTCCGAGGAAGCGTTCTTCCGGACCCTGGCGGACGCCGGAGTCGATCTCTTCTGCGACGTGAGGGCCAGGCGGGGCCTGCGCGGGCCTGAGTATGCATTCGCCAACGCGAATCGCCTGGAGCGCCGTCTCGCGGAACTCGGCATCAACTACGTCCACCTCAAGAAACTCGCGCCGTCGGCCTCCGTCCGCGAGGCGCAGCACGGTGAAGACGCCCGAGTCGGGGTCGGCAAGCGTGCCCGTACCGAGTTGAGCGAGACGTTTATCGCTCGATACCGAGACGAATGCCTCTCGGGCATCGACGCGGCGGAGCTTCTTCGCACGAGCGTCGGCACCGCGAAGCGCCCGGTCTTCTTCTGCGTCGAACGCTTGCCCTCGGCCTGCCACAGGTCGCTTCTCACAGGCGAGATCGCCTGCCAGACCGGCCTATCGGTGGAGCACCTTGAGCCATGATGGCGGTGGTGGTGGCAAAGACGCGGATGAGGAACAACATCTGCATCGGCGCCGTGGATGTCGAGAACGGCGGCTCGCTCAGGCTTGTTCCGCGAGAGAGGCCGGAATACCACAGTTGGCCAAGTTTCGACGCGAGGATCGGAACGGTTGTGGCTCTCCGTGGCATCAGGCCTGCGCGGGTCTTGCCTCCGCATGTCGAGGACTTTCTCGTCGCGCACTGGGAGACGGCGAGCCGCATCGAGGACTTGCCGGAGTGGATCCGGGGCCGTTGTGACGCGTGGACAGGCGACCGGTCATGTATGTTCGGAGGTGCGATCCGGTTTACACCGAGAGGCAAGGCCTTCGTGCAACGGGGCGATCCGCTGCCGTCGGGGAGTGTCGGGTTCTGGGAACTCCCTGCCGACATGGCGATTCAGGATGGTCCAAGGCCGCGATACGTGATGGGTGGTCGATCGCCCATAGACGTTCCGTACGTCGGGTTAGGCAAGCCGATTCCGATCATTCCCGCGGGGACACTTGTGCGCGTTTCGCTCTCGCGGTGGTGGGCGCCCGACGATGCCTCGATGCCCGAATCGTGCTGGCTTCAACTTTCGGGGTTCTTCGACGGGTGATCGGCGCCGCGTTGTGAGACCCTCTGCCTTCCCGCTGCGTCTGCGGCCGCTCGGGTCGGTCCTTGTCCTATCCTTCCGCCCTTTCGCACCTCCACCCACGGAGACCCGACCTCATGCCCGTTGAGCAGCAGTTTGTCACGCTTCCCGCCGACACGAATCAGGCCCGGGGCCTGGCCGAGTACGCGATCGCGTTCATGTGGGGCGAGCCGGGCGCGCGCGGGGAGCCTGACGCCGGCGTGCTGGAACGCACCAACCTCTTCTTCACCGACGCGTGCCTGTGCGGCGTGAGCGCGCTGGCCATGGGGTGCAACGCGCCGAACGTGCTGCGGCGCGAGGCGTTCGAGTACGCCGTGGCGGAGGGGCACGCGGGCAGCCCGCTCGGTCGGTGCACGCGGCACGGGGCGACGGTGTTCGGGTCGGCGACGCGCGTCAAGAGCGAGAAGGCGATCGTGGCGAACTGCGCCGCGGTGCGCGAGTGGGACGCGAACGGGACCAACTTCGGCTACAACCCCGAGCGCGGTCACACGGCCGGCGAGTTCGGGCACAACGACTTCTACGCGGTCCCGCTGGCCGCGGCCCAGATGCTCGGGGCGGACGGGGCGGCCGCGCTGCACGGCATGGTCCTGCACGACGAGATCCGGGGGCGGCTGGCCGAGGTCTTCAGCCTCAAGGACTGCAAGATCGACCATGTGCTGCACGGGGCGATCGCGTCGGCGTGCGTGTTCGGCGCGATGGTCGGGGCGACGGCCGAGCAGATCGAGAGCGCGGTCGGCATGGTGGTGGCGCACTACGTGCCGTTCCGGGCGATCCGCGCCGGCAAGCAACTCTCGGACAGCAAGGGGGCATCCGCGGCGATCAGCACGGAGGCGGCCATCCTGAGCCTGAAGCGGAGCATGGCGGGGTTCCAGGGGCCGCGCGACGTTTTCCGAAACCCGGAGGCCGTGTTCCGCCTGTTCGAGGGGCCCGGGCAGATGTTCGGGCGGCTGGACAAGGGCGGCGCGCTGGCCGCGAAGGCGAACGCGGAGAAGCGCGACGCCTCGCCGTTCGACCTCGTGCTGGCGCGGGCGGGCGGAGACTTCGCGGTGATGGGGATGCACTTCAAACTCGCGCTCTACGAGCACCAGTCGGCTGGCGCGGTGCAGGCGGTGGTGGACCTGATCGCAAAGCGCCCCGCGCTGGTCGAGCGCGCGGACGGGTCGGGGATCCGGCACATCCGCATCGTGGCGTACGAGCCGGCGTTCGGGATCATCGGCGACCCGGCAAAGAAGGACCCGAAGACCCGGCAGAGCGCGGACCACTCGATGGCGTACATCATCGCCACGCTGCTGCGCAAGGCGCTGGAGAACCGGGCCGCGGGCAGCCCCACCGACTGGAAGAGGCTGATGCTCGGCCCGCTGGACTACTCGAAGGGGGCGGTGTTCAACGCTCGGACGCGGGAGTTGATGGCGAAGATCGACTTCGTGCACGGCGGGCCGGAGTACGACCGCCGCTACCCCGACGGCATCCCGACGAGCGTGATCATCACGGACGACGCGGGCGCGCAGCACGACTCGGGGCTGGTCATGTACCCGGCGGGGCACGCGCGCAACACGACCGCCGACCTGCGCGGGCTGCTGGACCACAAGTTCGGACTCATGGCGTCGCTTGCTACCGACGACCCCAGGCCGCTGATCGCCCGCTTCGAGGGCCTGGCGGGCAAGAGCGCGGACGAGGTGCAGACGATCAACGACTTCGAGTACGCGGCGAGGGGGGGGTTCGAGGAGTTCTGAGGTCGAGGCCGGGGGCCGAAGGGGAGAGGCCGAAGGGCGTCGGGGGAGAGGAAGGGCGCGGGCATGGGGCGTTCCGTGGCGGTGTTCTGCGGGTCGGGGCTGGGCACGCGGCCCGAGTACGCGCAGGCCGCGCGGGATGTGGGACGATCGCTGGCGGCTCGCGGCGTGGCGTTGGTCTACGGCGGGGGCGGCAAGGGAATGATGGGCACGCTGGCCGACGGCGCGCTCGAAGCGGGCGGGCGCGTGGTCGGCGTCATCCCGCACTGGATGATGGAGAAGGAGGCGGCGCACCCCGGCGTCTCCGAGATGCGCGTCGTGGAGACCATGCTCGAGCGCAAGACCGTGATGGCGGAACTCGCCGATGCGTTCCTGGTGCTGCCCGGGGGCCTGGGGACGATGGACGAGTTGTTCGAGGTGCTGACGTGGTCGCAGTTGCGGCTGCACGGCCGGTCGAAGCCGACGGGCATCCTGAACGTCGCGGGCTTTTACGACGACCTGCGACGCTGGCTCGACCGCGCGACGCGGGACGGGTACATCCGCGAGTCCTCCGCGGGCCTGCCGATCATCGACGATGATGCGGAACGGCTGATCGACGCGCTGCTCACTTGATCCCAGTCAGGCGACGCACGATGAAATCGAAGTTCTTCACCGTGTACGAGTGCACGCCGTAGACGATCGCGGCGTACAGCCCGGCGGCGCAGACGCTGCCGACGAGCAGGGTGACGCGGGCGGCCTGGACGCCCGAGCCGCTGACCGTGGATTCCATCGCTTCGAGCGGCGCGACGAGGGCGAAGACCGCCGAAGCGGGGCTGAGGCCGGCGAGGATCGGTCCGATAAGACTCGCGTCGACACCCGCGCGCCATCCGCACAGGCCGATCACGCCGCTGATCGCCCCGACCACGCCGACGGTCGCCACCACGCTCGAGATCGTGCCCTTGCTCTTGAGCGACCAGTGCATGCCGACGATCGCGCAGAACGCGATGAACGGCACCACCACCAGCGCCGCGACCAGCCCCGCCTCGGGCAGCACGACCGGCGCGGTGATCGCCGGCAGCCCGCCCGCCCGCTGCACCGTCTCCATCACGCCGCCCGCGCGCCCCAGCCCGCCCGTGAGGACATAGATGCCCGCGAGCGCGAGAGTGCCGAGGGGCACGGCCATGAGCGGCAGGAGGTACGCGATCAGCCCGCGCAGTTTGCCGGAGAGATACTCGGCGGGCGTGATGGGCGTCGTCAGCAGCAGGTCGAGCGTGCCGTCCTCACGTTCGCGGCTGATCGACGTGGCGGACATGTTGACCGCCACCAGCGCGACGACCGCCAGTTCGCCGATGGTGGTGAAGAGGAGCGCGAGGCGGAAGTCGGCGTTGGTGAACCGCGCCGTGTGGAACATCCACACCAGCGCGACGCCCCACGCGGCGCCCGCCGCGATGAACGACCAGCGCGCGACGATGCGCCCGAGCGTGCTGTTGCGTGCGGCGGCCTCGCGCCAGGCGATCGGGTTCGTCCAGACGTGGCGCGGCGGGCGGTGCTCCGCGCCGCTCGCGCCGAGGCCGAACACGCGCCGGTACCACGGCACGCCGCCCGATTGCCCGGCGATCGTCTGCAGCCCGCCGGTGCGCACCGTGAGCGTGCTGGCGAGCGCGAGGCCGACGCTGAGCAGCACGCTCCCCCAGCACCAGGCGTTGACGGGATGGCGCAACGCCCACGGGCCGGTCTCGTCGGCGCGCGGGTAGGCGGTGGGGTTCAGCAGCGCGTGCAGGGTGAGGAAGGGGTTGATGGGCGTCATCCAGGTGACCCCGTTGCCGCCGCTCGCGCCCCCGCCGGAGAGGCGCACCCACGAGTCGATCGCGGCGGTGATGGCGAGGTAGGAGACGACCGAAACATAGAACGCGAAGACGGCCCGACGCCCGACGAGCCGGCTGACCGAGAGGGCGATGGCGATGGTGCCGACGAGGACGGCCGCGCACGCCGCCACGAGGTAACTGGCGAGGATCGTCCGCCCCGGCACGCCGCCGAAGTACTGCACGAGGGCGAAGAGCGGCAGGCTCGCCATCAGCAGGGCGATGATGAAGAACAGGCGCCCGAGCAGGTTGCCCAGCACGATCTGCGTCGCGCTGAGCGGCGTGGTGAGCATGACCTCCCACGTGCGCGGGTTGGACTCCTGCGCGATCGCCCCGGCCATGAAGACCGGTGCGAGGATGCAGATGAGGCCGATCTGGAGGTACGCGATCGACGTGAAACTCATCGCCCCGGCCCGGGCCAGTTCGCGGTAGTCGAGGTTCCCGCCACCCGCCGAGACCAGCAGCAGCCAGAGCAGCACGACAATCAGAACGGCGAGATAGGCGGCCCGGATGTACAGGTGCCGCGTGCGACGCGAGCCGTTCTGGACGAGGCGCACGGCGATCGGGTTGGTGGGACCGAGCCGCAGGAGCCAGCGGAGGAAGACGGGCATGGGCGGAGTTTACGGCCCTGAACCGGGCGGGGAGTTCGACGCAGACCACAACGAAAAACCCGCCGAAGTGAACGTGCGGTGCCGAGACAGGGCGGGTGTGGTGCCGAGAGCACACCGGCGACAGGAGTGGCTCAGGAGGCGATCCATCCGGGGCCGACTCCCGCTCGTCATGCGCCTACTTCTTCGTCTGGACGTACCGCGTCACCATCTCGAGATCGCGGGCGTCCACGACGCCGTCGAAGTTCGCGTCGGCACGCAGGCTGCCGGCGCGGTACCAGTCGAGGTAGCGGGCCAGTTCGTGCGCGCCGACCCAGCCGTCGCCGTCGAGGTCCAGCACGCGGAGCATCATGCGGTCGGCCCTCGCGTCCAGCAGCGTGTCGATGCGGCGTTCCCACTCGTCCGGCGATATCCGACCGTCGCCGTCGAGGTCGCCCTGCCGGCGGGCGTGCTCAAACTGCTCTCGCAACGCGAGGGCCATCCGCTGCGCGCTCCAGTCGCGGAGCGTGTTGTTGTATTCGGTCAGCGCGGCCTGATACACCGCGAACTCCTCCTGTGTGAGGCTGCCGCTGCCGTCGGCGGAGAACTCGCGCGCGTCGGGCATCTTCGGCATGTCCCGCATCATCGCCGCCTGCAACTCCTCCTGGTTGAAGTCGTCCACCCTCATGTCTTTCAGCAGCGGCATGACCATCGCCTGGCCGCGCATCATCTCCCAGTGGGAGTCGAGCGTCTTCACGTACTCCTCGCCGAACCGCTCGGCGAGTTCGGCCCGGACGGCGGGCTGCTCGGCGGGGTCCATGGGCGGACCATCCTGCACGAACTCGACGTGCCCGTCCGGGTGCAGGCGGATGCGCCCCTCCGCGGCCCGCAGCCCGGCCTCGCGCTCCGCGTCGCTGACGATGCCGTCGTTGTCGGTGTCCCAGGCGTCGATCTGCGCGCGCTGCATCGCGCCGGCGAGCGCGCCCTCCATCACGCGCGCCGCGCCGACCGCCTCGAACTCGCCCGGGCTGAGCACGCCGTCGCCGTCCTGGTCGAACAGGGCGGCAAGGTAGGGGTGCTCGACCGGGTTCATCATGCTCAGCCCGCTCTCGATGAAGGCCTGCACCTCCTCGTCGGTGACCATGCCGTCGCCGTCCGCGTCCAGGGCGCGCGCGATCTCGATCTCGATCAGCGACGTGTTCATGAGCCACTGGGCGGACCGCTCCTCGCCGTCAAACGCGGCCTCCATGAGCGCGAGCATCGTGGCCTCGAGTTCGTTGTAGGGGCGGTCCGCGGGGCGGTTGGCCCGCACCCACGCCCACGCATCCGCCAGCCGCTGCTCGTCGGTGCGACCGGCGACGGGCGCTGCCCGGCTCAGTTCCGCCCGCAACTCGGCGAGCACTCGCTCCCGCTCGGCCCGCTCGTCCGCATCGAAGGGCGCGACGCCCGCGTCGCCCGCTCCGGCACGCTCACCGGCAGTCGTGTCCGCCGACGTCCCCGTCCCCGGGCCGCCCCCTCTACCCGCCACGATCAGCCACACCGCACCCACGCCGACCACCAGGCACACACCCCCGACGACAGCCATCGCCCGCATGACGCACCTCCCGGCGGACCCATGACCCGGCCCAGACCTGCCATACCTATATCCGGGACGCCCCGCAGCGGTTTCACCCGCACTTCGTCAGGAGCGGTTGGTTCCACTTCACGCCCGCTCGCCATCCACACATCATCGACCCGTGCCGGCGGGATCATCCCGCCGGTTCTTGCGCGTTCGCATCCACGCGTGAGCCACTCCGCCGAATCCGCGACATCTGCTCCTTGATCATTTCGATGTACCGACGCGGATCGCCGCCGGACCTCGCCAACGAACGCCGGCGGATTTCGCGAACCTCCTCGACGGTGGGGTCGTTCCAGGGCTGTGGGCTGGTGTCGGGTCCTGGGGGTTGCTCAGACACAGTGATCCATAGCCCCGTCCTGTGCCCTACGCCACCGCCGCCCGTCCCGTCGCTGCCAGACGTTCGGCCTCGTCCTCGCCGCCTTCGAGCGCCAACTGGTCCACCGTCGGCGCGTCCGACAGCGGACGGCCCTTCTCGTCCGTCAGCGCACGCCCGTCCAGCGTGCGGATGATCGGGATCGGGTGTGCCTTCTCGTGCGCCGTCAGTGCCTTCTCCAGCGCGGCCCGTTGCGCCTCGGGCAGCCCGGCCCACTTCCCGCGGCCGCGGCACTTCGGGAACCGCGAGCACCCGAGCCACGGCCCGCGGATCCCGCCGCGCAGGTTCAGCGGAGACTCGCACTTCTCGCACAGCAGTTCCGTCACCAACGGCGGCGGCGCGGGCGCGGTCACGTGCCCCTTCTTGTCGATGTTCAGGATCATCCCCGTGTCCTGGCTCTCGCCCTTCTCCAGCGGCGTCGCCAGGAACGGCCCGAACCGGCCCGTCTTGCGCACCATCGCGCGACCCGTCTTCGGGCAGCGCACGTTCACGTACTCCGCCGTGCGCGGGCGCCCCTGCCGGTCGATCGGCGCGGCGTACTCGCACTCCGGGTAGCGCGAGCAACTCAGGAACCGCCCGTTGCGCCCGAAGCGGTAGACCAGCCCCGCCCCGCACTTCTCGCAGCGGTACTCCGGCGGCGCGGGCTGCACCTCGGCCTTCGCGTGCGAGAGTTCCTCGTGCGCACGCTCCAAACTCTCGCTGAACGGCCCGTAGAACCGCTCCAGCATCTCGACCCAGTTGAGATGCTCCTCCTCGATCTTGTCGAGTTCCGCCTCCATCTCGCGCGTGTAGCCGATGTCCATGATGATCGGGAACGCCTCGACGAGTTTGTCCGTCACCACCTCGCCCAGGTCGGTCGCGTGGAACGCCCGGCCGAGCAACTCGACGTACTTGCGGTCCTGGATCTTGGCGATGATGTCCGCGTAGGTGCTCGGCCGCCCGATGCCCTCCGCCTCCATCGTCTTGATGAGCGACGCCTCGCTGTACCGAAGGGGGGGGCTGGTGAAGCGCTGCAGCGCGTCGATGGACGCGGGGCGCAGCGCGGTCCCCTCGGCCAGGCGCGGCAGCGTCGCCTCGTCGCTCCCCGTCGGCACGCCCGCCACGCGGTAGAACCCGTCGAAGGCGAGCGTGCGCCCCGTCGCGCGGAACGTCAGCCGCTTCGACGGATCGCGGCCTCCCACGATCGACACGCTCGTCGAATCCCACTCCGCGGGCGTCATCTGGCAGGCCACGAATCGGTTCCAGATCAACTCGTAGAGCCGGAACTGATCGGGCTTGAGCGCCCGCCGGACGCGCTCGGGCGGGTAGTCGAGCGACGCGGGGCGGATCGCCTCGTGCGCCTCCTGCGCCGCCTTGTTGGACGAGGTGTAGACGTTCGCCTTGCCCGGCAGGTACTTGCCGCCGAACGTGCGCGAGATGTAGTCGCGCCCGGTGGGGGGGCCATAGATGAACGGCCCCAGA
>DAOMNQ010000037.1:25477-29993 GCA_035443945.1 Phycisphaerales bacterium | reverse complement strand
CCAGCCGCCGCAGCGCGCCGATCCGCGAGTCGCTCCACCCGTAGGTCATCACGACAACCGGCCCGTCGGGGTCGTCGCCCTGCACGTCCCACACCGGCAGGTCGAGGCCGCGCGTGCGGAAGGTCCACTCGCTGAAGCGCCGGGGCGCGGGCATCTGCGACGGGTCCGCGGGCACGCCGCGCGAGATCGCCCACGCGATCGTCCGCCGCGGCGGGTGCGTCAGCAGCCATGCCGTCCACGCGACCGTCGTCGCCCAGAGCAGCACGAGGCCGACGAGAAGGAGGAGGAGAAGGCCCACGGGGGAGTCCTGAGGCTGGAGTCCTGAGTCCTGAGTCCTGAGTCTTGAGTCTTGAGTCTTGAGACTTGAGACTTGAGGCGCGGCGATCGGGGGATCATGTCCGACGCCCGCTGCCTCTATGTCCACTTTCCACTGTCAACTGTCCACTGTCCCCGGCCGTGCCCCGCATCATTCCTCGACGATGTCGGCGTTCGTGTACACCTTCTGCACGTCGTCGTTGTCTTCGAGCGCATCCACGAGCGCGATCAGCCGCGTCGCGTCCTCGCCGCGGACTTCGGCCGTCTGCTGCGCGATGCGGGCGATCTCCGCCTCGGCCGGCTCGATCCCCGCCTTCTCCAGCGCATCCTTCAGCCGCAGCAGCCCCGTCGGCTCGACCAGCAGCGTCCAGAACCCCGGCCCGTCGTCGTCCGGCTCCGGCGGCTGCACGTCGTCGGCCTCCGCGTCGAGCGCGATCTGCATGATCCGCTCCTCATCCGCGAGCGAGGCATCCACGACCACGCGCCCGCGCGTCTCGAACTGGAACGCGACCGAGCCGGTCGTCCCCAGGTTCCCGCCGTGCTTGGAGAAGATCATCCGCAGGTCCGGCGCGGTGCGGGCGCGGTTGTCGGTCAGGGCGTCGACCATGACCGCGACGCCGCCCGGCCCGTAGCCCTCGTAGGTGATGGTCTCGTAGTTCTCGCCCCCGCCGCCGCCCGCGCCCTTCTCGACCGCCCGCTGGATGGTGTCCTTGGGCATGTTGGCGTACTTGGCCTCGTCGATGGCGTAGCGGAGGGAGAGGTTCGTCGCCGGGTCGCCCCCCCCCGCGCGGGCCGCGGCGATGATCGCCCGCGAGCATTTCGACCATACCTTCCCGCGCTTGCGGTCCTGCTTCTCCTTGCGGTGCTTGATGTTGGCCCACTTGCTGTGTCCGGCCACGGGCGCCTCCTCGCGTTCGTTTCTGGTATCCCGCCACGGGCACCCCGCCACTCCGCGGCGGCTCGTGCTCGTCCATTCGCTCCGGCTCATCGGCCGCGGTCCGCCGTCATCACCCGCCGCCCGGCGATTCGAAGAGCGGCGCGATCTCCGGCTCGCCTCCCTCGCGTGCCGCCCGGATTTTGGCCGTGATCCGCGCGTGCTGCTCCTTCAGGCGCGCCGCGCGCGGCGAGTCCGGCTGCCCGACAAGCCGCGTGAGCGCGATCGTCGCCCAGCGGTCCGCCCGCTGCCACGCCGAGATCGCCTCCTGCCTTCGCCCCGCCGCCCACAGCGCATCACCGAGGTGATCGTGCAGCGTCTGGTTCTCGACGCCCGACGGCAGTTGCGTCGCCCGGCGCAGCAGCGAGATCGCCCCCTCGTGCCGCGTGCCATCGTCGTCCTGCCAGTCCTCGAATCGCCCCTGCCGGTAGCGGAGCCACCCGAGCGAATCGACGATGCTCGCCTCGTCCGGGCGGAGCCGGTAGGCCTGCTCCAGCAAGCGCTCCGCCTCGGCCATGTCCTCGCCGCGCTCGACGAGGAAGTAGCCGAGGTCGTTGCTGGACCACGCGTGCTCGGGGTTGTAGCGCAGCGCGGCCCGATACACGACCAGCGACGCCTCCTCGCGTCCCGTGCTCCACAGCGTGCTCGCCAGCACGTACGCGAGTTCCGCACGCGCGGTGTCGAGCGTCCACGCCGGCGCGCCGTCCTGCGGCGGGCCGATCAGTTCCTCGATCGACGCGGCGTCCGGCGCGGCCTCGATCAGCGCGATCGCCGCTTCGGCGAAGGCGCTCTCCGGCACGCCCGGAACATCGGCCAACATGCCCCACCGCGCCCGATGGAAGGGCCACGGCAGGTCGATCCCGCGCGACAGCACGCCGTCCATCATCGCCAGGCCCGCCCGTGACGCATCGGCGTCGCGCCCCGTCGTCGCCGCCTCGCCGACCATCGCCAGCACCGCCATCAGCGACGACTTCTGCCGCGCCGTCAGCGTTACGCCCGCCGGAATCGCCCGCGCGACAGGCTCGACCGCCTCCGCGAACATCCCCGACTGCGCCAGCACGCCCGCGAGTTCCAGCGAGTTGTCGATCGTCGGCGGCGCGGCGAAGAGGCGCGTCAGGGCAAGCCCGTTCGCCTCGTCCGTGCGGCCGAGCACCGAGCGCAGCACCTGCTCGTGCAGGCGCGCCAGGTTCGGCGAGAAGTCACGCCGCTCCGCCAGGTACGCCACGCCCTCGTCGACCTTCCCTCGCGCGAGCAGCACGCGAGCCAGCGCGGCGTTCAGGACCGCGTTGCCGGGACGTTCCGCGACACGCCCTCGCACCCACGCCTCGGCTTCCTCAAGCGAGTCCGGACCTTCGCGCTGCGCGACCGTGTCCCACACCTGCACCAGCAGTTCGACGGCCCGCTCCGTGCCGCGCCCCTCGGAGGCGAGGTCGAGCAGGGCGCGCTCCGCCTCGTCGAGCAGGCCGCGCTGGGCCAACTCCTGCGCCGCGAGCCAGCGGAGCAGTCGGCTGGACGGGATGGTCTCGCGGAGTTCGCGCGCGATCGCCGCCTGCCGCTGCGGGTTTTCGAGCGGCGAGCCTTGCTGGTAGAGCGAGAGCAGGCCCTCGTACACGCGCTCGTCGTAGCGGTCGATCGAGTGCGCACGCCCGAGCAGCGCCTCGGCCTCTGCCGCTCGCCCGAAGCCGAGGTACAACTCCGACCCGCGGATGAGCATGTCCACGCTCGCCTCGGGACCGAGCAGCGGCTCCACTTCGCGCATCGCCGCCGCGAAACGCTGCATTGCGCGCAGCGCGCGCACCAACGCGTGCCGTTGCTCGCGAGTCTCCGGCGTTTCGAGGGAGCGGAGCGCACGCTCCGTGTCGTCCCATCGACCCGCGGCCGCGGCGGCGGCCACCCGCCCGAACGCCCATCCTTCCGGCGCAAGCCCGCGCGGCGCAGCGCCGGAGAGCGCGCCGACCGCCTCCTCCGGCCTCGAAGCGCCGATCAGCAGGAACGCACGCACCAGCGCCCCCGCGCCCCGCTCGTTCACGGCGTCGATCGCCTCGCTCGCACTGGGCGCTACACCCAGCAGCGCGGCGGCAAACTCGTCCGCCTCGATGGGATGTGCGGCCGCGAGGGAGACGGTCTCCTCGGCCGCGGCCCGAAGCCCCGACGCCGACGCGAGGCGGAGGAGATCGTCCAACGCATCCGCGTCCGTCGGTCGCGCCGCGAGATGCTCCCGCAGTGCGCGTCGCGCCTCGGCAGGCGGCATCGCGGCCGCACCGGCACGCACGAGCCGTGCGATGACGCTCGGTGGGGCGTCCGCGCCGAGCGACCGCTGTTGCTCACCGATCGCCTCGGCGAGCAGGCGGCCACGTGCCGAACAAGCCCTACCAGGCGAGGGTCCGTCCGCCCCGTCTCGTGCCGGACCTCGTCGAGGACCGCCAGCGCGGCCTCCGCCGACCGGCCCAGCCGCAGCGAGGCGTACACGCGACGCGGCGCCACCGCGCCGGGGTCCAGCGCGGGCGACGCGGCCGCACGCCGATAGGCCGACAGCGCACGGTCGAAGTCGCCGAGACGGCAGGCGTCGTCGCCGACGCGCCGCCAGAGTTCACCCGCACGGCGCACGATCGCACCCAACTCCGCGCGGTACACGGTCGAGCCGGAGATGCGCTCCGGCTGCTCGATGGCCCGGCGCACCGCCTCCGCGCTCGCGGTCAGGAACCCCCGCTCGTGCAGCGCATCCGCGAGGTCGACCAGCACGACCGTCCGCAACGCGGGGTCCGACGCGCCCGGGTTCGACGCCAGCGCGCGGGCGAGCATCGCGACGGCGTCCGCGTCGTCGCCGAGGCGGAGCGCGTGCCGCCCGAGTGTGGCGAACGCCTGCGCATCCACCAGCCCGAGCGCAACCGCCCTTCGCATCGACGCCATCGCCCCGCTCGCCTGCCCCGCCGCGCTCTGGGCCGCGCCGAGCGTGCGCCACACTTCGGCCGAGCCGGGGTCGAGGATCGACGCCCGTTCGAGGTCGCGCACCGCGCCGACCGCATCGCCATCGAGCAGGCGCTGGCGGCCGGAGGCGTACAGCCGCAGCGCGTCGGTCGAGTCGTCGCGCCCGGCCTGCGGCTCGGCGGCCTCGATCGGGCGCGCGGACGACGCCGCCTCACGCACCGCCTCCTCGTAGCTCAGCGTCGCTCGCCGCCAGGCATCGCTGTCGCGATCGATCGGCATGAGCACGAGCGGGTCGATGCCCGGCGGCGGGCCGAGCGACGCGGCGCGCCGGCTCGGCTG
>DAOMNQ010000037.1:468-25467 GCA_035443945.1 Phycisphaerales bacterium | reverse complement strand
GCGACGCCGCGAGCGAGCGGAGGCGCCCCTCCGCCGCGCCGGATGTGCGCTGCCCGTCGCTCGCTGCCTGAGTTGCGATCGGCCTTCCCTTCGATGCACATCCCGCGGCAAGCCCGACAGCGCAGAGCAGGATCGCCGCAGAAAGCAGCGCGGTGTGCCGCAGGGCGCACGTCTCGGGATGGCGCGGCCGCATGGTCATGATTCAGTTCCGCCCCCGCGACATCAGTTCTGCGCCTTGCCCGATCGCTTCGGCTTCGCGCCCGCAGCCGGGCTGACCTTCTGCGCCTTGCGCTTCCGCCACGCTTCGAGCAGCAGATACGCCTCCTCCGATTCCTTCGCGCGGAGCGTCCGCTCCAGCCAGCCCATGGCGTCCGCCACCGTACTCTCCGGCTCGACAGCCTCCTCCGACGCGAGCATCCCGTGCAGCATGGCATCGAGCGGGACGGCGTGACCGCCGAGTGCGAGCAGGACCACCCGCGCCGCGACGAACGGGGGAACCCCTTCAAGCGCCTCGAGGTACACCCGCGCGTCACGCTTCGGCAGGTCAATCAGCGAGCACCGTGCCGTGCTCCCGCCGATAGACCTCGGTCAGCGCGGCCCGCATCCGCGTCGCCCGCTCCATCGCCAGCGGATACCCCTCCCCCATCAGCCCGGCGAGTTCCTGCGCGTAGCACACGCGCAACTCGTTGTAATCGACAACGGCCGCACGCATGCGGTTCAGCGCGGCCGTTGCCAGCGGCGCGGAGGCCTCCCACGCCAGGAACGAGTACACGAGTTCGTGCACGACGGGGTCCGTGCCCTCGGGCGGCGCGCCCGAGTGCCCAGGCGCGAGCGGCCTGACGCGCTTGCGCAGCCGGAACAGCAGCGAGCGCAGTTCCCGTGTGCGGTCCGTCGCGCTCACGGCCGACCCTCCGTCGCGTCCGCTCCGTCTCCGGACTCCGCTTCGATCGGTGGCGTCACCTGCCGCGCCTGCTGCAGCGCCTCGAGCACGGCCGCCTGCCGCTTCGTCGCCCGGTCGAGCCGGAACTCGATGTCCGGCGTGCGCCGCAACTCGAGGGCGTCGCCGATGGCGTGGCGCACATGAGCCGACGCCGCCTTCAGACCGTGCATCGTCAGTTCCTCGTGCTCGGCCGGCATGATCGACACCCGCACGAACGCCTGCCGCAGGTCGTCCGTCACCGTCACGCCCGTCACCGTGATCAGCCCGCGCACGCGCGGGTCGGAAAGCCCCCGCGACAGCACGGCCTGCACCGCGGCATGGACCGCCGACGCGACCCGCTCCGCACGCCGCGTCATGGCCGCGCCCCCTTCCCTGGCCCCGTCTCACCCTCGTAATGCCGCCTCATCTCCGCGGCGAGCGCATCGCGCACTTCGTCTTCGTCTCCGGCGTCACGCTCGAGCGACTCGTCGTCAGCCCGCAAGATGTCCCGCCGCACGCTCGCGAGTTCCGCGTCGCGCAGCGAACGGAGTTTCTCGGCGACGTGGTCGAGCACCTCGCCCGCGCGCCGCCCGTCGGCGGCAACGACCGCGGCCGCCAGAACCGCGACGTTCAGCGAATCCTGGGCCGCGACCTCCGCGACCGAGACCATGTGCTCGCGGTGCAGGCGGTCGCGCAGGGAACGAATGACGCGCCGCTTGTCCTTGAGCGACCCGCTCTCGGGGATGACCAACTCGAACTGGAGCACGCCGATCACCATGGGAAGCCGCAATGTGGCCGAGTGACGGAGTGGCGGAGTGAAGCGGACGGCGGGGCGCTGGCCGGAGGACGGAACTTCACTTTGCCACATTGCCGCTCCGCCACCGAGCCACTTCTCATCAGAGCGTCCTCTTGACCTCCACGTTCTTGTAGCACTCGAGCACGTCGCCCTCCTTGATGTCGTCGTACCCGTCGATCTTCATGCCGCACTCCATGCCCGCGCGGACGTCCTTGGCGTCGTCCTTGAAGCGCTTGAGTTGCGAGAGCCTGCGGTCGTTCTCGATCACCACGCCGTTGCGAGTGACGCGGATGAGCGCGTCGCGCTCGACCACGCCGTCGGTGATGTAGCACCCGGCGATCGCCCCGACGCGCGAGACCTTGAAGACCTGACGCACCTCGGCGTGCCCCAGGATGTCCTGGCGCAGTTCCGGCTCCAGCATGCCCTCGGCGGCCTTGCGCACGTCCTCGGTGATGTGGTAGATCACCTGATACGTGCGGATCTCGACGCTCTTCGAGTCCGCCAGCGAGCGGGCCTTCGAAGAGGGAATGACGTTGAACCCGATGATGACCGCACGCGAGGCGTCCGCCAGCAGCACGTCGCTCTCGGTGATGCCGCCGACCGCGGCGTGCAGCACGCGGATCTTCACCTCCGCCGTCGAGACCTTCTCGATCTCGTTGCGCAGCACGTCCACCGATCCCTGCACGTCCGCCTTCAGGACGATCAGGATCTCCTTGACCTCGCTCTCCGCCATCTGCCCGAACAGGCTGTCGAGCGTCACCTTCGGCTGAGCCAGTTGCTGCTCGCGGTCGCGCTGCTTGCGCTGTTCCGCCGCGTCCTGCGCCTGCTTGAGCGATGACACGCAGTAGAACGCGTCGCCCGCGTCCGGCAGTTCGTCCAGCCCCGAGATCTGCACCGGCATCGGCGGCTGCGCGTCCTTCAGGCGGCGGCCCCGGTCGTCCGTGATGTCACGAACGCGACCGAACGCGCGCCCCGCCACCACGAAGTCGCCGACCTTCAGTTCCCCATCGCGTACGAGCACGCTCGCTACCGGGCCGCGGCCTTCGAGCACCCGAGCCTCGATCACCGTCCCGCGGGCCGCTCCGCCGAAGTCGGCTTTGAGTTCGAGCAACTGCGCCTGATAGTCCAGCACCTCGAGCAGGTCCTGGACGCCTTTGCCCGTCGTCGCGCTCGTCCGTACCACTTCGGTGTCGCCGCCCCACTCCGTCGGGTTCAGGCCGTGCTCGGCCAGTTGCCCGAGGATGCGGTGGATGTTCGAGTCCGTCGCCTCCGGCTTGTCGATCTTGTTCAGAGCGACCACGATCGGCACGCCAGCGGCCTTGGCGTGGTTAATGGACTCGACCGTCTGAGGCATCACGCCGTCGTCCGCCGCGACCACCAGCACCGCCACGTCCGTCACGTTCGCGCCGCGGGCGCGCATCTCGGTGAACGCCTCGTGGCCCGGCGTGTCGATGAAGACGACCTGCTTCTCTTCCTCGCCGACGTGCACCGGCACGCGGAACGCGCTCGTCGCCTGTGTGATGCCGCCCGCCTCGCCCGCCGCCACGTTCGCCTTGCGGATCCGGTCCAGCAGGCTCGTCTTGCCGTGGTCTACGTGCCCGAGAATCGTGACGACCGGGCCGCGCGGGCGTTCGTCCACCATCTCGCGGCTCTCGAACGCCGCAGAGACCTTCTCCTCAGCCGACTTCGACTCGACGACTTCGAGTTCGATGTCGTACTCGATCATGATCTCCTGCGCGCGCTCGGTGTCGATCCCCGAGTTGATCGTCGCCATGATGCCCTGGAGGAAGAGTTTCTTGACGATCTCCGCCGCCTTGACGCCCGTGGCCGCCGAGAGGTCCTTGATCGTGAACGGCGCGGCGATGCGCACTCTGCCGCCCGTCTCTGCCAGCGACGAGGAGCGGTCGCCGCCGACCGTCTGCCCTCGCAGTTTGGCCTGCTGGCGGCGCTGCTTCAGGTAGCCCCCGGAGCGCTGAAGCCGCGCCTCGCGCTCGGCCAGGTCGGCCTCGGTGAAATGGCCCGGCCCCGTGCGCCACTCGTCCGAATCCGTCTTGCGCCGTGGCTGCTGGGGTGTCGCGGTCGTGGGGCGCGGCTTGACGCCGCCGCGGTCGCCCCGGCGGCGCGGGCTGCGCGTCCGGTCGTCCGTCGCGTCGCCGGGCATCGGTCCGGGCACGCCGCGACCGCCCATCGGCGGTCCGGTTCGGGGGCTGCGCGGGCGCGGCGCTTCGACCGCCTCGGGCGCCTCGATGCGGACCACCTTCGGGCCGGCGAGTTTCACTCGCGCGGGGTCCTGCAACTGTGGACCCGCGGGCTTGACCACCTTCGGCCGGTCGGGCACGTTCTGCGGCGCGGGGACGATCGGCGCGGGAGGCGGTGCGGGTGGTGCGCTCGCCGACGCCGCGGGGCGCGAGACCTCGGCCGGAGGAGCGGAAGGCTCGGAGGGCGCCGGCGCTGCCGGCGCATCGACGGCCGCAGGGGGGGGGGCAACCGCCCGAGCCTGCGCTTCCGTCGCGCGGGCGCCGGGCTTCGAGAGCGGTTTGGCGCGCGGCGGCTCGGGCGCGGCTGGCGCGCGAGGCTCCAGTGTTGCCGTCGTCGAATCCGATGCATCCGTCGAGTCGGCGTCGTCCGAGCCGTCGGCCTTGCGCGAGCGGCGGCGCGGCTTGGCGCGCACCTTGTCCAGGTCAACGCGGTCCGCCGTCTCGCCCGCCGTGAACCATTCGCGGATCGTGGCCTCAAGCCCGGCCGAGACCGTGGACATGTGGTTCTTGATGACGTCCTCGGGGATCCCCTCCGCGCGGCACTTCTCCACGATCGCCTTGGAGTTGATCTCGAGGTCCTTCGCAATCTCGAATACGCGTCTGGCCAATCGTCGCTCCACTCGCACCCGCGCGCTGCAATCAGCGTGGCTTGTGCCTTCCTCGGGTCAGTCCTTCTTGTCTCCGCCCAGAATGTCGGCCGCTCTCGCGTCCGCCGCTGCGCCGTCCGAGCCGCCGTCGCGTCCGCCGCCGCTCGCGCCGCGCGAGCCGATGCCCAGGATCGCCGCGGCCGCAAGTTCCGGATCGACCGCGCCCTCCTCGGTGGTCGGCAGGCCCTCGCCGCTGAGCAGGCGGCGCGCCGCCTCCTCCTCTTCCCTGCGCCGGGCCTCCGCCTCTTCCTTGTCGCGCTGCTGCTGCTCGGCCACGATCTTCGCCCGCGCCGACGCCGCCTCGACCACCGACGACGCGATCGACTCGTCCAGTTCGAGTTCCGTCGCCAGCACCTCGGCCCCGACCTCCTCGACGTCGAAGACGCTCACGATCCCCAGCGCGGCAAGCCGGTCCACGTGCTCCTCCTTCACGCCCTCGATGCTCAACAGCGTCTCGGACATGATCTCCAGACCCTTGTTGAACTCCTCGGGCGTCAGGATGTCCACGTCCCAACCGGTGAGCCGCGCCGCGAGGCGGACGTTCTGCCCCCGCTTGCCGATCGCCAGGCTCAACTGGTCGTCGCGCACCACCACCGTCGCCCGCCCGAGTTCGAAGCACAGGCTGATCTCCTGCACCTCCGCGGGCTTCAGCGAGTTCTGGATGAGAATCTGGCTCGACTCGTTCCACCGGATAATGTCGATCTTCTCGCCGTTCAGTTCGTCCACGATGTTCTTGATCCGGCTCCCGCGCACGCCCACGCACGCCCCGACCGCGTCCACCTTCGAATCGATCGAACTGACGGCGATCTTGGTCCGGTACCCGGCCTCGCGGGCCATCGCCTTGATCTCGATGATGCGCTCCGCGACCTCCGGCACTTCGACCTCGAAGAGCCGCTTGATGAAGTCCGGGTGGGCGCGGCTGAGCACGATTTTCACCTGGTTCCCCGCGTCGCGCACGTCGAGGATCAGGCAGCGGACGCGGTCGCCCGGCTGGAACTGCTCGCCCGGGATCTGCTCGCTCCGCGGCATGAACGCCTCGGCCCGATCGACCGTGACGACGAGCGCGCCACCCTCATACCGCTGGGCCACCCCGGTCGCGATCTCGCCCACACGCTTCGAATACTCCTCGAGGATGCTGTTGCGTTCGTCCTCGCGGAAACGCTGGATCATCACCTGCTTGAAGGTCTGGGCCGCGATGCGGCCGAAGGCCTCCGGCGGCATGACCAGCGGCTCGCCGTGCCGGAAGATCTGGATCTGGCCCGAGAGCGGGTCCACCGTGCAGGTGAACTCCTCGGTGTCGAGCGTGTTGAAGTGGCGCCGCGCCGCCGAGACCATCGCCGCCTCGAGGTCCGCGATCAGCAGTTGCCGGTCGATGTTCCGATCGCGCGCGATCGAGTCAATGATCCGCATCATCTCCTGAGTGTTCATGCCGTCCTGCTCCGAGTTGTCGAGATGTCGGGTTGTCCTGTCCGCCCGCTGCCGGGCCCGTCGTTCCTGAAAAACACGAGGGCCACGAGCGCCCGCGCGCAGGTGGCCCCGCCGTCCCGCCACGCCGGCCTTCCGGGCCGTCGGGGCGTCCGCCATGGCGCTCCGGGCTAACCCATCGGAGCGTCCTCCTGTCCCCGCCCGGTCAGGGGCAGGGTGCGCGCCGGACGAGCGCAGCCGTGCTTCGTCCGATCAGCGCCCATGGTCGGCGAGTACCTGCATACCACGTCACTCCCGGGGCGTACCTCCGCCCGAGACCAAAGCAACCGCCAACTGTAGAGACTCCGGAAGCCCCCGGTCAACCCCCGACCGTCGCATCCCCGCTTACACCCGATCGTCCCGGGAGATCGCGCGAACCACACGCAACGCCCGCGACCCGCGGAACTGCCCGACCTCGGCCGTGAACTTCCGCTCGTGCCCCACCCACAGCACCGCCGGCCGGGTGGCCTCCGTCTCCGTGACGATCACGTCGCCCGGGGCCATGTGCGCCAGGTCGCGCAGGGTGATGGTCGTCTCCGCAAGAACCGCCCGCAGGTCCAGGCTCGCGTGCCCCAGCCCCCGCGCCAGCCGACGCTCGATCTCCTCCGAACGCTGGTTCTTCGACACGCTGAACCAACTCTGCGAACTCAACTGCTCCACCACCGGCTCGATCACGTTGTACGGGATGCACAGGTTCATCGTTCCCGCGCGGTTCGACGTCTTCAACTCGAAGACGATCACCACCACCACCTCGTTCGGAGGCACGATCTGCACCAGTTGCGGGTTGCTCTCCGTCGCGCTCACCTCGAACTGCAGTTCCTTCACCCCAGACCACGCCTCCGAGAGCGCGGCCAGCGCTCGCCGGATCACGTTCCCGATCAGCCGCGTCTCGATCAGCGTCATCGGCCTCTGGGGCACAAACAGGTCCTGGCTCGTCCCGCCCAGCAGCCGGTCGATGATCGGGTAGATGATCAACGGGCTGACCTCGAGGCACATCTGTCCCTCGAGCGCGCTCGTCTGGATCAGGTTGAAACTCGTCGGATTCGGCAGCCCGGAGATGAACTCCGAGTACGTCATCTGCTCGCAATCCGCGACCCGCACCTCCACGATCGTCCGCAGGAACCCCGACAGCGACGCCCCGAAGTTCCGCGCGAACCCTTCGTGCAGCGTCTGCAACGCCCGCATCTGGTCCTTGCTCACGCGCTCCGGACGCTTGAAGTCGTACGGCCGAATCTCCGGCGGCGCGTCGCGACGCTTGCGGCTGAAAACATGCACCTCGGTCTGTTGGGACTCGGCCTCGTCCGGCTCCGCCGCGGCGAGCAGGGCGTCGATCTCGCTCTGGTCCAGCACGTTCGCCATGGAGCCGAATCCCGCGTCGCCCCCGCGCACGGACATCCCGTGCCCGTCGGGCCACGCCGGACTATCGGCCCCGGGCACCGATCCGCTTGAAGCAGTGGCCCGCGCTGAAACCCCGGCCCCCCTCCCGACCTTTAATCAAACGATGCCAAACCTCCTTCGCCTCACCCTCGCCCTCCTGATGCTCGGACTGTTCCCCATGCCCCGCCTCGCCGCCCAACCCCTCGGCGACGAGAAGGTCTCCGTCCGTGTGCTCCCGGCCATGACCGCGGCCGAGCCGGGGGCCAGGTTCGCCGTCGCCGTCGTCATCGACCACGCCCCCGGCTGGCACACCCACACCAACGCCCCGGTCGTGCCCGCCTCGTGGGCCGGATTCGTGCCGATCCCGACAACCATCGCGATCAAACCCTCGCCCGGCATCGCCGTCGGCCCGATCCAGTGGCCCGAGGTTCACGAGATCAGCGTCGATCTCGCCGGGACCGGCCGCCCCGAGCCGTACCCCGTCTTCGAGGGCACGGCCGTCGCGTTCATCCCGGTCGAGATCGACGGGTCCGCGACCGGCGAAGTCTCGCTCGCCATCGAAGTGGAACTCCAGGCCTGCGACGACGTCGGCTGCCTCATCCCCGAGACCTACCCGTTCGAGGTGCGCATCCCGATCGGCGCCGGCGAACCGAAAGAGGCCGCGCTCTTCGCAGCGTTTGACGCCTCCGTCTTCGCCGACCGCGACCGATGGGGCACTCAACCCAGTACGCCTCCCGCGCCCGCTTCAGGCCGCACCTTCTTCGGCATCACGCTCCCGAGCGCGGACGGCGCGGCGGGCGTCGTCATCGTCGCGCTGCTCGCGGCGGTGGGGGGGTTCATCCTGAACCTGACCCCCTGCGTCCTGCCCGTCATCCCCATCAAGGTGCTCACCATCAGCCAGCACGCCGGCTCCCCCCGCCGATCGCTCGCGCTCGGCCTCTGGATGGCCCTGGGCGTCGTTGCCTTCTGGGTCGGGATCGGCCTGCCGATGGCGTTCCTCGCAAGCGTCACCGACCCCTCACGCATCTTCGGTGTCTGGTGGGTCACGCTCGGCATCGGCCTGCTCATCGGCGTCATGGGTGTCGGCATCATGGGCGCGTTCGCCATCAACCTGCCCAAATCCGTCTACGCCATCAATCCCAAGGCCGATTCGGCCTGGGGCTCGTTCCTCTTCGGCGTGATGACCGCCGTACTCGGCCTGCCCTGCTTCGGGTTCGTCGCCGGCGCGCTCCTCGCCGGCGCGGCGACGCTGCCCCCCGGCGTCGTCATGGTCATCTTCACCTCGCTCGGCGTCGGTATGGCCTCGCCGTACCTCGTCCTCTCCGCCAATCCGAAACTCCTCTCCCGCGTCCCTCGCACCGGACCCGCCAGCGAACTCGTCAAGCAGGTCATGGGCCTCCTCCTGCTGGCCGCCGCGGCGTACTTCGTCGGCTCGGGCGTCCTCGCCATCCTCAGCGAACGACCGGGCGGGTTGCTCGCCCTGCCTTGGTATGTCCGAGTGCTGCACTGGTGGGTGATCGCTGCGTTTGTCCTCGCGGCCGCCGCATGGCTGGCGCGACGAACCTTCGCCATCACCGTCAAGCCGATCAGACGAGGAGTGTTCTCGGCCATCGCTCTCGCGCTCGCGGGATCGAGCGTCTTTGTCGCGGGGGACATGTCCGCCAAGGCGCGCGACAACTTCTGGGTGTCGTTCGATCCCGCCCTCTGGAACGAGACGCGCGCCTCGGGCCGCGTGGTCGTCATCGACTTCACCGCCGAGTGGTGCCTCAACTGCAAGGCCCTGAAGGCGGCCGTCCTCAACCGCGAGCCGGTCAAGAGCCGCCTCCGGGGAACGGGCGTCCTCCCCATGACCGCGGACCTCACCAGCACCTCCGCCCCAGGCTGGACGACCCTCCGCGACCTCGGGCAGACCGGCATCCCCCTGCTCGTGATCGACGGCCCGGGCCTCTCCGAGCCGTGGATGTCGAACGCGTACACCGCCCAGCAGGTGATGGAAGCCCTCGACCGGGCGTCAAGGGCAACCCCGCCCTGACGCCTTGGGCGTTTGACTCCCCCCACCCCGGCGCGTACTTTCAGCGTGTCCTCCGGGCCGCACCCCGGGGGCAGGGTCGCGGGTGTAGCTCAGTGGTAGAGCGTCACGTTGCCAACGTGAAAGTCGAGGGTTCGAGTCCCTTCACCCGCTCTTGAGAACGACCCCCGGCCCCGCGCCGGGGGTTGTGCGTTTCCGGCCCCGGATGCGCGACGGAAGGAGCGTTGCCGCGCATCCCATCCCCTTTCGCGTGGGTTCAGTCCTCGTTGCAACTGGGCCTGCCCCCCTCGGAACAAGCCATACCACGCGGGGTCCGTGGCCCCGACTTCGACGATCCAGCCAGGAGTTCACCATGCACCGCCGTCCGTTCGCTGTCCGTGCCGCGCTCTGTCTCGTGCTGCCGCTCCTCGCCGGCACGGCCTCGGCCGTCTCCGACGACATCAAGCCCCACGCCGGGATGCTCCGCTACCCCGACGTCAGCGCGACCCACATCGTCTTCGTTTACGCAAACGACATCTGGATCGTCCCCCGCGACGGCGGCACAGCGACGCCCCTCGCCAGCCCGCCGGGACAGGAAGGGTTCCCACGGTTCAACGCCGACGGCTCGACGATCGCCTTCATCGGCAACTACGACGGCAACCGCGACCTCTACACCGTCCCCGTCACGGGCGGCGTCCCGACCCGCGTCACCCACCACCCCGCCGGCGAGTTCCTCTGCGATTGGACCCCCGACGGCAGACTCCTCTTCTCCAGCAACGCCCTCGCCGGTCTCGGCCGACAGACGCAGTTGTTCATCACCTCGCCGACCGGCGGCCTGCCCGAGCAACTCCCCGTCCCCTACGGCACAAACGCCGCCATCAGCCCCGACGGCAAGTGGCTCGCCTACACCCCGCACTCCATCGACTTCCGCACCTGGAAGCGGTACCGCGGCGGCATGCAGACCGACATCTGGCTCTTCAACCTCGAAACCTACGAGTGGAAGCAGGCCACCGACTGGGAGGGCACCGACACCTCCCCCATGTGGCACGGTGAGACGCTCTACTACCTCGCCGACCAGGGGCCGGAGCACCGCCAGAACATCTGGTCCTACGACCCGAAAACCGGCAAGCGCGAGCAGATCACCAAGCACGCCGACTTCGACGTGAAGTTCCCGTCCATCGGACCCGGCGAACGCAACCGCGGCGAGATCGTCTACCAACTCGGCTCCTCGCTCATGCTGCTTGACCTGCGCAACGGGCGCTCTCGCGCCGTCGAGGTCGTCATTCCCGGCGACCGCCCGCGCCTACGCCCGCAGATGATCGACGCCGGACGGAACATGGGCGCGTGGGGCATCTCGCCGACCGGCAAGCGAGCCGTCGTCGAGGCCCGCGGCGACATCTGGACCGTCCCCGCCGAGAAAGGCCCGGTCCGGCAGATGACCGACTCCTCCGGCGCTGCCGAGCGCAGCCCCGCCTGGAGCCCCGACGGCCGCTGGATCGCCTACTTCTCCGACGCCTCGGGCGAGTACGAACTCTGGGTCCGCCAGTCCGACGGCAAGGACGAGCCTCGCCAGGTTACCAAGGACAACAAGACGTTCTTCTTCCGCGCGCTTTGGTCCCCGGACTCGAAGAAGATCATCGTCACCGACAAGGCCGCGAACATCATCCTCGTCGATGCCGAGACCGGCGAGCAGCGCGTCCTCGACCGCGACGAGTGGGCGAACCAGCCCGGCATCGACTGGTCGCACGACTCGAACTGGATTGCCTACGCCAAGACAGACGTTGACTCCGGCACTCGTTCGATCTGGCTTTACGACCTCAAGAACGACACGAAGCACCAGGTCACCAGCGGCTTCTTCGACGACTCCAACCCCGTCTTCAGCAAGAAGGGCGACTTCCTCTACTACTCCTCAAGCCGCGACTTCTCCAACCCGCAATACGAGGACGTCGGCACCACCTTCGTCTACTCCGACACAGGCCGCCTGCTGGCCGTCCCCTTGAACAAGGACGTCAAGAACCCTCGCCTCGTCGAGAGCGACGAGGAGACATGGAAGAAGGAAGAGAAGAAGGACGAGAAGAAGGACGACGCCGAGAAGGACGACGGCGAGAAGAAGGACAACGGCGACGCCGAGGGCAAGAAGGACGACAACGGCGGGAACGGCGACGACGACGCCACCAAGAAGCAGGACGCCGCCCCTGTCAGCCCCATCCACGGCGTCTGGAAAGGCACCGTCAAGGGCCTGAGCAAGATCGGCGCGCCGCAGGACGAGGTCGAGTTCACGATGACGATCATCGTCGCCGCCGACGGCGCGATCACCGGCTCCAGCAGTTCGATGGGCCAGACCAACGACTACGACGCCATCACCTTCGACGAGGCCACCGGCAAGTTCACCGCCACCCGCGCCCGCGACGGCATGACCACGAAGATGGAGGGCACCCTCGCCGGCGACAAACTCACGGGCACCTGGGAGGTCCCCGAACTCGGCATCAACGGCACCTGGGAGGCGACCAAGACCGACGAGCAGCCCCCCGCCGACGCCGTCAAGGCCGCCGACGACAAGGACAAGCCGCTCGAGATCGATCTCGACGGGTTCGAGGCCCGGGCCATGCAGTTCCCGGTCTCCTCGGGCCGCTTCTTCGGACTCTCATCGAACGACAAGGGCGAACTCATCTACGTCCGCGCCGGCGGGCGCGGCACGCCCCCCTCGATCAAGATCTTCGACATCCGCGACGAGAAGGCCGAGGAGAAGACCGTCATCGCCGGCGCGGGCGGCTACGCCGTCTCCGCCGACGGCAAGAAACTGCTCATCAACCAGGGCAACCGCTTCGGGATCGTTGACGCCCGCGCGGGCCAGTCCATCTCCAAGCCCCTCGCCACGGAACTCATGAAGCAGGTCAACCCCCGCGAGGAGTGGGAGCAGATCTTCACCGACGCCTGGCGACGCCACCGCGACTTTTTCTACGTCCAGAACCTCCACAACGTCGACTGGGACGCCATCTACAAGCAGTACCACGCGATGCTGCAGGACGCGGCCAACCGCGAGGACGTCAGTTACATCATCGCCGAGATGATCTCCGAACTGAACGTCGGGCACGCCTACTACTGGGGCGGAGACGTCGAGGGTCAGCCCAGCGCGAACGTCGGCCTCCTCGGCGTGGACTTTGAACTCGCCACCGAGACCTCCGAGGACGGCACGACCCGCGCCGCCTACCGCATCAAGAAGATCCACGAGGGCGCGCCCTGGGACTCCGACGCCCGCGGCCCGCTCAGCCAGCCCGGCGTCGACGCCAAGCCCGGCACCTGGCTCCTCGCCGTCAACGGCAGGCCCATCGACACCGCCAAGGACCCGTGGGCGGCCTTCATCGGACTCGCCGGCAAGCACACCACCCTCACCCTCGCCGACGCCCTCTTCGGCGACGACGAGGCCCGCAAGGAACGCGAGGTCACCATCACCCCGATCGGCTCCGAGTCCAACCTCCGCTTCCGCTCCTGGATCGAGGCCAACCGCCGCTACGTCGACGAACGCACCAGCGGCAAGGTCGGCTACATCTACGTCCCCAACACCGGCGTCGACGGCCAGAACGAACTCTTCCGCCAGTTCTACGGCCAGACCGGAAAGGCCGCACTCATCATCGACGAACGCTGGAACGGCGGCGGCCAGATCCCCACACGCTTTATCGAACTCCTCAACCGCCCGCGCACCAACTACTGGGCGCGCCGCGACGGCAAGGACTGGCCTTGGCCGCCGGATTCGCACCAGGGACCGAAGTGCATGCTCATCAACGGCCTCGCCGGCTCCGGCGGCGACATGTTCCCCTGGCTCTTCCGCCACAACGGCCTGGGCAAACTGATCGGCACGCGCACCTGGGGCGGCCTGGTCGGCATCTCCGGCGTGCCCGGCCTCATCGACGGCGGCTACACCGCCGTCCCCACCTTCGGCTTCTATGAGACCGACGGCACCTGGGGCGTCGAGGGCCACGGCGTTGACCCGGACATCGAGGTCATCGACGACCCGTCCCTCATGGCCCGAGGCAGCGACCCCCAACTCGACACCGCCATCGATCTCATGCTCCAGTCCGTCGAGGCCAACCCCTACCGCCCGGCTCCGCGACCGGCCGACCCGGATCGCCGCGGCATGGGTCTGCCCGACTCGGACAAGTAGGCCGGACTGAACACTCGTATCCCAGCGGGGCGGGCGACAGGCCCGCCCCGTTTTTCATCGGCCCCGGGTCATCCGCTTGGCCCTTCCGGCACCATGCGGTACACTGCCTGAGTGCGTGGGGTCCGCGCCAGCCGCGAGAGGCCCCGACGCCCGCGCCCAGCCCCGGGCAGCGAAGAGCACCCAAGGGAGTCCAGCGATGCCGAAGTACCCGCGTGCCCGCCAGTCATGCGCCCACGCCACCGACCCGCGTTCGGTCCTCGAGCCTCTCGAACAGCGCGTGGTGCTGGCCGCGCCGTGGAATGTCGCCGGCGTCGGGCTGTACATGGACGGCGAGCCAACCGTGTACTTTGCCGAGGTCGTTCTGCAGGAGGACGGCTTGCTCGCGGGCGACAGGTTTGACTCCGGCGAGGCTGGACCCCTCCCCGCCGTCCCGATCGACTTCGCCTCCGTGACGAACCGCCCCAACGGCGGCATCCAGGTCGGGTTCGTCGACACCTTCATGCCCTACGACGAACAGACGGGCGCACGCTTCCTCCAGGAGTTCGGCTACCCCGTCGGGTGGTTCTACGGTCGCGATTCCGGCGGCGCACGCACCGAACTCACGCTCGCTGTCGAACGTCCCGCTTCCGCGACGACCGCGGACATCGCAGGCTCCTGGTTCTTCCACTCGCTCACCGTGAACTTCGACGCCGAACGCGCGTTCGTCCACGGCGGCACGGCCAGCATCGGGCCGGGCGCCATCGTCGTCACCCTCACCGGATCGCCGGGAACGCCGCCCGTCGCCGAGTCCCACGCCATCGTCAGCACGGGCGCGATGGGACGATTCAACCTCGTGCGCGGACTCGAAGATTCCGTGCTCTACATGAGCGCGGACGGCTCCGTCATCATCTGGTCCGACGCCGACGCCGCGGACGGCGACATCGCCATCGGCATCGGCGTCCGCGGCGCGCCGTCTCCGACCGTTGCAGGCGTCGCGGGCCTGTACCGAGTCTCCATCGCGGACGTCGACGACGACGGACTCAGCTTCGAGCCGGACGACTTCGCCCTCACGCTCAACCAGAACGGCACCTTCTCCGCCATTGACCTCCTCGACTTCGAGGCCGGCGGCTCCGACCCCGCTTTCGCCGGAACCTGGTCGATCTCCGGCAGCACCGTCCGCCTCACGCTCGCCAACGGCGACGTCTATCAGTTCATCGTGTCGGACAACGACTCAACCCTCCTCGCCACGGACGTCATCTTCCAGAGCGGCGACTTCCGCAAACTCCTCGGCGTCGGCACGCGCATCGTCGCCGACCCGCTCCCCCCGCTCGACTCGCTCATCGCCCTCGGCGTCCTCAACGCCGACGGCGACCCGATCGCCTACGACCTGCGACCGGACGGCGAGTGGCGTGTCGTCGACCTGATCGCGCGCGCCGACGGCCCGACGCCGACCGCGACCGCGGACGTCGAGGCCTGGGTCGATCCGATCTCCGAGCGCCTGTTCGCCGCGACCTCCACGCCGCAGGGCGTCTACGTCTACACCCGCAACGAGGCCAACGAGTGGACCGCCCGCAATCTCACCCAGGAACTCTCGCCCGCCACGCGCATCCCCGGCGATCTCACCGTCTTCGCCGACCTCGACGGCCGCGTCTACATCGCCGGCATCGACACCGGCGGCAACATGGTGCTCTACAAGAACATGGGCCAGAACGCCCAGGGCAACGAGGTCTGGTCCTTCGAGAACCTCGTCACCACCCAACTCTCACCGAAGAACATCCCCATGCCCGCCATCGTCGGCCCGCTCATCTCCTACGTCACCTCCTGGAACGGCCTCAACATCGCCGGACTCGACTCGAGCGGCAACATCTGGTCCGTCTGGTCCGGCGACGGCGGACTCATCTGGTACGCCAACAACCTCAGCACCATCACCGGCGCTCCCCCCATCTCGGGCGGACTCACCGCCTACCTCACCTCCTGGGACGGCATCAACATCGCCGGCCTCAACGCCTCCGGCCAACTCGTCGTCACGTGGTGGGTGCCCGTGTTCGTCGGCGACTGGGAGACCAGCAACCTCACCGACATCGCCGGCGGCCCGACCCTCGCCGGCGGCACCGTCACCAGTTACGTCGCGCCGTGGGGCGGCCTGAACATCGCGGGGCTGGACACGAACGGTGAACTCGTCATCTACTGGTGGTCGCCCGAACTCGAACAGAACGGCGAGACCTGGCAGACCGCCGACATGACCTCCGACCTGCCCGCAGAGCAGCCGCGCCCCAACTCGCAACTCACAAGCCGCGTGACCGATCTTGAGGGCGGCCAACTCAACGTCTTCGGCGTCGATTCGACGACGAACGACCTCATCCGCCTGCGCTTCAGCGCGGACAACGCCGCCTGGGTTATCCAGAACGTCACCGCGGACGCCATCCCGGACTGATCGAACGCCCCTCCGGCCTTTGGTCGAGCGTCCTTCGGCCTCCCATCACGCCGCCTCTTCGCCCGCCTCGATCCCGAGCGCCTTCATCTTCTTGTAGAGCGTGGTGCGGTTGATCCGCAGGTCATCCGCGGTCTTCTGCCGGTTCCAGTTGTTCGCCTCGAGAGCGCGCAGGATGATCCGCCGCTCAGGCTCGCGCAGCGCGTCCTCGAGCGCCATCGGCCTCCACTCGCCCTCGTCGCCCTCCCCCGCGCCCGTCGCCAGCCGCGCCAGCACGCCCGCGTCCGATTCGCCCGTGACGTGCGGCGGCAGGTCCTCGAGCCGGATCGTCTGCCCCTTGGTGAGCACCACCGCCCGCTGGATCACGTTCTCGAGTTCGCGCACGTTGCCGGGGAACGGGTACCGACGCAGCGCGTCCATCGCCTCGGCGCTGATGCCCGCGATCTGCCGCCCCGCCTCGGCCGCGTAGCGTTCGAGGAACTTCTCCGCGAGCATCGGCACGTCGCCGACGCGCTCGCGCAGCGGCGGCAGTTCGATCTTCACCACGTTGATCCGGTAGTACAGGTCCTGCCGGAACTGCCCCCGCGCCACCAGTTCCTCCAGCGGCTGGTTGCTCGCGAGCACGACCCGCGCGTCCACCTCGACCGTCTTCGTCGATCCGACCGGCTCGAAGCGCCGCTCCTGCAGCACGCGAAGCAGTTTCAACTGCATGCCCGGGCTGGCGCTGTTGATCTCGTCGAGGAAGATCGTCCCGCCGTCGGCCGCGAGGAACCGCCCCGCCTTGTCGGCGTGCGCGCCGGTGAAGGCTCCCTTCACGTGCCCGAAAAGTTCGCTCTCCAGCAGCGTCTCGGGGATCGAGCCGCACGAGAGTTCGACGTACGGCCCGTCGCGCCGCGGCGAACGGTGATGGATCGCGTGCGCGACGAGGCTCTTGCCCGTGCCGCTCTCGCCGGTCATCAGCACCGTGGTGCGCGTCGGGGCGACGGCCTCAACGAGTTCGAAGATGCGACGCATCCGGTGGTCGCCGCCGATGATCCCGTCAAGGCTGTAGCGGCCGTCGAGTTGGCGCTTCAGCCGCTGGTTCTCGGCCATCAGCGCCTGCTGGCGCAACGCCCGCTCCAGGGCGACGCGGAGTTCCTCGTCCACGACCGGCTTGGTCAGGTAGTCCACCGCGCCGACACGCAGCGCTTCGACCGCCGTTTCGACGTTGGCGTAGCCCGTGAGCATGACCACGGCCGTGCCGGGCCGCTCGCGCACGATCCTCCGCAGCAGTTCGATCCCGCTCATCCCGGGCAACGAGACGTCGCAGACGACCACGCGGAAGGCGTCGCCCTCGGCCTCGGCCGCCTCCAGCGCGGCCAGCGCCTCGACGCCGTTGAACGCCGTGGCCGCGCCGTGCCCTTCCGCGCGCATGAACTCCGCCAGCGACTCCGCCACGATCGGGTCGTCGTCAACGATCAGCACGCGCGCCGGACGCTGTTCGCTCACTGGGCACCCCGCCACTCCGCGGCGGCTCCTTCCCGTATGCCCCCTCCAAGCCTCGCACAAATGCAGGACGCCGCGCTCATCACCCCGCGCGCCGCCTGTCCTCCGCCCGGACGATCCACCGCACCTCCAGCGCAGCGCCGGGCCGCGCCCGATCCGCCAGGTCCGTCCGCGGGCGCAACTCAATCGCGCCGTCCGGCAGTTCACGAACCACGCTGCGGCTGAGCGACAGCCCGATGCCCCGACCGCCGGGCTTGGTCGTGAACCCGTGCCGGAACAGCCCCTCGCCGTTGCTCGTCGGCAGCCCGGGGCCGTCGTCCAGGATCAGCACGCACGCGCGCCCCGCCGGGCTAACCGACGCATGAACCTCGATGCACCCGCCCGGCTTGCCCTCCGCGCTCGGCCTGCACGCCGCGATCGCCTCGACCGCGTTGCGAAGCCCGTTGAGCACGATCGGGTACACCGGCCCCGAGCCGGCCGTCTCCGCGCCCGCGTCCAGCCGCAGGTCGATGGTGATGCCCAGGTCGTCCGCATCGGGGCGCACGACGTCGGCTGCGTGCCGGATCGCCTCGGCGAGCGTCACGGGCCTTCCCGGCCCAAACGTGCGCGAGCCGATCAGCCCCGGCGTCCCCCGCATCGCCGCGTGGACGAGGTCCGCCATGCGTTCGAGCGAGCCGCGCACCGTGTCCAGCCGCCTGCGGGCGTCATCCACGGCCCCGCCCTCAGCGTCGCCGAGCGAGCGCTCCGCCTGCAACAGGGTGCGCATCGAGCCGTCGAGCAGGTTGCCGAGTTCGTGAGCCAATGCCTCCAGCCGCTCGACGACGGGAGGTGAATCCTCGGGATCGGCCCGTCGGAACTTCGTCCCTTCCGTGCGAGAGGTCGGTGTGGGGAGCGCCGAGTCACCGGGGCGGGGCCTGTCAGACCCAGACTCAAACGAGTTCTTCTCCATGCGGCGTTTCATCGACACGCCGACGCCGCGCCTCAAGCCCGGTGTTGCGAATCCGCCACGTCATCCCTCCGCGGCTCCGAGCGCCCGTTGCCCGGCCGCAACCCGGTGGCACGGGCGTCCCGCCTGTGCCCGTCACTCGCAAGCCACTATCGGACCACGCCGCGAGCCGCGACCATGTTCCGAAGAGCCGCGACCGGGTTCCCAACGAGCCGCGACCGTCAGGGAGCGGTCCCGAGTGGTGCGACTCAAGACACGCCCACCGCCTCCGCATCGCGGTCTGAGAGCATCCCCCCGTCGCTCCGCGCGCGCACCGTGCCGTCGCGCTTCCACGACCGTCCGCACCGCGGTTCCGACCGCAGATCCTGTACGACCGGCGCGCCTGCCCTCGGGTCGAGCGCCACCCGGCTGACGCCGAGCAGGTCCGCCAGGTCGCGAGCGTCGAACGCCGCCAGTTCGCCGTCCGGGTCGGGCAGCGTCACACCCGCATCCAGCGGATTCTCGACGCCGAGTTCGGTCTTGGCCCGCTCCACTGCGGCGAGCGCGGCCTCGCGCGCCGCCATCACCTTCGCCCATCGCGGGTCGCGCGCCGGGCCTCCGGCCACGCCCGCGAACGTCTCCAGATGCACGCACCTGTCCGCATCGTCCGCGCCCGCCCCGTGCAGCGCGCGCCAAGCCTCATCCGCCGTATGGCACAGGATCGGCGCCACGAGCCGGCACAACCCGTCCGTTATCCGCCACAGCGCGGCCTGAGTCGCCCGACGCCGCGCCGAATCCGGCCTGTCGCAGTACAGCCGGTCCTTCACCGCGGCCAGGTACACCGCGCTCATCGCGTCGTTGCAGAAGTCGTAGATCGCCAGGTGCGCCGCGCGGAAGTCGTACCGCTCGTACGCCTCGACCACGCGACGCTCCAGGTCGGCGTACTCCGCCAGCGCCCAGGCGTCGAGCGACGTGGGCGCAAACTCGACACTCCCGCCGCCCGGCTTGTAGTCGTACAGGTTGCTCAGCATGAACCGGATCGTGTTCCGCACCTTGCGGTAACTCTCCCCGGCGAGCCGGAAGAACTCGTCGTCCGTCTTCATGTCCTGCTCGTACGCCAGCGACGACGCCCACCACCGCACCACGTCCGCCCCGAACAACTTGAACAGGTCCTCGACGCTGTGCCCCTTGCTCTTGCTGAGTTTCCGCCCGTCCTTGTCCACCATGAACCCGTGCGTCAGGATCGCCCTGTACGGCGGCCCGCCCGTCGCCCCCAGCGAGGCCAGCAGCGACGACTGGAACCAACCCCGGTGCTGGTCCGACCCTTCGAGATACAACTCCACCGGCACGGCGTCGCGCCCCTCGCGCTCGCGCATCACGCCGTTCCACGTCGAGCCGGACTCGAACCACACGTCCAGGATGTCCGGCCCCTTCCGCGCCGTGCGCAGCAGCGACGGATCGCGCCGCACGCTCTCGGGCGCATCGGCGTCGCTTGCCGCGTCGTAGTGGCGCAGCAGGTCCTCAGGCCCGCTCGTGAACCACGCGTCGCTCCCCTTCTCGCGCACCAGTTTCGCCACCGCCCGCACGCTCGCGGGCGTCAGCAGCACCGAGCCGTCGTCGAGAAAGAACGCCGGGATCGGCAGCCCCCACGAACGCTGCCGGCTGATGCACCAGTCCGGACGCGACTCGAGCATCCCCCGCATCCGGTTGCGGCCCCACTCGGGCACGAACGCCACAGACTCGCTCGTCGCGTCCAGCGCGAGTTGACGCAGCGTGCGACCATCGCGGCGCGTCCGCGTGTCCACGCCCACGAACCACTGCTCCGTGCACCGGAAGATGACGGGCGTCTTGCTGCGCCAGTCGTGCGGGTAGGAGTGCGTGATGTGTTCCATGTGGAACAGGCGCGCGTTTGTGCGCAGATTCTCGGTGATGAGGGCGTTGGCCTTCCAGATGTCCACGCCGCGCAGCCAGTCCGGGACAGTCTCGTCGTACGTGCCGTCGTGCCGCACGGGGCAATAAACCGGCAGCCCCTCGCGCCTCCCCGTGGCGAAGTCCTCCGCACCGTGCCCGGGCGCGGTGTGGACGAGGCCCGTGCCGTCCTCGAGCGTGACGTACTCCGCTTCTACCAATCGGAAGAGGTCCCGATCATCACCTGTACGCAGCATGCGGCCTAACTTGTGCTTGAGCACATCGGCGACGCCCTCGCCGCGGAACACGTTCAAGAACGGGTGCCAGTAGCGCAGCCCGAGCAGCCGCTCGCCCGTGGTGGTCGCCAGCGTGAGCACGCTCTTCGCCATCGCGGCCTTCGTCACCTGCTCGACCAGCGCGGCCGCGATCACCGTCGTCCGCCCGTCGATCTCAACCAGCGCGTACTCGAACCGCGGATGCACCGCGATCGCCAGGTTCGCCGGCAGCGTCCACGGCGTCGTCGTCCAGATCATGAACCCGACGGACGCAGGCGCGGGCGCGCAGAAGCCGAAAGCGTTGAAGACCGCTTCCCCGTTCTCGGCCTCGAAGTCCACGTAGATCGACGGGTCAACCCGGTCCTCGTACTCGAGTTCCGCCTCGGCGAGCGCCGTCTCGTTGGCGATGCTCCAGTGCACCGGCTTGAGCGCGCGGTACACCAGCCCCTGCTCCACGAGGTCCGCCAGCACCTCCAGCGTCGCCCCCTCGAACGCGGGGTCCATCGTCAGGTACGGCCGCTCGTAGTCGGCGAGCGTCAGCAGCCGCACCATCTGCCCGCTCTGGAGTTTGATGAACTTCTCCGCGTGCGCCCGGCAGTCGCGGCGCACGGCGATCTTGCGCCGATCGTCGTCCAGTTCCGCGAGTTTCGCCGCCTTGCCGCTCTCGACCAGGTTCGTCATCACTTGGTGCTCGATCGGCAGGCCGTGGCAGTCCCACCCCGGCACATAGGGCACGTCCAGCCCCATCATGGAGCGCGACCGCACCACGAAGTCCTTCAGCGACTTGTTCAGGATGTGCCCGAGGTGCAGCGAGCCGTTCGCATACGGCGGGCCGTCGTGGAAGTGCCAGCGCGGCCGCCCCTCCGCCGCCGCCCGCTCGCGCAGCCGCCGGTACAGCCCCATCGCCGCCCACCGCCTGATGGACTCCGGCTCGTTCTGCACGAGGTTGGCCTTCATGGGGAAGGCCGTCTGCGGCAGGTTCAGCGTCTGGCGATAGCCGGGTTTGGCGTCGGGGGTAGGGGTGGCGGATCCGGTCATGGGGCGTCGCTCGCGGGAGTGGGGGGCGGACGGAGGGAGCATGGTATGGGGAGTTCGCCACGGGGAGGAGGCGACCGGGTTCCCGCTACGCACTCGCTGCTGCGGGTGGGTCGCTATCCTTCTCGATTTCGAGCAGGTTCCGGAGTTGCCGCTCCAGCAAGGGCAGGTCGTCGTGGATCGTGTCCTACACGATCCTCGCGTTCACGGCGAAGTAGACGTGGACGATGACGTTCCGCATATCGCGCATCCGTCGCCGGTCGATCGTCGGGTGTGCCTTCTGGACATCCTCGGGCACATGCCCGGCCGCCTCGCCGATGATCGTGAAGTCCGCGAGGACGGCCTTCATCTTCTCCGTGTTCGCGGCGAACGCGGGGAACTCGACGCCCGAAACGAAGCCTCGGATCTCCTCGATCGCATCAAGGATGTCGCGGATGCGCTGCTGCCACGCCCTAGGCGACACGGAGCATCTCCCGATGCACCGTCGCGCGAAGCGCGGGGCGGAGACTGTCCACCGTCCCGACGTCGACACACCGCCCGAACAAATCACCCAGCCGTCCGTACACTCCCGCGAGCGTCAGAAGCGTCGGCTTTGCCGTCGGCTCGAACTCGACCAGCACGTCGATATCGCTCAGCGGGCCTTCCTCACCGCGGGCGACGGACCCGAACAGGTACACGCACCGCAGCCCGAACTCCCGGCGAAGGTCCGGCATCGCACGCGACAGCCTTGAGATCACCTCATCCCGTAGCATGACATGATTGTACGGCGGAAGCGGCGGGCAACGAGGCGGCACCGACCGGGTCGCGCCGCCCGATGTCGCCGGGACGGCATCGGGATCGATGACGCCCATGGATGGGCCCTTCCTCCGCTCAGGCGTGCTCGAAGATCGTCTGCGTCCGCAGCACGACGCCCCCGTTCGCCAGCAGGTGGTACGACTGCGAGTGGATCTCGCGGCTGAAACGCTGGATGTCGAGGATCGACAGGCACGGCCCGGCCGCGTCGTTCCAGCGGTGCGCGAGCGCGCGGGAGTCGCGGGCGAACTCCACCATCTCCTCGAACGTGGCGAGGTAGAGGTTCTCGCTCAGCGTCTCCGTCTGCACCGTCGTCATGTAGTTGACCGGCGTGTCCCCGAACTTGTGGTCGAAATCCCGCTCGCCGGCGCAGAAGAACGCCGTCACCACCCCCGCCGTCGGCAGGCTGTGCTCCTCGTCCGTCACCAGTTCGCAGGCGCAGACCGGCCCGTGCTCGAAGCGCAGCAGGTGTGCACCGCCCATGAGCCAGCCTTCAAACTCGTACGCCCCGTGCTTGACGACCTTCCGCCCCTTGAGTTGGAAGAGTTCCGGGTGCAGCGCCCGGTCATAGAGAACCACCTGGTACGACTGGAGACTGCTCGGATTCGTCTGCGTGTCCATGCGTGCTCCTGGATTCGAGCGTCCCGGCCTCAGCCGAACGCCACCGTCGCGGCCGCGCGGACTCCGTCCCGGCGACCGTCCCGGTCCCCACGTGAGTTAGCAGCGACTGTAGGCCGGGGTTGCGTGCTGTCGTCCGTTCCCGGCGACGCCCCCGGCCAGCCTTGGCAGGCCCCCACATGCGGCCCAAGATATTGACTCCTCTACCCCGTGTCCACAATGACTAGCATGTTTTGGGCGACTTTTTCGGACCCGGGGGGGCAACCCCGCGAGGGACACGCGAATGGCAGGCCTCGCCGCCCGTGTCGATGCGTTGCGCAAACTCGCCCCGGGGCGAAGGTTGGGAGCGATCGCCCAGGCCGTCCGCAACGCCCCGGACGAAGACCTCGAGGCTCTCGGCCCGGAACTGATCGAACTCGCCATCGTTCCCGAGCGGGCATCCGCATCGCGCCGGGGCGTGGCCGACGCCGCCCTGGTCGAGGTCGCACGCACCTGGCGCCGCTTCGGGCCATGCCTGCGCAGGATCAGCCTCGCGGCCGGTCGCGGCCGGTGGGAGGGTGCGCTTCGCCTGGTCGCGGCGGACACCGATCCTGCCGCTCGCTATGCCGCGGTTCGTGTCGCCCAGGAGTCCGGCGACCCCGCTCTCGCTCCGCTGCTCGCCGACATGCTGGGCGATCCGGACCGGCGGATCGCCGCCGCCGCGGGCGCCGGGTTGCTACGGCTGTGCGCGCGTGCCTCCGGCGTCGACTCGCGTGCTCTGCTCGGCTCCGATGCGCCGGCCGACGTGCTGGCCCGCCCGATGGACCCGGGCGCGCCCGACGCCGCAGACGCCGCCGACGAACTCGCCGGCATCGTCGCGCTGTGCATGGCCGGTGCGTCGATCCGTCGCACGCGCCAACTCACGCTGTGCGCGCTGGTCTTGCTGCCGCGACCGTTCGAGGCCGATCAACTCGGACCGGGTCGCGCCCGCCTCGCCTCCGAGTTGCGATCGAGCGACGATCACGCTGGGATGCGGGCCGCGCTGCGCCGATCGGACTCGGCCGTGGCTCGCCGGCTCGCGCTGTGGTGGCTCGCTGACCGCGCGGTCGCGCCGGCCGCCCTCGAACGCCTCAGCCGCGCGGAGTCGGTCGCCGAGCACGAGGCGGTGCTGAGGTCGTGGCACCTGCTCGCCAGGCCGTCGCGCCGACAGCGCACCCGCCGGATGCAGGTCCGCACGCGCCCCGTCGCCGGCGCGGAGGACTCACGCGCGCGCATCGTCGCGCAAGGCGGCCCACTGCCGGACGGCGCGACGATCGGACGCCTCTCCGCCGCCGCACGGGCCGGGGTGGCCGCGTTCGTCGAGGCTCTCGCGCTGGACGAGACGACACGCGCCGCCGCCCTCGGCCCATTCGTGACCGACCCCGAACCATCGGTCCGCTTCGCCGCGGCACGGGCGGCATCCTCCTCCGACCTCCCGGATTACTGCCTCGACCCCGACCCGATCGTCGCCCGCACCGCCACGCTCCTCTGGTCCGCCGTCGGCACTGCTCCGAGCGGTCCGAGACCCTCCGATGCTGCACGCCGCCGATTCGCCGGACGCCTCTGCCTCTCGCCACACCGTTGCGTGCGCCTGATCGCCGAGGCCGACCGCGACCGGCTCGACCCGCTCGATCCCGACTCGGCCGCCTCCCGCCTCGCCGCCCGCCGCCTGCTCGCCGCGAACCCCGATGAACTCGTCTCGATGCTGCGCGGGCTTCTCGTGCAGGCGGCCGAAGCGCCGAGACTCCGCGCGCTCGGTGTCGTCCGCCGCTTCGGCCTGCACGCGCGCGTCGCGGATGCCCTGCTCACGCTCGCGGCTGGCGGAGCGGGTGCGACCGACCGAGAGACCGCCACGGCCGTCGCCGCCCTGGTGCTCAACCGGCGAGACATCGGCTCCGGCCT
>DAOMNQ010000037.1:0-458 GCA_035443945.1 Phycisphaerales bacterium | reverse complement strand
ACAGTCGCCGAGCGCGTCAAGGGTGAGCGCCTGCGCGCCAACGCGGTCGAGGCGCTGGCGAGGCGGATGCGCCGCGAGCGCACCGGCTTCTCAGAGTCGATGCCGGTTGCGTGCGAGCAGGTATCCCTCGTCGAGTTCAAGGCCGACGGGCACCACCGCGTTCGCGCGAACGCGCTACGGGCCATGCTGGCGTTCGGCGACAGCCATGCCGCCGCGGGCGAACTCGTCGGCATGCTCCGAGACGAGCGGCCCGGCCATCGCCTCGCCGCGGTCTGGCTCGCCTCGCGAGCGCTCACCATCGACGGGCGAACCTCGGTGGGCAGGCGATGGACTGAACTGGCTTCCCACGTCGTCCGGATGGCCCGCGGCGAGCGCGACGAGCGCGTGCGACGCCGTGCCGCCGTGTGCGCGGCGAGGGTGTGCGGCTGCGCGGATTGGAGCCCGAGCACACGCTCTTC
>DAOMNQ010000036.1:24689-30810 GCA_035443945.1 Phycisphaerales bacterium | reverse complement strand
CGGACGCGCCAGGCGAGTTCGCCGCCGCGGGCGTGGAAGGCGTAGACCGACTGGTCGAGACTGGCGACGAACATGGTGGAGCCGTCGGAGGCGGGTGTGGCGTCGCAGCCGGCGAAGATTCGGGCGCGGCCGAGGAGGCTGCCGGATGCGGCGTCGAGGAATGCGACGTTGCCTGAGCGGGAGACGAGGCCGATGGCGTCGCCGACGATGACGGGGTCTGTGTCGATCGGATCGCCCATGCCGAACGCCCAGGCGCGAACCGGCGCGCCGAGCATGTACGCCGATGCTTCGCCGGCGGGCGTGCCGTTGATGATAAGCCCCTCGGCGAGGACGGGGCTGGTGCTGGCGACCTTGGCGAGCGGCTTTCGGTCGAGGAGGTTGCCGGTGGTCACGTCCACGGCGAAGAGTTCGGATTCGCTGGAGACGACGACCCGCGAGCCTTCGCGGACGTGGCCGAGGAACCGCGTGAGCGGGGTGGCGAGTTCGTTGGCGTTGCGGACGGCGCCGGTGTCGGCCTCGAGGACGCTGAGCACGCTGCCGGACTCGTGGACGATGACGATGTCGTCGTAGGGGGTCAGGTGAGTGACGCGCTGGCGTGCCCCGACGTGGGCGAAGCCTCGCCAGTCGAGTCGGTAGCCGAGGCGTCCCCAGTCGTCGTGGTTGACCTGGAACGCCCTGCGCCGAGCCTCGATCGTGGATGCGCCGCGGGAGCCGGAGGTGGTGCGGGTGGTCGATGCGGAGGACGAGGCCCCCTCGTCGCTGGTGCAGCCGGCCGTGCCGCAGAGGGATGCGAGTGTCAGCAGGCCCCCCAGCCCGACCGACAGAGCCATCCGGGCAGTTCGCTTCCGATCGCCGCGCTGTGCCATCCGCATCAGCCTCCCGGGTGTCCGAGGGTGGGGGGTCGAGGGGCCGGTGGGGCGTGCATTCGCCCAAGCCCCGTCCGCAGGGATCGGCAGTATCCGGCCTGACCCCTCGTTGGTCAAGCGTAGGCGGGGTTGGCGCGTTTGCTCGGCGGGGTTTCTACGCTGTGGGCGTGTTCACGGGCATCGTTCAGGCTGTCGGGCGGGTGGATGCCCTCACGCCGACCCCGGCGGGGCTGCGGATCGGGATCGATCCGCTTGGATGGGCGTACCGGCCTGAACCGGGCGAGTCGATCGCGGTCAACGGGGTGTGCCTGACGTGCCACGCTCGGCCGGACCAGTTGCCGATGCTGGTCTTCGACGCGGTGCCGGAGACGCTGACGCGGACGACGCTCGGGTCGCTGGCGCCGGGGTCGGCGGTGAATCTTGAGCACTCTCTTCGGGCGGACTCGCTGCTGGGCGGGCACCTTGTGCAGGGGCACGTCGAAGGGCTGGGGAGGGTGGAGCGGGTGGTGCGCGAGGTGGAGTGGCGGGTGCGGATCCGCACGCCGGAGTCGCTGACGCCGCTGCTGGTGCCGAAGGGATCGATCGCGGTGGATGGAGTGTCGCTGACGATCGCGTCGGCCGAGCCTGAACGGGCGGTGTTCGAGGTCGCGTTGATCCCTGTGACGCTGGAGCGGACGACGCTGGGGCGCCTGGTCGAGGGGTCGCACGTGAACCTGGAGACCGACATCATCGCGCGGACGGTGGTGCACGCGCTGGCGCACATCCGGGGCTGACCCGCGCCGGATCGCGGGCGAGCGCGAGTGTGATGAAAAGCCGGCGCACCCTTTGACGGGGTGCGCCGGCGAGGCATGCGGGGCGTCTCTCTCGTGTCGCCCCGGGGAGCCTCAGGCGGGGCGTCGGCGGCGTGCGGGGATGAGGAGCGTGCCGCCGAGGAGCGCGAGGGTGGCGGGGCCGGGGACGACGTTGAAGCGGTCGAAGGCGTCGAGCCTGCGGGTGAAGTAGTCGTCGGCGTCGTAGTCGGCGACGAGCCAGTAGGAGCCGATCTCGCTGAGGGGCGAGAGCGCGTGGTTGAAGAGTTCGCCCTCGCTGTTCATGGGGGCGTAGGTGAGGACCTGCCCCTGGAGGGAGAGGGGGAGGTTGCGGTCGGGGCGCTCGGTGAGGAGCATCAGGGGGACGCCGGCGTCGGGGAGGAAGTTGAGCATCGACTCGATGATGAGGGGCTTGCCCATGGCGTAGTTGGTCTTCTCGAGTTCGACGGTCTGGATGAAGTTGTCGAGAAGGATGCGCTGGACCTTGGTGTTCTTGTTGCCGGAGTAGTCCTCGACGGTGATGGTGACGTCGTAGAAGTCGTCGGGGAAGAGGGCTTGGGCGTTCCTGGCGGCGTCGTTGGCGTTTCCGTCTCCGCTGGGGGTGTTCCACTTGCGGCCATCGCCCTTCCTGACGTTGGAGTTCCAGTAGAGGTCCATGTTGGCCTTCTTGACGACGCCGGTGCCGTCGGCGTTGGTGACGGTGAAGCAGTGAACAAGGTCGCTGTTCCTGCCGGTGCCGTCGTTCGAGTTCGCTCTCTTGTCGTTGGAGAAGACGGCCCGGACGAGTTCGTGGTTGCGGAAGTCGTCGTAGTCCTGGCTCTCGCCGAGAAACTTGCCGTGGAAGTCCACGGTGGTGACCGCGCCGGTATCGCCGGCGGCGGTGACGCCCTTGGCCTGGAAGCCGATCTTGCGGACGCCGATGAAGTCTCCGTCCTTGTGCCACCGATCCCACGCGGAGGCGACGATGTCGAAGTCTGCGGAGCCGTCGTGGTCTTCCTTGCCACCCTTGATGCTCCGCGTAGCGGCGCGTGCGCCAACGATGCGAGCATCCTTGCCGGGACCGCCCTCGACCTTGAGGAAGAAGTAGTCGTTGTCGTCGCTTTCCTTCTCGACCATCATTCCGTGGGTGTTCTTGGTGAGATCGCCGAGGCGGTCGTGGGCGGCGACTCGGAACCTGACTTGACCGACGGTGGGCTTCTCGACGTCCCCGTTGCCTTTGGTGGGCGTGACGTGGGCGAGGAGGTCGTCCACGGGCTTGCCGATCTTGGTCCAGGAACTCTCGTTGTTGGCCCAGTCGGTGTGGAGGTGCGCGGGGTGCCCGGTTTCCTTCCGCACGTTGCCCAGCGTCGCGCCTGCGGCGATCTTGTCGCCGACCTTGAGGTCCTTGTGCGGCTCGACGTGGACGAGGTTGAATGTCTGTCCGTAGGCGTCGGCCTTGTTCTCCGCCAGGATGACGTAGGAGTTGTAGCCATCGCTCTTGAGCGCACGGACGAAGTAGTCCTTCATCCACGCGGGGGCCTTCATCTCATCGCCGGCCTTCACCTTGATGTCTACGCCCTCGTGGAAGTGCAGGCCGCCGGCCCGCTCCATGTACTGGCCATAACCCGCGTACACGGGGCTTTTCCAGTCCGCGGGCGTGATGGGCCAGTCGTTCTGGGCTTCGACGGAAGCGGTCAGGGTGGAGGCCGCGGTCAGGGCGGCCGCGATCACGATTCTGCTCACGGTTCGCATGTCTGGACTCCTGTGTGGTGTCGGCCGCACGCCGGCCGGGGTGGTCGATCCCCGATGGCAGGAACGGAGCCGCACGTGAACACTCACGCCGGAAGTTTCCGAGGGTTGTCCTCGAAGTGCGTGTTTCGGGAGATGGGAGGCTCTCGACCCTCGCTCAGCGAGGGACGCTATTCTGATCTTGTGCGAGTGATGGGCGTCGATCCCGGCCTGCGGCTGACCGGTTACGGGTGCGTGGATGGTCTGGGCGAGCGGCCAGCGCTGGTCGAGGCGGGGGTGCTGCGGCTGGGCGCTTCGCGGTCGCGCGGGGCGGATGAGCCGCGCCGGCCGCCGGACGCCGCGAGCGTGTCGGCGAGGCTGGCGGAACTGGACGGGGACTTCCGCGGGTTGCTCGATCGGCTGCGGCCGGAAATCGTGGCGGTCGAATCGCTCTTTGCGCACTACAAGCACCCGGCGACGGCGATCGTGATGGGGCACGCGCGCGGGGTGCTGCTGCTGGCGATCCGGTCGGCGGGTGTGCGGCTGGTGGAGTACCGGCCGAACGAGGTGAAGAAGTCGCTGACGGGGTTCGGGCACGCGAGCAAGGAGCAGATGCAGTCGGCGGTGCAGGCGTTCTTCTCGCTGGCCGAGCCGCCGGAGCCGCCGGACGTGGCGGATGCGCTGGCGGTGGCGCTGTGCGCGGCGCGGCGGCTGGCGGTCGATCCGGTCGAGGCGGGTTGGTGAGGGGCGTGCGAGGCCGCGCCGATCGGGCTGCCCTCTAGAACCTATCCCCAAACCCATGATTCACCACAGAGACACAGAGGGCACCGAGAGAAAGAGCTTGTATTTCCGCCTCTGTGATCTCTGTGTCTCTGTGGTGAAGTTGAATCTTGAGGATATGGGATAGGTTCTAGACTGTGTTCCCATGACGGAGCGCGACGGACAGAGCGGCGGTCGGCTGGTAGCCCAAGTGCTGATCGTGGAGGACGAGCCGGACCACGCGGAGGTGATGGCCGACGCCCTGCGCAAGCCGGGGCACGTCTGCACGATCGTCGGGTCGGTGGACGCGGCGATGGCGGAACTGCGGGGCGGGGCGTTCGACGTGATCGTGACGGACCTGCGGATGCCCGCGTCGGCGGGGCAGGCGACGCTGGGGGGCCTGCGGGTCGGGGCGGAGGGGGCGGACGCGGGGTTGCTTGTGCTGGGAGCGGCGCGGGAACTCCAGCCTGCGGCCGAGACGGTGATGGTGACGGCGCACGGGGACGTGCCGACGGCGCGGGCGGCGTTCAAGGAGGGGGCGTACGACTTCGTCGAGAAGCCGCTGGACCTGGAGGTCTTCCGCGGCGTGGTGAACCGGGCTGCGGAGACGGTGCTGCTTCGGCACGAGTCGGGGCCGCTCGACGAGCTTGTGCAGCACGACGGGTTCGAGGGGATCATCGCGGGGTCGGAGCCGATGCGGCGCATCCTGCGCACGGTGAAGACGGTGGCGGCGAGCAACATCCCGGTGTTGATCACGGGCGAAAGCGGGACGGGCAAGGAACTGATCGCGCAGGCGGTGCATCGCAACTCGGCGCGGAGCAAGGCCCGCTACGTGGCGTTCAACTGCGCGGGACAGGCCGAGAGCCTGCTGGAGGACCAGTTGTTCGGGCACGTGCGGGGGGCGTTCACGGGGGCGGAGCGAGACCGCGAGGGGGTGTTCGAGTACGCGAGCGGGGGGACGCTGTTCCTCGACGAGATCGGGGACATGCCGCTCTCGATGCAGGCGAAACTGCTGCGCGTGCTGGAGTCGGGGGAGGTGGTGCGGCTGGGGTCGAACGAGCCTCGGAAGACGGACGTGCGGTTCGTGAGCGCGACGAACCAGGACCTGCCGCGGATGGTGCGCGAGGGGGCGTTCCGGGAGGACCTGTTCTTCCGGATCAACGGGGCGCACGTGCACCTGCCGCCGCTGCGGGAGCGGCGCGAGGACGTGCCGCGGATCGTCCGGCACGCGATCGCGAAGTACGCGCAGCAGGTCGCGCCGGACCGGCCGACGCCGGGGATCACGGACGCGGCGTTGATGCGGCTGACGGCGTGCGCGTGGCCGGGGAACGTGCGGCAGTTGCTGAACGTGGTGCAGAACATGGTGGTAACCGCGCTTGGCGAGGCGGGGGAGAAGCGGGGCGAGGTGACGCTGGACTCGCGGCACATCCCCGATGAGGTCCGCGCGGCCGAGGGGGACGACGCGGAGGAGAGCGCGGGTGCGGCGGGGTCGCTCGCGGGGACGAGCCTCGAAGCGCTCGAGAAACGGGCGATCCGGGAGACGCTGCGTCTGACGGCGGGGAACCGCGAGCAGGCGGCGAAGTTGCTGGGGATCGGGGAGCGGACGCTCTATCGAAAACTGAAGGAATACGGGCTTCGCTGAGGGCTACGGTCAGGCTCGCCGCGCGGACTCAATGACGGCTTCGGCGAGGGCGGCGACGCCGCGCTTGGCCATCTGGATGACCTTCGGTCCGGAGTAGAGGCTCGAGACTTTGTGGGCGAGTTCGGTGCCGCCCCAGAGGAGGACGCGGTCGGCGCGGGCGGTATCGTCGCGGGCCTGGCGCGCGGTGCGGGACGCCGTGCCCTCGACGAATGTGACTTCGAGGCGACCAGCGACGGCTCGGCGGACGTCCTCGCGCGTCGCGGGCGAGCCGCCGACGATGCAGAGGTGCGTCCAGCCCGCGGCGCGGCAGGGCGGCATCCCGATCGAGTCGCCGCGCG
>DAOMNQ010000036.1:0-24679 GCA_035443945.1 Phycisphaerales bacterium | reverse complement strand
ATGCGGTCGATGGCGGCGGAGTTGGCGGAGCCGCCGCAGATTTCGCAGGCGTCGGGGCCTGCGGCGGGGGCGATCGTCCTCCCGGCGATCAGGCGCTCGGCGGCGGCTCGGCAGTCGCCTCGCGTGCAGACGGGCATGAATTGTTCGCGGAGGACTCGCTCGACGTCGTCGCGTTTCGCCGACGAGATGGCTCGCTTCTCGGGGCGCGAGAGGCCTGCCTCGCGGAGCGCGGCGTCGTAAATGGCCCGATCGCCGCCGAAGCCGAGGGAGCGGAGGAGTTCGTCCTTGGGCAGGTCGCGGTGCGGTCCGGCGGTCATGGCGCCCCCGGCGGAAGTGTACCTCCGGTCGTGGGAGATCGAAAAGAGAAGCCCGGGGCACAGGGCGCGCCGGGCTTCGGAGGGGAGAGCGGGGGTGGCGGTGGTCAGATGTCGTCGCTGACGTCGCTGACGAGGAATGGCTGTATGGTGATGAGGAGGCTGGAGGTCGTGTCGCTTTCGGATCGGGCTGTGAAGAGGCCGCCGAGAACGGGGATGTCGCCGAGGACAGGGACGCGGCCGCTGTAGAGGAGGTTGCCGTCGGATCGTCCTATGAGGCGCGTCTGTCCGTCGGGCACGACGACATTGGACTTCTGGAGGTCTCCGCCGACCGTCTGGTGCGACCAGTCCTGCGCGAACTCCCAGCGGAAGATGGAGATGTCGGAGTTGTCGTTGCGGATGGCGAGGTTGTAGAAGTCGCCGGTGACGCGGTCGAAGTGGAGCGCGGTGGAGTCGGGCCGGAGGTTGGTGGCGGGTTCGCCGAAGATGCCGGAGAAGTCGGAGGCGACCCAGTTGCCGATGAGTTCGGGCGCCCACCAGACGTGCCAGAGGGTACCGCCGACGGTGAGGCTGACGTGGATGGCCTGCCAGTCGGTGGTGATGGCGCTGATGCCGGTGGCGTCGATGTTGCGCAGGCCGGAGTTGGTGGAGAGGTTGTTGTTGAAGTAGTCGTTGAGGCCCGGCGCGGTCCAGACGACGCGGAGGTCGCCGATGCCGTCGATGTAGAAGAAGTGCCAGGCGTTCCAGGGCGTGACGTGCATGTCGGCGACGGAGGTGGGGGCGGCGGGGTCGCCGTCGGGGTTGACGACTTCATCGAGCACGGTGGCGACCTCGTTGCCGTTGATGTCGTAGCGGAGCGGCGTGCCGTTCTGGTTGAAGCCGGCGAAGGTTCGGTTGCCGTCGTTGTCGAGGCCGGAGACGGGTGTGATGCCGAAGGCGTCGGCGGCGGACTGGTTGACCTTCTGGGTGCTCCACTCGCCCGCGGGGCTTCGGCGGACGATGTAAACGCCGGAATCGTTGGCGCCGAAGCACTTGAGCCCCTGTCCGCCGTCGGTGAGTCCCACGGTCAGCCCGAAGGTGAACGGCCCGACGCCGCCCTGCTGTGTGACGTTGAATCGGATCTGTCGGGCGTCGGTGGTCTGGGCGATGACGTAGTGGTTGCCGTCGTCGTCGGCGACGACGGAGGCGGAGGTGAAGGTGTAGACGTTGGGGGTGCCGGGGTCGTCATTGTCATCGCCCGGATCGTCGTCATCGTCGCCCGGGTCGTCGTTGTCGTCGCCTGGGCTGAGGTCCACGGCGGGGAAGTCGCCCGGCGCGCCGTCGCGGATGAGGGTTCCGCCGCCGAAGGTGTGCCTGAACTCGGCCGCAAGGGCGGTTCGGTAGTGCCCGGTGAGGATCGTGGAGAGGTCGTCGCCGAGTTTGAAGCCGATGGATCGCTCGCCGTCGCGGGCGGTGAGGGAGAGCCAGTCCTGGTTGACGGCGTACGACCCGTCGAAGACGACTGGGGCGTTGTCACGGCCGAGGGCATAAAGGTCGTGGAGCCAGTAGTAGCGGAAGGTGCCGGCGTCGGCGAGTTCGAGGGCGCCGGAGTAGGAGAAGAAGCGGTCGCTGGTGGGAGTCACGCCGAAGAAGTCCGCGAGGGCGGGGGAGCCGGCGATGGTCATGGCGTAGATGTTGCCCGCCAGGTCGGAGGCCTGGAAGTCGGCTTCGGGGTTCACCTTGATTCCGAGGGAGTAACTGCGGAAGCCGTCGGAGCCGTCGAAGTCGGCCTGGAGAACGGTTCGGGCGGAGTTGCCGAAGAGGGCGATGGAGGAGTGCCCGTCGAACTGGGTGAACCCGTCGGCGAACATGCCCGTGGAGAGGAAGTTGTAAGAGAACGGGACAGGGTCGCCGGTCTCGAAGCGTTGCTCGCCCGTGAGGCTGGTCCCGCTGATGATCCCGGGGCCCTTGGCGAGCATGAAGGTGTCGTTGACGACGTCGTTGACGAAGCCGTTGAACCAGAAGTTGCCGTCGCGCGAGCCGGGGCCTTCGGACAGGTTGGTGGCCTGGTTCATCAGGTAGGTGATGGAGACGTTGTAGTTGTTCGGCTCGTAGCCGAAGGAGAAGCCCCAGGGCCGGTTGGCGAAGCCGACGGTAGTTCTCTCCGAGAAGGCATCGGGATCGGTGAAGCCGATCGCGCCTTGGAACAGGTTGTTCGCGTCGCCGAAGGTGAAGTTCGAGAACGGCGTGAGCGAGCCGCCCGCCGTGCCGTTGCGCGATCCGAAGATGATCTGTCCGTTGTCGTCGTACTGGCCGAACTCCTGGAAGAAGTCCACCGCGCCGTTGTAGTTCACGCCCGCGGCGAAGTAGCCGGAGAGCAGGCATCGGCGCTCGAGATTCTCGAGGAGCGGGGAGAGATCGTGACGGTGTGAGCCGTGTTGCGGCGCCATGGCGTCCTCCTCGGTGATGTGAGGGGGTAACGCCCCCCCGGACACGCGGAGTAGAACACAGTCCGCTCCGCGACGCAAGCCTGTGCCCCGGCCGCGTCCGAGGCTCGCCTACCAGTCGAGCGGGGCGCGCCAGGCCCGGGCGAGTACTTCGACCTGGGCGTCGAGCGAGGCCGCGGGCCAGCGGAGTCGGCCGGAGAAGTCGAGGACGCCGATCTGTTGGACGACGGCGCCGGTGGCGTGCTGCTGCACGATCTCCCGCACTCGGGCGACGCCGAGGGGGGGCACTTCGAGCAGGTAGCGGGACGGGGTCTCGGCGAAGGCCCAGGCGGCCGCGCCGAGGTCGTCGGGATCGTGCGTGAGTTCCGCGCCGATGGGGGCGTGAGGGCGCGAGCCGGCGATGAGCATCTCGGCAACGGCGACGAGCGTGCCGCCGTCGGAGCAGTCGTGAGCCGACGCGGCGAGTCCCTCGGCGATGACGGCCGCGACGGCGCGGGCCTTGGCGGGTCCGAGTTCGAGGTCGGTGGTCGGGACGGCGGGGCTGGTCCAGCCGCGTCTGGCGGCGTCGGCGATGGCGTTCACGATCGCGGCGGCGCGCTCGCGGCCGACTTCGGCTTCGAGGCTCTCCGCCTTCTCGCGGCCGACGAGTTTCGCCAGTCGGCGCACGGCCTGCTCCGCCTTGGATGCGCCGAGCGCGACGGCCTCGCCGAGATGGTCGACGATGACTGGCGCGATGCCGTGCAGCAGCGCGTCGACGTGGCGGCGGGCGGTCTCCGGCAGCGGGCCGACGACGGCCTCGACGCGCGCGGCGACGTCGTCGGCGAGCGAGCGTGCGGAGTCGCCCAGGCCGAACGCCTGCTGGTAGTGCGAGCCGCCCATCGAGGGGGACGTGCGGCCGATGAGGAGCAGCACGTTGCCGGGTCGCTTGGCATCGCTGGTGACGCAGCGGGCGAGGTCGGGCACGATGGCGAGGCCGGTGATGAGGAGCGTCGGCGGGATGGCGATGGTGCGGCCGTCCTCGGTCGTGAACTGGTTGTTGAGCGAGTCCTTGCCGGAGACGAAGGGGGTGCGATAGGCCTTGGCGGCGTCGTAGCAGCCCTCGGCGGCGCGGACCAGCGCGGCCAGGTTCCCGGCATCCTTGCAACTCGGCCAGCAGAAGTTGTCGAGGATGGCGGTGCGCGTGGGGTCCGCGCCGACGCAGACGAGGTTGCGCACGCACTCGTCCACGGCGGCGAGGGCCATGAGGTAGGGATCGCCGCCAATGGCCGGGTCGCCGACGCCGGTGGCGAGGCCGGACGCGATGGCGATGCCGCGGCCGGAGCCGGGGACGGGTTCGAGGACGGCGGCGTCGCCCGGGCCGCGCGAGGCGGGGCCGACGAGAGGCTTGACGACGGCGTTGCCCTGCACCTCGTGGTCGTACTGGCGGATGATCCAGTGCTTGGAGGCGATGTTGGGGTGGGCCAGCAGCCGCACGAGCGCATCCTGAATGGACGGAATGAACGCGGAGGGTGCGGAGGGGGACGCGGAGAACGCGGAGTCGGTCGTTGACTCGGCGCTTGGCATCCACACCGCGTCGCGGGTGGGCATGGGCAGGCCGTCGTGGAGGAAGTCCATGGAGAGGCGGCCGACTTCGGCGCGGTCGTAGCGGAGGATGAGGTCTTCGTCGGGCGTGCCGAACTCGCCGAGGACGGCTGCCTCGACGTGCTCCTCCTCGCAGATGCGGCGGAGGGCGTCGAGGTTCTCGGGAGGCAGGGCGAGGACCATGCGTTCCTGCGCTTCGCTGATCCAGATTTCGGTGTAGGTGAGGCCGTCGTATTTCAGCGGGGCGCGGTCGAGGTGGACTTCCGCGCCGAGGTGTCTGCCCATCTCGCCGACGGCGGAGGAGAAGCCGCCCGCGCCGCAGTCGGTGATGGCGTGGTAGAGCGGCTCACCGTGCTCGTCGCGGGCGCGGAGGATGGCGTCGAGGACGCGCTTCTCTTCGATAGCGTTGCCGATCTGGACGGCGTGGGCGAACTCGTCGGCGTGTGTGTCGGTGAGTTCGGCGGAGGAGAAGGTCGCGCCGTGGATGCCGTCGCGTCCGGTGCGTCCGCCGAGGGCGACGATGAGGTCGCCGTGGCGTGCCCTGCCGCGCACGCGGTCGCGTGGCAGCAGCCCGACGCAGCCGCAGAAGACGAGCGGGTTGCCGACGTAGCGGTCGTCGAACCAGATCGCGCCGTTGACGGTGGGGATGCCCATGCGGTTGCCGTAGTCGCGCACTCCGGCGACGACCTCGGTGAGGACGCGGCGCGGGTGGAGGCAGCCCGCCGGCAAGGCGAACGCAGAGGTCTCAGAGAGTGACGCAGTGGACGCGGAGTTGGATGATGGATTCTCGGTGTCAGTTCCTGCATCCCCATTCTGGTTTCGCTCTGCGCTTTCCGCGCTCCACTCCGCGCTCTCTGCGTTCCAGTTCCCCGGGAACGCGACGCAGAAGACGTCGGTGCTCGCGATGGGCTTCGCGCCGAGGCCGGTGCCGATGACGTCGCGGATGCACCCGCCGATGCCCGTGGCCGCGCCGCCGTACGGCTCGATCGCGGAGGGGTGGTTGTGGGTCTCGACCTTGATGCAGACGGCGTTGGTCTCGTCGAGGGCGATCACGCCGGAGTTGTCCTCGAAGACCGAGAGCGTCCAGTCCACGCCGTCGGCGATCAGTTCGTGCGTCGCCGCGGCGACGGTGCGCTTGAGGAGGTTGTCGATCTCGACCGTGCCGTCGGCGTGGATCGTGTGGCCGGGGCGCCCCTCCCAGTCGATGGGATCAGACCATCCGGATGCGGCAGCCGTCGCGCCCTCGCGAGACTGCGCCACTTTGCCACTTTGCCACTCTGCCACTTCGCCGCTTCGGTACCGGATCCGGCTCTTGAGCGTCTTGTGGACGCAGTGCTCGGACCAGGTCTGGGCGAGGGTTTCGAGTTCGACGTCCGTCGGCTCGCGGCCGAGCGCGCGGTAGTGGTCGCGGATCGCCCGCATCTCGTCGAGGCTCAGGAAGAGGTGGGCGTCGCGGCTGAGGCGTTCGAGGTCGGCATCCGAGAGCGGCGTGAGCGTGACGTGGCGGACGTGCTGCTCGACGCGGCGGCCGGCGGGGAGGCGGTCGGGGTGGAAGGGGTGCGTGTGGACGGCGTGGACGACCGTGTTGGCGAGGAGGCGGCGGGCGATCTCCTCGGCGCGGGGGGCGTCGGGGCCGGTCAGGTCGTAGCGCCAGCCGGTCGAGACGCGGACGGCTTCGCCGGTCAGATCGCGGATGGCGTCGGCGACGGTCTGGGCCGTCGGGTCCATGACGCCGGGGAGCGGGTGGACCTCGACGGACTGGCCGGTCGTGGGGGTGGTCGGCGCCGCGCCGAGGGTGAAACGCTCCGCCACCGGGTCGGTGAGCAGCCGCGCGGCCAGGTCGCTCGCCTCGGCGGCGTCGAGCGCGCCCTCGACGAGGTAGACCCGCGCGACGGCAACCGAGTCGAGCCGGAACCCGAGCGAGGCCGCGTCGGCAAGGACTCGCCGCCCCCGCGGGTCGGACGCCGGATCGGCGGGACGCACTTCGACGCGATGGACCGAGGTCGTGGGGGTCGCGGGCGCGGCGGGAGTGGGCATGGGCGATGGTATCGGGGGATGGCTGAAGGGATCGAGGGATGAGGGATCAAGGGACCGAGGGAGGAGGGTGGGGCGGAGCGAGCGGGGGCTGAACCGTGCCCTTCGCGCCCTTCGCAGACTTCGCGTTCATCTCAGGGTTGCAACGCGAAGGGCGCGAAGGAAGCGAAGGGGGAGGGAGATTCAGAGCCGGGGCATTCAGGCCCCGTCGCGCACGAACCGCGCAAGCCCTGCACACGGAACCCCCTCTCCGGCAGCGCGAAAACGATGTTCGCGCTGCCGAACGGGCCCCCCGTACGCGCAAACCGAGTGCCCGCCCCCGGGTGACTCGCCCCGAACTCGCCCCGTCGTCCCTCTCCTCCCTCATCCTCCTCTTGTGCTTCCGGGGCGACTCCCCTTCACACTCTTCGCGCCCTTCGCGTTCAACCCGGCTCTGCGTGAGGTATGCTCCCGGCGGATCATGCGTGCAACACCCCGGCTTGCCTGTGCGGTCGTTGTGTGCGGCCTGCTCTGCGGGGCGGGTTGCGTGTCGGTCCAGCGGTCGCCGATCGATCGCCTGCCGACCGAACTCCGGGATCGGGTCCACTTGGAGTCCCGCGACGACGGGGGCGCGCGGCTGGTCGTGCGCCAGCGGCTCAGCGTGGAGCCGGCCACGCCGGGACAAGAGTCGCCGTCCTTCCGGCAGTGCTCGTGCAGCCTCCGGTTCTACCACCCTGTGCATGTCCCCGGCTTCGTTGAGGAACCGGGCACGGGGCGGCGGCACAGCGTCGAGTTCCTCATCGACACCGGCGGCGACTTCCTCGTCCATCTCGACCGGCACGACGCCCGGCGGCTGCGGCCATGGGTCAGCGCGGAGGCCGATCCGACCAGGGCCGTGGATGTGCTCGGGACGTCGCAGGCCCATGCGGGCGTGTTCGCTGAGTTGCAGGTCGGACCTCTCTCGCTTCGTCCTGCCTCGGTGGTGGTGGCCGATTCCGGAGCGCGGGTTCCGCCGTTGCTGGGCCTCCGATTCATCGAGAACTGCCTTCGCGGCGTTGTCATCGATCATCGCATCAGCCGATGCACGCTGCTCCTGCCGACCGATCCGGGCGATCCGCCCCTCGAACCTCCTTCGGGCTGGGTCAGCATTCCGTGGGAGCCGTACACCTCCCCGGACGTACCCGAATCGGAAGGCCGGGTCAACACGATGCGGACGATCCCCGTCCGCGTCGGTGGCAGCGAGTACCGCGCGGTCCTTGACACGGCGTCGCCGATCGGCGTCTTTGCGTTCGTCGATCTTCCCGCGGAAGGCCCGGCTGTCACTGAGACCATCTGGGCCGCGGGGCGCCGGGGGCGCGCCATCACGCGGACGCTCGCCGAACCTCTGCACGTCGGCCCGCTGAGGCTCGACGGGGTGCTGGTCACTCGCGCGGCGAATGCCGACAACGCCCGTCGCAGCCCGGACCTCATCATCGGCCTTGCGACGCTCGGCGACGTGCCGGTCTGGTTCGATCCGGTCGCGAACGAAGTGCGTCTGTGGATGGAGCGGGGGCCGGCACGCCTGCCCGCACCCGCCCCGCGGGAGGCCAAAGCCGGTCCCGCGCATGCTGTCGCCCAAGTGGCCGCGGACTACGCATCGAGGGAGCAGATCCCCGAGGAACGGTTGGAATCGCTCCGAACCGCGGTGGCGGCGGCGTTCGAGGCGTTGCTCGGCGAGCCGGACGCCATGGTGCGGTATCAACGCGAGTCGGGTGCAACGCTGGACTCGACGATGCTGCGGGGGTGGATCAGGCAGATGCACGACTGGCAGATGATGGCCACGGTCGCTTCCGACGGAGCAGACGATCTCGCGCTCTACAGAGAGTCGGTGCGCGCACTGGAGGGCCGCTTCGCGGGCATCGAGAAGGTCTTTGTCGAAAGGGTGCGCGTTGGCACGCGACTCGACTTCGAGTACAACTCGGAGGAGTGGCCGTTCAACGCTCACCGGGCCCAAGCCTGCGTTTGGCATCCGGCCGATGGGCCCCTCATGTTCGCAGAAGGGGAAGCGATCAAAGACGGCGCTTCGGGAAGGACCCTGCATGTGGCCGTGCCGGTCCGCTTTCGCCATGGCGGCTACGGAAGACTGCGCGTGAACTTCTACTGGGACGAAGCGGGTGAGTACTGGGTGCCTCACATGGCGATCCTCGCGGCTGATGAACGAGGGGACATCTGGCCGTTCCTCTTCTTCTGATGGCGAGCGACGCATGGCGGATTGAGACGGGTATCATCGCGCCGAAACCGGCATCGAGTGCATGGACGTGGGAATCTTCCGGGGCGCCACACGGGGCGTGGAGAGTCGCCGCCACGAGAGCGGAAGGGAAGCCGGGGCCTGACGGCCCCGGCTCTGAGTAGGAGGCATTCGGCACGCTCGACCTTCGCTCACTCAATCCCTTGATCCCTCAATCCCTCGATCCCTCTTCCCTTCTCCCTCATCCCTAGATCTCTTCCCGCTACAGTGCGGCCATGGCTGAGCGGCGGGAGACGGTGCACCTCTTCACTGACGGCGCGTGCTCCGGCAACCCCGGGCCTGGGGGGTGGGCGTACATCCTGCGCGACGGGCGGACGGGCGTGGAGAAGGAGGCGTCCGGGGGCGAGCCGGAGACGACGAACAACCGGATGGAACTGATGGCGGTGATCGAGGGGCTGGGTGCGCTGAAGCGGCCGACGGTCGTCGAGTTGCACTCGGACTCGCAGTACGTGCTCAACGGGATGCGCGAGTGGCTCGCCGCGTGGAAGGCCCGCGGCTGGCGCACCGCCGGCAAGCAGCCGGTCAAGAACCGCGACCTGTGGGAACGGCTGGACGCGCTGCTGGCGGTGCACGACATCCGGTTCAACTGGGTCCGGGGGCACTCGGACCACCCCGAGAACGAGCGGTGCGATCGGCTGGCGGTCGCGGCCCGGGAGCGGCAGGCGGGCCGCTGATTCCGGCCGGTCGGGACCCTAGAGCCTATCCCGGACCCGAAGATGCACCACAGAGGCACAGAGAGCACAGAGAGAAACCGCTTGTTTTTCAGGCTCTGTGACCTCTGTGTCTCTGTGGTGAAGTTGTATGCCGGGGACATGGGATAGGTTCTACCCTTCCCGCTCCGCGGTGTCGGCCCGTGCGTTCGAGGTCGGCCGCGAGATTCTGAAAGGTGATTTCCCATGGCGAAGCGTGATGCGTTGAACCTGGACCTGCTCAAGCGGCTGTGCGAGACGCCGGGGGTGCCCGGGCGTGAGGAGCGTGTGCGAGCGCTCATCGAGAAGGAGGTCAAGGGGCTGTTCGACGAGGTGCGGACGGACGCGATGGGGTCGCTGATCTGCACGCGCGGGCCGCGCGGGTCGGGTGGGAAGAAGGGGGGCAAGGGTTCGCGTCCGACGCGGGTGATGATCCTGTGCCACATGGACGAGATCGGGTTCTACGTCTCGCACATCAGCGACAAGGGGTTCGTCTACGTCGATCCGGCGGGGGGGTTCGATGCGCGCAACCTGTTCTCGCGGCGCGTGCTGGTCTGCACGGAGGACGGCGACCTGCCGGGCGTGATGAACCCCGGCGGGCGGCCGATCCACATCTCATCTCCCGAGGAGCGCACGAAGGTGCCGGAGACCAAGGAGTTCTTCATCGACGTGGGGATGCCGGTCGAGGAGGTGAAGAAGCGGGTCCGGGTCGGCGACTTCGTGGTGATGAACGAGCCGGCGATGGGGATGGGCGAGAAGTTCGTGAGCAAGGCGCTCGACAACCGCGTGGCGTGCTGGCTGGGGATCGAGGGCGTGCGCGAACTGGACCGGCTCGGGGGCGAGCACGCCTGCGAGGTGGTGGTGGCGTTCACGACGCAGGAGGAGGTCGGGCTGCGGGGTGCGAGGGCGGCGGCGTACGCGGTGAAGCCGGATGTCGGCCTGGGGATCGACGTGACGCTGGCGTGCGACACGCCGGGCGTTCCGGAGCCGGAGTGGGTGACGAAGCACGGCGACGGCTTCGGGCTGCACGTGAAGGACGCCTCGTTCATCGCGGACAAGGCGCTGGTGGACGAGGTCGAGGCGGTGGCGAAGAAGCACAAGATCGCGTATCAGCGGACGATCCTGGCCCGGGGCGGTCAGGACGGGGCGGCGGCGCAGCAGGCGGCGGCGGGCGCGCGGGCGGTGGGCATCACGGTCGGGACGCGGTACATCCACACGGTGACGGAGATGATCGACGTGCGGGACCTGAAGGCGGCGCGGGACGTGATCGCGCGGTACCTGGCGGAGGTCGGATAAAGCGAAAAACGAAAAGCGAAGAACGAACATCGGAGCGCGCAGCGGGGCCGGCTATAAACGTGTTCGCTTTTCGCTTTTCGTTGTTCGCTTTTCGCGTCGTCAGTGGACGACGCTGGTTGAGCGTTCGATGGAGTCGACGACCTGTCGGACCTGGAAGGGCTTGCGGAGGAAGTCGTCGAAGCCCTGGGAGCGGAGGGCGTGGGCCTGGCCGTCGGTCATCTTCGCGCTCATGGCGACGATTTTGGTCATCTGGAGGGCGTCGCTGCGGCGGACGAGGTCGGCGACGTGGCGCGAGTCGCCGTCGGAGAGGTGCATGTCGAGGAGGATGACGTGGGGGCGGAAGCGTTCGCACTCCATGCCGGCCTGGAAGCCGGTGGTGGCGGTGTGGACCTCGTAGGTGGTCTGCTCGGAGAGGACGCGGTGGAGGGTGTCCACGACGTCGCTGTCGTCGTCCACGATGAGGACGCGGGTGCGTCCGGAGGAGATCCCGTCCATGGGGATGCCGTGGGCGCGCATGAAGCGGAGCAACTCGGCGACGGGGATTCGGCGGTCCTTGGAGCCGGGGATGCGGTACCCCTTGAGGGTGCCGGTGTCGAACCACTTGGAGACTGTCCGGGGGGCGACGTTGCAGATCTTCGCCACCTCGCCGGTCGTCAGGACGTCCTTATCGATGGTCATCGTCTCACCTCGCGCACGAAACGGGCAGCGGCCCGGAGGGCTTCACCGGGCTTGCATCGGCGAGCGGGGGGGGCCGCTTGACGGGCCTGCCCGGGCAGGCCCCAAGTTCTGGTTCTGGGACGCCGACCGGGGCATCCGCCGGTGGGCGGGGTTTGGGCGTGCCGATTGACACGGGTTGTCGGGGACCGCTAGATTGCGGGGCCTCGGGACAGGGGGGGTACGCTTGGAGTCCGGCCGGGCGGCTGCGGGCCGTGGTGCTTGTGGCTTGAAGCGCGTCCCGAAGAGCAGGTCCGTCCCGCCCGAGTGGCGAATAGGAGAGGTTCCCGTGCGAAGCGTTGCCCCCGGTCGTCTGGTCGTGGTCCTGTGCCTGCTCGCGGCGGCGTTGGTCGCGGTTCCCGCCCACGGGCAGGCCGTTCCGGAGTCCGACGCCGACCGCCTGCGGGACTTCATCCATTACACGAAGATCGCCCGGTACGACGCGGCGGAACTGATGGGGCAGCAGTTGCTTTCGTCGGGCATGTCGCCCGAGGCGTTCGCGGACCTGATCGAGGCGTCGGGGGAGTCGCTGCGGTTCGCGGAGGCGGTTGGGCTGGCGATGCGGGCGGAGGGAGGCGGGTCGGACCTCGAGGCGACGGCGGGCGCGCTGCAGCGTCTCTTCGAGCGTGGCCGGCTGAACAAGGCTCGTGCGCCCGCTGAGGTTGAGCGGAACATCGGGCTGCTGACGGGCGGGCTTCAGGGCCGGTTCCTGGCGCAGCAGCGGCTGGTGGCGGCGGGCGAGTACGCCATGCCGCAGTTGCTCGAGGCGCTGTTGGACGGCAACAACCCGCAGTTGCAGGCGGCGGTGCAGCGGCTGATGATCGACATGGGCCGGCAGGCGGTGATGCCGCTCTGCGCTGCGCTGCCGCACCTTCAGCCCGCCGAGCAGGAACTGGTGGTGCAGGTGCTGGGGCAGTTGAAGTACGGGACTTCCGCGCCGTTCGTGATGGAACTGATGACGGGCACAAAGTCTCCCGCCGTCTCGGCGGCGTGCCGGCGGGCGCTGGATGCGGTGGGCGGGTCGTTGGGCGCGCTGGACGCGGCGTCGCTGTATGAGTGGCTGGGCGAGGTGTACTACGGCGAGCGGGCGGAGGCCACGTCCTTCCCCGGTGAGGAGCACCAGTTGCTGTGGTCGTATCTGCCCGGCGCGCCGAAGACGCCGCTGATCCCGACGGCGATCCGCACCGAGGTCTACCACGAGGCGATGGCGATGCGGATGGCGGAGAAGTCGCTCTCGCTGCGCGGCGATAACGCGGATGCCCTCGCGCTGTGGGTGGCCTCGAACTTCAAGCGTCAGAACGAGACGCCCGACGGGTACGAGAACCCGGCGTACCCCTCGACGCGTCGCGGCGCAGAGTACTTTGCGGCGGCGGCCGGCGTGCCGGTCAATCAGCGCGTGCTGGCGCGGGCGATCGACACGCGGAACACGCGGCTCGCCCGACAGGCGATCGCGGCCATCGAGCGGACGGCGGGCGGGCCGCAGTTGTGGTCCGGGCTTGCGGCGCGCAGGCCGCTGCTCGAGAGCCTCGCCTATCCGAACCGCCGCGTGCAGTACGACGCCGCGCTCGCGTTGGGCACGGCGCAGCCGACGGAGACGTTCACGGGATCGGAGCGAGTGGTTCCCCTGCTGGCGAGCGCGATTCGGGACGCATCGAAGCGATACGCGCTGGTCATCACGGCCGAGTCGGAGCAGTACCAGGCGATCCGGCGTGTGCTGGAGCGCGACGGGTACGTGGTGCTGCCTCGCTCGGGCACGCTGGCGGATGCCGCGGAACCGATCGCGGAGACGCCCGGGATCGACCTGATCGTTTCGGCGCAGGCGGCGGACGCGACGCTGCGGATGATCGACGAGGCACGGGTTTCGACGCGGCTTGCGGCGACGCCGATTCTCGCGGTGGTGAGTTCGGTCTCGTACGCGGAGCTCGGCCCGCAGTTCGAACGCGACGCCACGGTCTCCGTCCGTCAACTCGGGCTGACCGAAGCGATGATGGCGACGGCCGCCCGGGAACTGGTGGACACGGCGTCGGGCGGCGTGATCGGCGCGGAGGAGGCGGCGGAGTACGCCTCGCGCGCGCTGGCGGCGCTGCGCGACCTGGCGGTGTCGGGCAACCCGGTGTTTGACGTGAGCGACGCGGCTGCGCCGCTGATCGCTTCGCTCGGGGCTTCGAGCGGCGCTACGAAACTGCGCGTGGCGGAGGTGCTCTCGCGGATCGGGCAGGAGCGTGCGCAGGTCGCTTTGATGGACGCCGCCCTGGCCGCCTCGGGGCAGGAGCGCATCGCGCTGCTCGAGACCGTGGGCGCCTCGGCCAAGCGTTTCGGCAACATGCTGTCGGATCGCCACGTGACCCGGCTGGTGGGGCTGGCACGGGACGGCACGGGGGAGGAGGCGGTCACGGCCGCCGCTCTGTTGGGCGCGCTGAACCTGCCCAACACAGAGTTGCTGGGTCTGATCGGGGCGGGGTCGTCCAACTGAACAGCGCACGCCGCGCTCGCGATTGACGCGCCGCGCGATCCGTGGCTCGCGCTTCGCCGTTCGTGCTGTTCGTGCGCGCCCGATAAGCGGGATATCCGCACCTTCGGCCATCCCCTCGTTTCGGGGATTCTGCCGGTGCAGGCGTCAATCTGACCGCAGTCGTCACGATCGGGCGCGGCCGGGCCGGATTCGCATGAACACAGGTCAACCGGGGGGGACCTGCGGTCGATGCCCTGTTGCGGCGCGGTTGCGCCCGGGCGGCGGAGGAGCCGTCCGGGGCCCGCACGCCGGATTCAGGAACCCCCCGCCGCGTTGGCGGAACGCAGGAACTCGCGAGTGACTCGAGTGAGTGAAGGAGGCCTCAACATGAAGGCGAATCGTGCCCGGGCGCGGGCGTTCACGCTGGTCGAAATTCTGATCGTCGTCGTGATCCTCGGGATTCTCGCGGCGATCGTCGTGCCGCAGTTCACGAACGCGGCGAACGACGCCCGCGGCGGCAACATCCAGACGCAGTTGCAGACGCTGCAGAACCAGATCGAACTGTTCGCGGCTCGCAACAACGGGAACTACCCGGACCTGTCGGCGGACTGGGACGATCTCCTGGACGGCAACTACCTGAAGTCCGCTCCCGCCAACCCGGCGTGGCCGACGGCGGCGACCCGGACGAGCGTCGCCACCGGCGAGGAAGGCACCGGCTCGGCGGATGCCGCGTGGTTCTTCAACAGCACCAACGGCACGATCTACGCCTCGTACTTCGACGAGGAGAACGGCGAGATCACCGGCAACGCTGCGGACTGATCCGCGCGTGCCCGCATGACACACAGGCCCCGCTCCCGGAAGGGAGCGCGGGCCGATTCGATGCAAGAGACGCCCGACGGCTGACAGGACACGGAGAGTCGAGATGGACTATGCCAGGCGCGGATTCACGCTCGTTGAGATCCTGATCGTGGTCGTCATCCTGGGCATCCTGGCCGCCGTGGTCGTGCCTCGGTTCGCGAACGCGACCAGCGAGGCGAGCGAGAAGGCCACGTTCCACGAGTTGCAGAAAGTCCGCCGGGTGATCGACGTCTATCGAGTGCGGAACGCCGACTCGTTCCCGACCATCGAGGAGGGAGACGGGACGTGGGGTCCGCTGCTGAACAACCAGTATCTCAAGACTGCGCCTGTGAACGCCTGGGTCGGCCAGCCGAACGGCGGGGTGATCGTCTTCGGCGAAGGGCCCGACGACGCCTACCAGACCGATCACGGGTGGATCTATGACCCGGCGACGGGCCGCCTCTGGGCCGGTGGGTTCGACGGCAACGACGAGCCGCACCCGAAGAACTGAGCGAGTGAGGAAACGACCATGGACGCCATCAGCAGCGGGCACGACCGACCGAGGTTCCGATTCGCGGGCCGCGCGTGGACGAACGGGCTGCTCGCGCTCATCGCGGTCCTCGTGGGGGCGACGATCCTGAAGCAGCCTCCGGCGGTCGCGTCGGCGTCGCAGGACGATGAGCCTCGCGCCCGCGGCATCGTGAACCCGGCGGACCAGCGCAACGAGATGATCCGCCAACTGCGATCTCTCAACGACCGGCTCGGCAGGGTCGAGAAGCAGTTGTCCGACGGCGTCCGTGTCCGCGAGACGAAGTGAGGGAGGCGACCGTGATCGCGCGTTGCTGCACCGGGCGGGGTGGGCGGCCTGACCGGGCGGCATCGCCCCGCGCCTACACCCTGGTCGAGGTGCTCGTGGTGGTCGTGGTGCTGGGGATCGCGGCCGCGCTGGTCGTGCCCTCGATCGGCAGCGCGGGCGTGCTGCGGGTGCAGGCGGCGGTGCGGACGGTCGTCTCGGACATCGCGTTCGCGCAGGCCGATGCCCTGGCGTACCAGCAGCGGCGGGCGATCCTGTTCTACCCCGACAGCAACGCCTACATGCTCGCCGAGGTGCAGGTCACGATGATCGGCGAGGGGCAGACCGAGGTGACCTACGAGCCGCTCCTCCTCCGCGGCGGGCCTGACGACCGCTACATCATCAACTTCAACGACTCGCGCTTCAGTGGCGCGGAGATCCTGTCGGCCTCGTTCGACGGAGAGTCCATCCTCATCTTCGATGAACTCGGCGGCCCCGTCGTCGATCCCGCCGGGGACGAGGCGGGTTCGGGCGGGAGCGTCGTCATCCGGGGGAGCGGTTCGGTGTTCCGTGTGAACGTGTCGCCCTTCACGGGGCAGGTCTCGGTCGAGAAGATTGCCGATGAATAAGCGGCCACGTGGCAAGAGCGCCGGTCACGGTCGCAGGCCGAGCGGCTTCCGGCTGGCGGCAGTCGCGCTCACGGGCGTGCTGAGCCTTCTCATCTGGCAGCGGCTGCGGCTCGTGACGGACACCCCGCGGTCGGTCTACGCGGAGCCTCGCACGGATGAGGGTGCTCGTCCGGCGCCGCCGACGGACGAGCGGCCGGAGCGCGCACCGCGGGATGCGGCTGCGGACTGACGCCCCCGGGGAGACTTGTCGGTTATTGCGCGTTCCGGTTGTGCGGGCGCGGGTTGGCCACGCTGGTCAATCGGCAGACTCGTCCCAAAGTCCTCATCTCCGCTGGACGACAAACCGAGTACAACCGGCCGAGCCGACGGTGAGTGGCCCGGGATGCGTCCGGGACGCCGGCAGGCCCGAGATACAGGCAGGGTTGAGACATGAGCCAGCGTCACAACGAGTCGAGCAAGTTCGTTTCTCAGCGGACCCACCGCCGCGCGGGCGGGTTCGCGATGTCCGCGGCAGCCCTCGCGCTGATCGCGGGCGCGCCGGCCGCGCTGGCGCAGGACGAGGACGGCGACCTGGGTCTGGGCCTGGGCGCGATCATGGAGGCGGCGCGGAACGCCGCGGCGTCCGCGACCGGCCGAGCGGCGGAGGTCAACGCGACGCTCGGGGACACGCCCGCTCCCGCGCAGCCGTCGAACCAGCCGGACGAGCAGCGCGTGCAGGAACTGATGGACCGCGTGCGCGTGGACGAGAACATGATCGTCGAGTTGCACGTGCAGAACGAGGCGCTGGCGAACGTGCTGCAGTTGCTGTCTATCCAGAGCCAGCGGAACATCGTCGCCAGCCAGAACGTGTCGGCGACGGTCTCGGCGAACCTGTACGGCGTGACGTTCTACGAGGCGCTGGACGCGATCCTGCACGTCAACGGGTTCGGGTACGTGGAGAAGGGCAACTTCATCCACGTCTACACGCTCGCGGAACTCGAGCAGATCGAGCAGGCCTCTCGCCGGCGCGTCCACAAGCGGCTGGTGCTGAACTACCTGAACGCGGTGGACGCGGCCGAGTTCGTCACGCCGCTGCTGAGCGAAGGCTCGTTCATCAAGACCAACAACCGCACGGAGCGGTTCACCCTGCCGGGCGACGCTCCGGCCGGCGCGGACGACTTCGTCCACGGCGCGACGCTCATCATCTTCGACTACCCCGACCGCGTCGAGGAGATCGAGGGCCTGCTGCGCGAACTCGACACCCGGCCCGCGCAGGTGCTTGTCGAGGCGACGATCGTGCAGACGCAGTTGAACGAGGCGAACGCGTTCGGGGTGGACTTTTCGATCATCGCGGACCTGAGCATGGGCGACTTCGTGAACCTGGGCGGCCCGCTCGGCTCGGTGGACGGGCTGATCGGCGGCACCGGCTCGCGCATCTCCGGCGGCTCGTCGCAGACGGTGGGCGTGCCGGGCGACGACGGGCGCGGCGGCGCGCTGGTCTCGACCGCCGGCAACGCCTCCGGTCCGGCGACGTTCAAGGCCGGCATCGTCTACAACGACGTCGCCGTCTTCCTGCGGATGCTCGACGAGGTGGGCGACACCACGATCATCTCGAACCCGAAGATTCTGACGCTGAACCGGATGCCGGCCCGCGTGCTCGTCGGTCGCAAGGTCGGCTACCTGAGCACGACGACGAGCGAGACCAGCACGACGCAGACCGTGCAGTTCCTCGACACGGGCACGCAGTTGTACTTCCGGCCCTTCGTGACCAACGAGGGCATGATCCGCATGGAACTCAAGCCGCAGGTCTCCGAGGCGGTGATCCGCAACGCGACCGACACGAGCGGCTCGCAGGTGACGATCCCGGACGAGATCACGAACGAACTGGTGACGAACGTGATCGTGCCGGACGGGCACACGATCGTGCTGGGCGGCCTGTTCCGCGAGTCCACCTCGACCTCGCGCCGGCAGGTGCCGTTCCTGGGCGACATCCCGATCATCGGGGCGGCGTTCCGTGGGCACGACGACGAGACCCAGCGCAACGAGATCATCTTCATGATCAAGCCGTCGATTGTCAGCGACAACGTGATGATCAAGGCCGGGGCCGAGGGCCTGGAGGTTGCGCGGCGTGCGCGGGCCGGCGCCCGGGAGGGGCTGCTGCCGTGGTCGCGCGAGAAGCGGGCGAGCATGCTGCTGGTGGAGGCCGACCGTCTGGCCGCGGAGGGTAAGACAGACCAGGCGCTGCACCGCGTGCGCCGCTCGCTGGAGCTCTTCCCCAGCCAGCCGGACGCGATCGAGATGCGCGAGAAACTGATGAACGAGCGGACCGTCTGGCCCAACCGCGACCTGCTGCACTCAATCCTCCACGGCGAGGTGGAGGAACTGCTGCACACGGACGTCGAGCGACGCTCGGCCGTCACGCCGGCCGCGGACTCCATGAGCGTCACGAGCGCGTCGGACGGCGTGAGCGTGCCGGACACGGCGGATGATTCCATGGTCTTCGTCTCGGATGACGCCGCGCAGCCTTCGGGCGAGGAGACGGTCGTCGCAGAGTCAACAGACGAGCCGCAGATGGAGCAGGTCAACGTCGATGCCGAGACGGGCGAGGCCTGGGATGCGGGCGCGGTCTGGGGCCTCGAGGACATTCGCGAGGCGTCCGCGTCTAGCGAGCGCACTGACTCACCGTACACCGACGCCGACGGCACGACCTTCGAGGTCGCTTCGGAGCCGTCGTCCCACGACACCGGGGACGACCTCGCGTTCGAGAGCAACGGCGCCCCGCTGGAGGAGTGGGATTCCGGTGCACAGGCCGCCGCGAACGACTCGACCTCGTGGATCGACGAACTGAGCGAGGAGGACCGGCGCATCCTGGGCTGGGCGACGATGATGCACGGATTCCGCGGGCTGGCCCGCATCTTCGGGGCGGCGGCGGAGAGCGCGCCGACGTTCACGACCGTGCCCACGGAGCCGACGCCGGCGGAAGACAAGTGACCCACCAACCCCGGGAGACGGTCCGCCCCCGCGCGGGCCGCCTCTCGGGTGTCCGCGAAGTCGATACGACGACCGTTCGGAGGAGAGGGACGAAAGGGAGAACCGCGATGAACGCACGGACGACGCTGCGCCTCGGACTGACCGCCTGCATCTGCCTCGCCGGCTTCGGGGCCGGGTGCGGCGGGGGGGGCCACGGCAAGTACACCCGCGAGCACCTCTCGGCTGCACGAGAGAAACTCAGCATCATGAAGAGCGCGACGGAGCACGACATGGCGCGGCAGGCGTTCCTCGCCGGCGACCTGGACAAGGCTCTGAAGCGGATCGACACGTCGATCGCGATCAACGACCAGGTGGCGAGGAGCCACGTGCTTCGCGGGCGCATCCTCAACGAGATGGGCGCGCTGGACCAGGCGGTCCACGCGCTGCGGGCGGCCGAGTCGCTCGACGCGACCAACGTCGAGGCGCAGTTCTACCTCGGCGTGCTGTTCGAGCGGTTGCAGGAGCAGGAGACCGCGCTGGGTCACTACCGGCGCGCGATGGAACTGGACCCGACCGCGCCGCAGTACGCGGTGGCCGCCGCGGAGACGCTGATCGACATGGGCCGAACCGCGGAGGCCGAGACGCTGCTGCGCGAGGGCGGCGGGCGCTACGAGCACGCGGCGGGCGTGAAGCAGACGCTGGGGCACATCGCGCTGATGGCGGGCCGCAACGCCGAGGCCGTCGAACTGTTCAACCAGGCGAGGCTGCTCGCGCCGGATGACGTGGCGATTCTCGAGGATCTCGTGCGGGCGCAGGTGTCGGTGCAGGACTATCGCGCGGCGGAGAGCAACCTTGCGCGTCTGCTGAAGGACAGCCAGCGCGCCGGCCGGCGCGACCTGCTCCATTCGCGGGCACGGTGCCTGACTGAACTGGCGCGGCCGGTCGAGGCCCGCACGATCTACATCACCCTGACCGAGGGCGACGAGGGCGCGGGCGACCTTGAAGCCTGGATCGGCCTGGGCGAACTCTCCTACGTGCTCAAGGACCAGCACCGGCTCCGCGCCGCGGCGACGCGCGTGATCGCGATCGCGCCGGAGCGGGCGGACGGCTACCTGCTGCGCGCCCTCTGGCACCGCCGTCAGAACGAGAACGCGGCCGCGCTGGAGTGGCTTGGGCGTGCGGCGGCGCGCGACCCGTCATCCGCGAAGATCAACACGCTGCGCGGGCTGGTGCTGCGCGACATGGGCCGCCACGACGCGGCACGCGAGTCCTTCACGCTGGCGCTGAAGGCCGATCCGACGAACGCGAGCCTGCGTGCGCTGCTGGACTCGGTCGGCGGCGCGACGGTGGCGGGCGTGCCGAACCAGCCGTGATACTCCCTGGCGGGTAAAGGGGAGTGTGTGTTTGCGGGGCGGGGCGTATCAGGCCCCGCCCCCTTTTTCGCACACGTCGAGCAAGTCCGCCTCGACGCTCGTCGTGCCGTTCCAGTGGTTCAGTTTCGGTCGCACCACGGCGTCGATGGTCATGCCCGGACGCAGGCGGTCGGCCCTGTCGCCCCAGTTCCACGCGACCAGCCTCAGGGCCTTCGGGCCGCTACCCCGGACCATGACGGACAGGTGCCTGCCGCGCACGCCCATCCGGCGCGGCTCCTCGCCCACGCGGAGCGAGGTCAGTCGGAGGTCGACGTGCGGGTTGTCCCTGCCGAAGGGGGCGAGGCGTTCGAGTTCGCGCACCGCGCTCGCCTGTAACTCTTCGACGGTTGCGTCGCAGTCATACTCCAGGACGTGCATGAGGTCGTCGGGCCCGATGCGCTGGTTGGCGTGCTCGACGAAGGCGGCCGTGAAGGCGTCGAGCGCGGCCTCGCGCACGTGCAGGCCCGCCGCCATGTCGTGCCCGCCGAAGTGTTCGAGGTGGGTCTCGCACGCCCGCAGCGCGTCGTGCAGGCTGAAGCCGCGCACCGATCGTCCGGAGCCGTGGCACTCGCCGCCCTCGGAGCGCATGAGGATGGTGGGTCGGGCGAAGCGTTCGACGAGGCGAGAGCAGACGATGCCGACGACGCCGGTGTGCCAGTCCGGGTGCGCGAGGACGATGGCCCGCGTGTCAGGGCCGGTCATGCCCCGGGCGTTGGCGAGTTCCTCGGCCTGGGCGGTGATGCCGCGCTCGATCTCCTGCCGATCCTTGTTTTGTTTCGTCAACTGGTCGGCTATCTGCCGGGCGGCGGCGGCGTCGTCCGTCGTGAGCAGTTCGACAGCCTCGCGGGCGTGGCCCATGCGGCCGCAGGCGTTCAGGCGCGGCGCCAGCGAGAACGCGACGCGCTCGGAGTCCACCTTCTCGTCGGCGAACCCGGAGGCCTCGATCAAGGCCCGCAGGCCGACGAACGGGGTCGATCGGATGCGGCGCAGGCCCGCGTGCGTGATGACGCGGTTCTCGCCGAGCAGCGGCACGACGTCGGCGATGGCGGCGAGCGCGCCGACGGGCAGCAGGTCGAGGAGCAGGTTGCGGAGCGGCTGGGGCAGGCGGTCGCTGCCGGCGTGCATCGTCATCAGGCGCCAGGCGAGTTTGTACGCGACGCCCGCGCCGCAGAGGTCGCCGAAGGGGTACGCGCTGCCGGGCAGGCGGGGGTGGACGAGCGCGTACGCCGCGGGGAGTTCGTCGCCGAGGTTGTGGTGGTCGGTGATGATGAGGTCGAGGCCGAGCGCGCGGGCTACACCGGCAGGCCCGACAGCCGTGATGCCGCAGTCCACGGTGACGATGATGCGGACGCCCTCGGCGGCGAGTTGTCGGATGGCATCCTCGTTGAGGCCGTAGCCCTCGTCGATGCGGTGGGGGACGTAGGTGCGCACGGGCGCGTCGGGCTCGAGGGCGCGGATGGTGCGGTAGAGGATGGTGGTGGCCGCGACGCCGTCCACGTCGTAGTCGCCGTAGATGGCGATCGGCTCGCGTGCCCTGATCGCGGCGAGGATTCGCTCCGCGGCCCGGTCGGCGCCCGGAACGGCCGAGGGCGGGTGGAGGTGCGTGAGGGAGGGGTGCAGGAAGCGTTCGGCGTTGTCGGTCAGGCCGCGAGCCGCGAGGACGCGCTGGACGAGCGGCGTGCTGCCCGTGGCCTCGACCCGAGCCGGGTCGCGGAGGCACCACCGCTTCAGCAGGCCGCGCTGCAAGGCGGGGGCGTCCGTGCCGGATACACTGGCCGGGGGCATTGTTCTGGCGTTCTCCGTCGTCGTGCGAGGGTCGATGGTCAGGATCAGTAAGGTATACACGAAGACGGGCGACGACGGGACGACGGGCCTGGTGGGTGGCTTGCGCGTCTCGAAGGCGGACCCGAGGGTCGAGGCCTACGGCACGGTGGACGAGGCGAACGCCTGTATTGGTCTGGCGGTTGTCGCGGCGGATGGGGCGGGCGCGGGCGACATCGCGGACCTGCTGCGGTCGTTGCAGCACGACCTGTTCGACGCGGGTGCGGACCTTGCGACGCCGGTGGAGCCGGGCGAGGGGCAGTCGCTGCGCATCACGCCCGCGCAGACCGAGCGGCTCGAACGGGCGATCGACTCGCACAACGCGGGCCTGCCCGCCTTGACGAGTTTCGTGCTGCCGGGCGGTTCGGCGTTGGCGGCGGCGTTGCACGTTGCCCGCACGGTGGTGCGCCGGGCGGAGCGGTGTGCGGTGGCGCTGCTGGCGCAGGAGCCGATGGCGACGAGCGGGGAGGTGATGCGGTACCTCAACCGCCTGAGCGATCTGCTGTTCGTGCTGGGGCGGGTGGCGAACGCGCGCGCGGGCGGAGACGTGCTGTGGGTGCCCGGCGCGAACCGGGGCGAACGCGGGGGGGGCGGCTGATGGCTCTCTCGTCGAGCGCGGCCTACACCACGGACTTTCACCACGAGTTCCGCGTGGAGACCGAGCGGCTGCTCCTGCGGCGGTTCCTGTGGTTCACCGGGGTCATCGGCGGCCTGCTGCTGCTGGGCCTCCTGGTGCGGACAGGAGCGCTGGTCTGGGCGCGGTCGTCGCAGGTGCCGCTGCCGCGCGGCTGGCCGTGGTGGTTCGTCGCGCTGATCTGGGTCGCCATGTACGTGGCGGCGTTCTGGTACGCGAGGAGCCGCAGGCCGGTGGGCGACGTGCTCGTCCGGCTGAGCATCGGGATCGTGGCGATCGACGGGCTGATGAACGTGCTGATGCGGGCACTGGATCTGCCCGCCTCGGGTGGGCTGCTGGCGTTCACGCTGACGCACTTCCTGGCGTGCGCCCTGCTGCCGTGGAGCCCGAAGCAGGCGCTCCGCCCGGCATTGCTCGTGCTGGTGGCGAGCGCGGCGGTGCGACTGCTGTGGGAGACTCCCGTCTGGTCGTCCAGCACGGACAAGATCGTCGGCGCGAGCATCGGCATCGTGCTCTCGCCGCTGCTGGTCGCGCCGGGCTTCGCCATCTGCTGGCTCCGCCACTCGAGGCGGATGGAGACGTTCAAACTCCGGTTCCTTCAGAACAAGTACGGCGAGATGCGGCGGGAACTCGTGGATGCGCGGCGGATCCACGAGTCGCTGTTTCCAACGTCGATCGCCGAGGGGCCGGTGCTGCTCAGTTACGAGTACGAGCCGATGCGGGCCATCGGTGGGGACTTCCTCTTCGCGCACCGCCATGCCGACGGCCCGCTCAGCGTCGTGCTGCTGGACGTGACCGGGCACGGCATCCCGGCCGCGCTGACCGTGAACCGCCTGCACGGCGAACTGGAGCGAGTCTTCGCCGAAAACCCGGACATCGGGCCGGGCGAGGTGCTGCGGCTGCTGAACCGCTACGTCCACCTCACGCTCGCGACGCACTCGATCTACGCGACGGCACTCTGCTTCCGCATCGACCCGCGCACCGACAGGCTCGAATACGCCTCGGGCGGGCACCCGCCGGCGTTCGTGCGAGGCGTGGACGGCACGCTGGAGGAACTGGAGAGCACCTCGTTCGTGCTCGGCGCGTGCGCCGGAGCGGACTTCGATCCCGCCCCCCGGTCCGTTCCCTTCGGGGCGGGTGACTCGGTCGTCGCGTACACCGACGGCGCGATCGAGGCCCGCGATTCACGGGGCGCGATGCTCCGCATCGAGGGCCTGCGCCGGCTGCTGGCATCGGCGTCGGACGTTCGGAACGGCGCCTGGCCGGGCGTTATCCGGTCGCGCGTCATGCACCACAGGTCCGGCCCGGCCGCGGACGACACGCTCATCATCGAGGTATACCGGCCGATCGGGCATCGCGGGCCGGCCTCGGGCGTCGCGGCCGGGCAGCGAGCGTCGGTTACCCCTTGACGCCCGCGACCCGGTCGGGGTCCGTGTACTTCGACAGGGCCGAGGCCATGTCCACGCCGCTCACGTTGGCGAGGGTCATCAGCCACGCCAGCACGTCGGCGAACTCCTCGTCGAGGTTGGCCCGCTGTTCGGGGGATGGGCTTCGTCCCGGGGCGTTCTGCTGGAGGGCGGTGGCCAGTTCCCCGACCTCCTCGATGAACCACATGAAGGTCGCGGGCGTGCCCCGGGCGGCGTCGGTGGCCAGGTAGCGGTCCCGAATGAGGGCCTGGAACTCGGCGACGGTAAGGGCGGCGGGGTCGGGCATGGGGGAGGCTATGGCGGGCCGGGGCGGGAGAGGCCGCCGCTGGGCTTGCCGGGGCGAGGGTGGGGGCTAGACTTCCCGCCCACGAGGGAGCCGCCAGGGAGTTTCCATGCCGACGATCA
>DAOMNQ010000035.1:0-31011 GCA_035443945.1 Phycisphaerales bacterium | reverse complement strand
CTGCTGATGCTGGCCGGCGTGGCCTGCTGCGTGGCGATGTCGATGCCGCAGGTCCACATCGTCGCGTACTGCACCGACCTTGGCTACGGCCCCGCTGCCGGCGCGCGCATGCTGTCGCTGATGCTGGGCTTCGGCATCGTCAGCCGGCTGCTGTCGGGATGGATCGCCGATCGCATCGGCGGCCTGCTCACGGCGCGAGGCGACGGCATCGAGCGCACCATCGGCGCCCTCGACACCGTCGCCACACAACTCATCTTCGCCGTCAACGGCGCCCACGCGGCCGGCACGAACGCCTCGGGACTCACCGAGACCTTCTCCGAACTCCGGCTCTCGCCCGCCGACCGCTCCCTCGCGCTCAACGACCCCGCGAACACGGCCCTCGCCTCGCTCCCCTTCGCCCCGCGCACCGGCGGATTCCTCGTCAACGTACGCCATGTCGCCACAGGCCTCGTCCGGTCCGTCCGCATCGACGTCGATCTCGACGGCATCACTGCCTCGGGCGCGAGCGGGTTCGCCGATGACACCTCCGCGGACTCCGTCGCGGCCGCACTGAACGCCGTCGGCAACCTCTCCGCGTCCTTCACGCCCGACGGCCGGCTCCGCGTCGCCGCGAGCGCCGGCTACGACTTCTCCTTCTCCGACGACACCTCGGGCGTGCTGGCGACGCTGGGGGTGAACGCCTTCTTCACCGGGCGCGACGCCTCGGACGTGGGCGTGCGGGCCGACCTCGCCACCAACCCCTCGCGCCTGATGACCGGGGCGATGGTGGACGGCCGCTTCGTCGAGAACGCCACGGCTCTCCGCATCGCCGGCCTGCAGGACACCGCCCTCGAAGGCCTGGGCGGGCGCACACTTCGGTCCGTCTGGTCCGACGCCGTGCAGACCGTCGCCGTCTCGACCCAGGCCGCCCAACTCCGCACCGAGGCCGCACGCGTCGTCCGCGACAGTCTCGACGCGCAGCGCGCCTCCGTCAGCGGCGTGAGCCTCGACGAGGAGTCCATGAACCTCCTCAACTTCCAGAAGCAGTACCAGGGCGCGGCCCGCGTCATCGCACTCGCCGACGAACTCCTCGACTCCCTGATGTCCATCCTCTGACGAGCGACCACCATGAGCACCATCCCGTCGAGCCTGACCCGTGTGCCGAACATGCTCGCGGCCCGCGTCGGCGTCGCGCAGATCAACCGCACGAACCTCGCCCTGTTCCGGGTCACCGAGCAACTGAGCACGGGCCTGGCCGTCATCCGCCCGAGCGACGACGCCGTGAAGGCCGCCGCGATCCTCGAACTCGACAGCCGACTGGCACGCATGGAGCAGCGGTCGCGCAACCTCGACGCCGCCCGCGGCACGCTGGCTACCCTCGACGACGCGCTCTCGCAGGCGCAGGACATGCTGCTCGAAGCCAAGTCCACCGCCCAGGCCCAGATCGGCATCGGCTCGAATCCCGAGGAGCGTGCCACGCAGGCCACCATCATCGAGTCGCTCACCTCCGGCCTGCTCCGCCTCGCCAACACCTCCACCATCCTCGGCCACGTCTTCGCCGGCGACACCCCGGGCAGCGCGCCCGTCGAGTCCTTCCTCGGCGGCTACCGATTCCGTGCCTCCGGGGGGGGGATGCTCGGCGACCTCGGGCTGGGTGACTCCGTCCGGCTCACCCTCGGCGACGACGGACCGCTCGGCTCCGCCTCCGCGCGCGTCCGCGGCACGGCCGACCTCGACCCCGGCCTCACGCTCGACACCCGGCTCGCCGACCTCGACGGGGCACGCGGCCTGGGCATCGACCGCGGCATCGTCGAGTTCTCCTACGACGGCGGCCCGCGCGTCAGCGTCGATCTCGCCTCCGCGGACACCATCGGCCACGTCGCCGCTCGCCTTACCGCCGCGATCCGACAGCACGAGACCCAGACCGGCCGGACCATCCTCGGCCCCGGCGGCGTCGGGGTCGCCGACGGCTCGATCACCATCGAACTCGCGAGTCCCGGCGGCTCAAGCCCCCAACTGCGCTTCTTTGACACCGGCGCAGGCTCGACCGCCCGCGACCTCGGCCTCGCCGACGACGCCTCGTTCGCCTTCACGCCCACGGCCGGCCAAGGCATCGAGACCAACCCGCGACTGACCTGGCTCACGCCCATCGACGCCCTGCGCGGCCTCGGCGGCTCGCCCCTCGGCGCGATCCGCCTCTCCGCCCACGGCCACACGCGCACCGTGGACCTCGGCGCGGCCTCCACCATGCAGGACGTCCGCAACCTCATCGAGGGCGCGGGCCTGGGGCTTCGCGTCGAGATCGCCCCCGACGGCACGCTCAGCGTCCTCAACGCCGTCGCGGGGGGGGCGGTCTCCGGCCTCTCCATCGAGGACGTTGACGGCGGCGGCTCGACCGCGAGCCGGCTCGGCATCCGCACACTCGACCTCGGCACCCGCCTCCAAGCCTTCAACGACGGGCGCGGCGTCACCATCGCCGACGGCGGCGTCAACCCCGACACCGGCGACCCGGACCCGGCCCTCGACGTCGAGTTCATCATCGAACTCGGCAACGGCACGCGGATCGAGATCGATCTCAGGCCCGCCGACGCCGTCTCCGTCGGCACGCTCCTCGAGGCGATCAACTCCCAGGCCGCGACGCAACTCGCCGCCCAGGGGCTTCCCACCACGCTCTTCAGCGCATCGATCCCGGAGCACGGCCCGGGGGGCATCGTGCTCACGCAGGACGACACCTACCCGGGGATGACCGACCGCATCACCGTCGAGCCACGCAACAACAACCCCGCCGCATTCCAACTCGGCCTGATGGACGGGCAGTGGGACGACGCCAGCGCAAGTCTGATCGGTTCGGACCGCGCAAAGGTGCGCGTTGACGGCATCTTCACGCACCTCGCCGACCTCCGCGAGGCTCTGTTGAAGGATGACACGCCTGGCATAGCGGTTGCTGCGGAGGGGATCGAGCGTGCGCTCGAGCGGCTGGCGCAGTCGCGGGCGCTCGTCGGTGGGTACTCGACCCGGGTCGATCGGGAGGCGGACACGGTGGAACAGCGGCGCGTGCTCGACGAGACCTTCCGCAGCCGGCTCCGCGATGCCGACTACGCCGAGGTCGCCTCGCGCTTCGCGCTCCTCCAGACGCAACTGAACGCGGGGCTTCAGGTCGCCGCGGCGGCCAACTCGCTCTCGCTCCTGGACTTTCTTCGGTAGGGGTCGGATGCCGGCCCGGCCCGCGTGAGCGGGTCGAGTCGATTGGAACCGGATCGGAAGGCCCGCCGCGGCCGCGGGCCGAGCACGACAGGACGTCGCCCGGTCGAAGGACGATCGGGGCTCGAACGTTGACGACAGGCCGAACGACGGAGCGCGCCCATGGAAGTGCGGACCACTCGCTTCGGGGTGATCGAGATCGCGGAGGACCGCGTGATCACCTTCCCGCGCGGGCTGCTCGGGTTCCCCGGGCAGACGCGCTACTGCCTCCTCGAACCGGGCGAGGACGCCTGCTTCTTCTGGCTCCAGTCGCTGGACGACCCGGAACTGGCGTTCGTCGTCACCGACCCGAGCCTCTTCGTGCCCGACTACTCCGTGCCGATCCGCCCCGAGCAGATGGCGGAACTCGGCCTGTCGCGGCTCGAGGACTCGCAGGTGTTCGTGATCGTGAACAAAGTGGACCAGACACTGACGGGCAATCTGCAAGGCCCGCTGGTCATCAACACGCTGACCCGCGCGGGCGAACAGCTCGTGCTCGCGGAGAAGCGGTGGACGACGCGGCACGCCCTGATGAAGGTCGCGCCCGCGCAGCGAGCCGCCTCCGCGTGAGTCGATTGTGTTCTTCCGGCTCGGGGGGCAACGGACGCCCCCGCACGACGCACTTTCCCGCGTGCCGCGGCGACCCGCCGGCACGGAGGCCGAAGGAGCCGACCCATGCTCGTTCTTTCCCGTCAGCGCGACGAGACGATCATGATCGGAGACGTGATCGAGATCACGGTCGTCGACATCCGGGGCGACAAGGTCCGCCTCGGCATCACCGCGCCGACGACCATCGCCGTTCACCGCAAGGAGGTCTACGAGGCCATCCGGCGCGAGAACGAGCAGGCGTCGCGCCTCGACGGCGGCGACGCCCAACTGCTCAGCCAGACCATCCAACCCGGGCCGGCGCGGGCGGGCGTTCGCTCGCGCGCCGCGGAACTCGCTCGACCCGTCCGTCCCCAGACCGCCGCGACCGTGCCGACGCCGGCCGCCCCACGCGCTCGATGACCGCGCGCAGCACGCACTTAGCCTCAATCACGGAGGATTGTCATGGCTAGGATCAACACGAACATCCCCAGTCTGATCGCGCAGGCGCACTTGCGCTCCACAAACGCCGAACTGGGGCTGAGGCTCGAACGCCTGTCCACCGGGCTGCGGATCAACCGCGGCAGCGACGACCCGGCGGGCCTCATCACCTCGGAACGCATCCGATCGGACCTGGAAGGCGTGCGCCAGGCCCTGCGCAACGCGGAGCGGTCCAGCAACGTCATCGCCACCACCGAGGCCTCACTCGCCGAGGTGAACGACCTGCTGAACTCCATCCGCGCCCTCATCGTCGAGGCCGCCAACACCGGCGCCAACTCCGAGGACGAACGCAACGCCAACCAGTTGCAGATCGACTCCGCCATCGACTCGATCACCCGCATCAGCAACACCGCCACCTTCGGCGGGCTTAAACTCCTCAACGGCTCCCTCGACTACACCCTCTCGGGACTCGCGCCCAGCGCGATCGACCACGCCCGCATCACCCACGCCAGTTTCGTCGGCAACGCCGCCATCCAGGTGGATGTTGACGTCATCGCCTCCGCACAGACCGGAAACCTCTTCTACAACGGCGGAACCACGCCCCCGGGCGAGGTGCTCTCCACCGTCACCCTCGAGATCGCCGGACCCAAGGGCGTGCAGGTGCTCACCTTCGCCTCCGGCATCCCCCTCTCCGACGTCGCCAACGCGATCAACAAACTCTCGTCCGCCACCGGCCTCAAGGCCGAACTCATCAACGGCGACGTCAACTCCGGCGTCGTGTTCAGCAGCGTGGACTACGGATCCGCCGCCTTCGTCTCCGTCAAGCGCCTCAACCCCCCCAACAACCCCAGCGACGACGCCTGGATTCTCCACAAGTTCAACGACGGCGTCCCCATGCCCGACTACTCCGGCGGCTTCCCCTGGACAGACGTCATCACCGCCACACGCGACATCGGCCAGGACGTCTCAGCCCTCGTCAACGGCATCGTCGGCACCGGCAACGGCCTGCGGGTCAAACTCAGCACCCAGACGCTCGGCGTGGACCTCCTCCTCGACGCCGACTTCGCCACCGACCCGTCAGCCTCCGGCAGCACCTTCTACGTCACCGGCGGCGGCGCGATGTTCCAGGTCGGGCCTGAGGTCTCAATCCAGCAGCAGATCAACGTCGGCATCCCCTCTGTCGCCGCCTCCAGCCTCGGCGCGACGCTGATCGACGGGACGCTCGCCTTCCTCTCCTCGCTCAAGTCCGGGGGCGATAACTCGATCACCGCCTCGATGGCCCGCAACGACTTCACCGGCGCGAACCAGGTCATCGCCGCCGCCATCGACGAGACCTCCGTCCTCCGCGGTCGCCTGGGCGCGTTCGAGCGCAACGTCGTGCAGACCAACGTCCGATCCATGCAGGCCGCCTTCGAGAACCTCAGCGCCAGCAGTTCCGCCATCCGCGACGCCGACTTCGCACTGGAGACCTCGCAACTCAACCGCGCCCAGATCCTCGCCTCGGCCGGCGCGACGGTGCTCACCATCGCCAACCAGCAGGCCCAGCAGGTCCTCCAGTTGCTCGGCTGATCCTTATCGGACCATCTCCCGGTCAGTCCACCTCCCCGCCCCCTTGGGCGGGGTTCTCTCGCGCGCCCCAGACGCCCCGCCTTCCGGGTGAATGCAAGAAAAGGCGTCAAGAAGTCTCAACGCGAACTCAACCGCCCTTCCGCCGCAACCGATCCCACCTGAACCTCGGTTTCCACCGGCAGGTGGAGCCGAGCGTGATCGCCCGGGCGTACCGGGTCGGCTCCGCGGCGGTGTGTGTCCGTCGGGGGCCGTGGGTCGGCTGCTCGTTGCGGCGACCACGACAAACGGACGGTTGGAACGGACAGCCCCGTCCCAGATCAGCGCACGGAGGACCCCATGAGTCGGATCAATACGAACGTTCAGTCCCTGGTGGCCCAGCGCGTGCTCGGCCTGAACAACGCGAACCTCAGCAAGTCGCTCGAACGGTTGAGCACCGGCCTGCGGATCAACCGCGGCAAGGACGACCCCGCGGGGCTGATCGCCTCCGAGGCCCTCCGCGCCGAACTCAAGGCGACCAACTCCGCGATCTCCAACGCCCAGCGTGCCGACCAGGTCGTCAACATCGCCGAGGGCGGTCTGCAGGAGATCTCAGGCCTGCTCACCGAACTCCAGGGCCTTCTCACCGCGAGTTCCAACTCCGCCGGCCTCTCCCAGGATGAGCGCCAGGCGAACCAGCTCCAGATCGACTCCATCCTTCAGACCATCGACCGCATCTCCAGCAGCACCGCCTTCCAGGGCATGAAACTCCTGAACGGCAACATGGACTACACGGTCGAGAGCGTCTCGTCGGCCATCACCGACTACCGCATCAACGCCGCCAAGTTCACCGGCTCCAGCCTCGGCGTCGATCTCGTCGTCACCCAGTCCGCCCAGCAGGGCGTCATGTTCCTCTCCATGGGCGGCACGAGCCTCAACCTCAACGACGCCTCCTCGGGCAACTTCACCATCGAGGTCACCGGCAGCAAGGGCAGCCGCGAACTCTCCTTCGCCTCAGGCACCGCCCTCTCCACGGTCGTGAACACCATCAACAGCTTCACCGACGTGACCGGCCTCGTCGCCTCCGTCGCGGCCTCGGGCTCCTTCACCACCGGCATCACCGTCAAGGCCGACGACTTCGGCGCGGGACACTTCGCCTCCGTCAAGGTCGTCAACGAGGCCGGAATGCAAGGCTCCGACAACAACATCGGCATCTACAACTTCGAGGCCAATGACGCCGGCACCGTCGACACCACAATCACCGCCAAGTTCGACTCCAACGCCGCCGCCAACGGCGTCCGCGACGCCGGGCAGGACATCGGCGCCACCATCAACGGCATCGCCGCGACCTCCAAGGGCAAGACCGCCCGCATCAACACCGACACCCTGGACCTCGAGGTCACCCTCAGCACCTCCGACGCCCAGTCCCTCCAGACCCTCTCCGCCTTCACCATCACCGGCGGCGGCGCCTCCTTCCAACTGGCCGGCTCCGTCGACATCTCCGGCAAGGTCTCGCTCGGCATCTCCGACTTCGCCGTCCGCAAGCTCGGCACCAGCACCCTCGGCTACCTCAGCGACCTCGCCTCTGGCAAGTCGTTCAACATCGTGGACAGCGACGGCGCAGACGCCCAGAAGGTCGTCGGCGAGGCCATCGCCCAGATCTCCGCGGCCCGCGGCCGACTCGGCGCGTTCCAGAAGAACACCGTCGGCGCGACCATCCGCTCCCTCGGCATCGCGGTCGAGAACACCGCCGCCGCCGAGAGCTCCATCCGCGACGCCGACTTCGCCTCCGAGACCGCCGAACTGACCCGCTCGCAGATCCTCGCGCAGGCCTCGACCCAGGTCCTGGCCCTCGCCAACGCCCAGCCGCAGGCAGCCCTCGCCCTCCTCGGCTGATCCCTTCCCTGATCCAGTGGAGCGGGCGACCCGCCCGACTCCCCAGGTCAACCCCAACTCGCCCCGGCCCGCGCCGGGGCGTTTCCTTATGCGCCCCCCGCATCACTCCCGGTGGCACAGGCGTCCCGACTGTGCCCCTTCCCTCTTCCTCCGTCGATCCTCTCGCCCCGCTCGCCCCGACTCGCCGATCCTTCACCACCGATGTCCGTGCGCGCCAAGCCAGCCCCCGACACCCTCCCGCCGGCCCTCCGCCGCACGCGCGACGCCTTCCTCGCCTACCTCCGGGTCGAGTGCGGCCTGAGCGCGAACACCCTCGAGGCCTACGGCCGCGACCTGCGCGACCTGCTCGCGGACCTCCACCGCGCCGGCGTCCAGAAGGCGGACGACGTGACGCCCCGCGCGCTGGTCGCCCACGTCGCCTCGCTCAGCAGCGACCGCAGCCTCGCCGCGTCGTCGGTCGCCCGCCACCTGGCGACGATCAAGGTGCTCTTCCGCTGGCTGCACGCCCAGGGCCGCATCCCCGAGAACCCCGCCGACTACCTCGACCAGCCGACGCGGTGGAAGCGGCTGCCGAACGTCCTGTCGCCGAAGCAGGTGCGAGCGCTGCTGGCCGCCCCGCGCCCCGACCCCGATGCCGGCGACGAGGTCCCCCCCCTCTGGGTGCGTGACCGGGCCCTCCTCGAACTCATGTACGCCAGCGGCCTGCGGGCAAGCGAGGTCGGCACGCTCGCCCTCGCCGACCTCGTCAGCGACCTCGGCGTGCTCCGTGTCACGGGCAAGGGCGACAAGCAGCGCCTCGTGCCCATGGGCGTGCCCGCCCGCGACGCGCTCGACGGCTACCTCGCCGACTGCCGTCCGCGCCTCGTGCGCGAGGGCGGGCGCGACCTCGGGCGCGTCTTCCTGTCGCGCACCGGACGCCCGCTCGAACGCGTCGCCGTCTGGCAGATCGTCACCCGCCACGCCCGGGCCGCGGGGCTGGAGGGCGTCCACCCGCACGTATTGCGCCACAGTTTCGCCACCCACCTGCTCGCGGGCGGCGCGGACCTGCGCACCGTGCAGGAACTCCTCGGCCACGCCGACGTCGCAACGACCCAGATCTACACCCACGTCGACCGCTCCCACCTCAAGGACGTCCACCGCAAGTACCACCCGCGGAAGTGAGGCGGGAACGAGCCCCGACCGGAAGGGCGGGGCGCTCGCGCCCACCGTACACTCCTCCCATGCGTCGATCGCTTGTCCAGGCCCGCGACGCCCTTGATCGGCTGCTCGCAGACGCCGATGCCGTCGAGCGCATCGCCCGCGCGGCCGCCCTGGTCGCCGAGCGGTTCGGGGCGGGCGGCAAGGTGCTCGCGTGCGGCAACGGCGGCTCGGCGTGCGACGCGATGCACTTCTGCGAGGAACTCACCGGCCGCTTCCGCCACGACCGCCCCGCCCTCCCCGCGATCGCCTGCACCGACCCCGGGCACATCACCTGCACCGCGAACGACTACGGCTACGAGCGGGTCTTCAGCCGCTGGGTCGAGGCGCTCGGGCGCGAGGGCGACGTGCTCTTCGCGCTCAGCACCAGCGGCAACTCCGAGAACGTCGTGCGGGCGGTCGAGGCCGCACGCGAGCGCGGCATCTCGACGGTCGCGCTCCTCGGCGGCGACGGCGGGCGGCTCCGCGCCCGGTGCGACCTCGAGTGGATCGTCCCTGCTGACACCAGCGACCGCATCCAGGAACTGCACATGCTCATCCTGCACTGCATCGTCGAGGGCGTCGAGCGGGCGCTCGCGGGCGAGTGACGGCTGCGCGGCAGGGGGGGGTAGTGGGGGGGCAGCGGGGGCACGACATGAGCGACCAGGCAACGACGCGCCACGCTAGCCCGGACCCGATCGGCCGGCGCGCCATCGGTGCGGCCGTCATCTCGCTGGCCTACGGCGCGGTCTGGTGGTTCGGGTTCTTCCGCCCGCTGAACCCGTGGGTCAACGGCGCGATCATCGCCACCGTGCTGCTCTGCACGCTGCCGCCGGCCCGCGTGCGCCCGTTCGTGGGCGCGGCCGCCCTGCTCGGCCTCGCCGCCGTCATGCACTTCGAGGTGCGCCACACGCTCATGGCGATCGCGCTGGCGGTCCTCGCCGCCCTGTCGCTCGCGGACGGGATGTACGACCTGCGCGCCCGTGCCGGCCGTTCGTGAGCCGTCTCAGGACCGCTGTCGCAGCAGGTCGCGGATCTCGCGCAGCAGGGCGACGTCCTCCGGCGGGGCGGGCGGCGGCGCGGCCTCCTGTTCCTTCTCAAAGCGTCGCTTCGCTTCGTTCATCGCCTTGATCACGATGAACAGAGCGAGGGCGACGATGAGCAGGTTGATCAGTGCGTTGATGAGCTCGCCGTAGCCGATCGACACGCCAGGCGTCGTCACGGCCCCCGCCGCATCGACGACCGCCTCGCGCAGCACGATCCGTTTATCCGCGAAGTCCACGCCGCCCATCAGCAGGCCGATGGGGGGCATCATCACCTTATCCACGAGGGCCTTGACGACGCCCGTGAAGGCCGCGCCGATGACGATCCCGACCGCCATGTCCACGACGTTGCCGCGCAGCGCGAACTCTCGGAACTCTCGGATCAGAGGCATGGGATTCTCCTGTGAAGGTGCGTTCTCTCCCCGAACGGGGCGGCCCGAGTCTACCGACGCGCGAAGCAGGCCGCGTACAATGCCCGAGCCGGGGGCGACCGGCCGTCCCGGACGGCGGCCGGCGGCACAAACCGAGATCAGAGGACCGCGAGATGCCCTTTTACATGAAACTCGGCGAGTTGCCCGCCAAACGCCACGTCCAGTTCCGCAGGCCCGACGGCGCGCTCTACTCCGAGGAACTCTTCGGCACCGACGGCTTCGTCGGCCCAACCAGCACCCTCTACCACATCCACCCGCCCACGCAGGTCTCCGGCTGGAAGACGCTCTACGTCACCCGCCCCGAGTACGTCGAGCGCGAGGTGATGCGCATGCGCCACCTCAAGACGACGCCGATGAAGCCCCAGGGCGACCCGGTCACCGGGCGCGTGGTCGTGCTCGGCAACGCCGACGTCGAGATGGCGATCTGCGTGCCCGCCGAGCAGATGGGGTACCACTTCAAGAACGGGCAGGGCGACGAGTGCCTGTTCGTGCACTACGGCTCGGGCACGGTGCACACCATGTTCGGCACGCTGCGGTTCCGGCCCAAGGACTACATCGTCATCCCCAAGGGCACCATCTACCGCGTCGAGTTCAACCCGCTGCGCGACGACGAGCGGCCGGCGGGCCTGACGCGGGCGGACATGCCGCTGGGCAAGTTCGTCGCCTTCGAGACCGCCAACGGGAGCCACATCCTCCCCCCCCCGCGCTACCTCTCGAAGAAGACCGCCCAGTTCCTCGAGCACGCCCCCTATTGCGAGCGCGACCTGCGCGTGCCCGAACTGCCCCTCACCTACGACCAGCGCGGCGAGTTCGAGGTCCGCATCAAGGCCCGCGACTGCGTCCACTCCTACGTCTACGCCTACCACCCGCTCGACGTCGTCGGCTGGGACGGCTGCTACTACCCCTACCTCTTCAACATCGACGAGTTCGCCCCCATCGTCGGCAAACTCCACATGCCCCCGCCCATCCACCAGACCTTCGAGGGCCACAACTTCGTCATCTGCTCCTTCTGCCCCCGCGTGCTGGACTTCCACCCCGAGGCCATCCCCATCCCCTACAACCACTCGAACATCGACTCCGACGAGGTCCTCTACTACGTCGAGGGCAACTACAAGGCCCGCCGCGGCATCGAGTCCGGCTCCATCAGCCTCCACCCCCAAGGCATCCCGCACGGCCCGCACCCCGGCACCGTCGAGAAGAGCCTCGGCAAGACGCACACCGACGAACTCGCCGTCATGTGCGACACCTTCCGCCCGCTCTTCCCCACCAAGGCCGCGCTCGAACTCGACGACCCGCACTACCCCGAATCCTGGCGGGCCGACCACCACGCGCCGGGCGAGAAGCGGGACAACGGCGGCGCGACCAACGTCTGGACCTGACGCCGCGGCGCGTGCGGGCGCGGTAGGATGCCGACACGCCAACCCAAGGAGGGCCGAGCCATGAGCCTGCCGCTGTTCCAGGTCGATGCGTTCACGGGGCAGACGTTCCGCGGGAACCCGGCCGCCGTGGTGCTCCTCGACTCCTGGATCGGCGACCACGTGATGCAGGCGATCGCTCGCGAGAACAACCTCTCCGAGACGGCGTTCGTCGGGCCGGCGACCGTGCCCGGCGCAGACTACGCCATCCGCTGGTTCACGCCCACGACCGAGGTTGACCTGTGCGGGCACGCGACGCTCGCCTCCGCCCACATCCTCTTCAACCACCGCGGGCACACGGGCAACCGCGTGGTCTTCGAGAGCAAGTCCGGCCTGCTGCCCGTATCGCGCGAGAACGGCACGCTCGCGCTCGACTTCCCGGCCTGGAACGCCGAGCCGGTCGAGATCACGGGCGACCTCGTCGAGGCCCTCGGCGCGCGCCCCAGCGAGTGCTACCGCTCGCGCGACATTCTGGCGGTGTTCGAGTCGAAGAAGGACGTGCTGGGCCTGCGCCCGGACTTCAAGCGCATCGCCGCCCTCAACGGGCACGGCGTGATCGTGACCGCCCCGGGGGCGGGCCACGACTTCGTCAGCCGCTTCTTCGCCCCGAGTCTCGGGGTGGATGAAGACCCCGTCACCGGCTCCGCCCACTGCACGCTCACGCCCTACTGGTCCAAGCGGCTCGGCAAGCGCTCGCTGACCGCCCACCAGGTCTCCAAACGCGGCGGCGAGATGCGCTGCACGATGAACGGCGACCGCGTCCACCTCGCAGGGCGTGCCGTCACCTATCTCGAAGGCACCATCGCCGTCTGAGGGCCGGCGCGTTCGCGCTCGCGGCGCACCCGGCCCCGGCCCGATACCATCCGTGCGGATGCCCGACCAGACGCCCGACCGCCCGCGCACCGACCGCGTCCGCCTGCCCGAGCAGGACGCGTCGCTCTATCTCCACCCCCAGACGCTCGCCCGCCTGCGCACCTTCGAACTTCGTGCGAAGATGATCGTCGAGGGCGTGATGAGCGGGCAGCACCGCTCGCCCTACCAGGGATTCAGCGTCGAGTTCGCCCAGCACCGCCCATACGTCGCCGGCGACGACCTGCGCCACCTCGACTGGAAGGTCTTCGCGCGCTCCGACAAACTGCACCTCAAGCAGTACCAGCAGGAGACCAACCTCGACCTCGTGGCGATGGTGGACGCCTCCGGCTCGATGGACTACGGCAGCAGGTCCTTCGCCGAGGCCTCGGGCGTCGGGCGCAAGACCAGCCTCGACGGACGCGACTACTGGAGCAAGTTCGACCACGCCACCGCCCTCGCCGCCGCGATGTGCTACGTCACGCTCCGCCAGGGCGACCGCGCCGGCGTCGTCGTCTTCGCCGATGAGGTCCGGGCGATGGTGCGTCGCTCGTCCTCGACCGCCACCTGGCGGCAGGTCGTCGGCGCGCTCTCGACGCACCCCGTCGATCGGCCCACCGACCTCGCCCGCGCCACCGACCAGACGCTCGCCAAGATCACGAACCGCTGTCTCATCGTCCTCATCAGCGACTTCTTCGAGGACCCGGAGCGCATCCGGGCCGCGTTCGCTCGCATCAAGCACCGCGGCCACGACCTGATCGTCTTCCAGGTGCTCGACCGCGCCGAGCGCACGTTCGAGTTCGCCGAGTCTGCGCCCTTCGAGGGGCTGGAGGGCGAGGCCGTGCTCCGTGTGGACCCGCGCGCGATCCGCAGGGCCTACCTCGACTCGATCAACGCCCACCTCGAGCGCGTCGAGAAGATCACACGGTCGTTCGGCTTCGACTACCAACTCGTGGACTCGCACGATTGGCTCGGCCCGCCCCTCGCCGCCTTCATCGCCCGCCGAAACGCGCAGATCAAGCGGAGCAAGTACGGGTGAGTCTGCCATGAGCGTACTGCATCCCGCCCTCCTCGCCGCCGGACTCGCGTGCATCGCCGCGCCGATCATCATCCATTTCCTCATGCGCCGTCGCAGGCGCCCGGTGCGCTGGGCCGCGATGCGGTTCCTCGTCGAGGCCTACCGCCGGCAGAAGCGCCGCCTGCGCCTCGAGCAACTGCTCCTGCTCGCCCTGCGGTGTCTGCTCGTCGCCCTGATCGCCTTCGCGCTCGCGCGTCCGATCGCGGGCCGGGCGGGCATCATCGGCCCCGGGCCGCGCACCGTCTACCTCGTGATCGACGACAGCCTCACCAGCGCGGCGTCGGACGAGAGCGGCGCCACCGCGCTGTCGCGCCACAAGGCCGCGGCCGGGGCGATCCTCGCGTCGCTCGACGCCGCCCGGGGCGATCGCGCCGGTCTCCTCACGCTCGGCGCGCCCCCCGAGCCGCTCGTCGTCCCGCCCTCGTCCGACCTCGGCTCGATCCGCCGTCTCGTCGATGCGCTCACGCCCACCGATTCACCCGCGGACTTGGCCGGCGCGCTCTCACGTGTCGCGGCCGACCTCGGGCCTGAGGGCCAGGACCGCCCGCTCGTCGCCATCCTGAGCGACTTTCTCGCAGGCTCAGTGCGCGACGAGGAGCGCCTCCCCGAACTCCCCCGCCGCGCAACGATCGCGTTCACCACGCCCGCCCGCGCGCCCATTTCCAATATCGCGATCGTCGCGCTCGAACCGCTCCGCCCCGTGATCCTCGCCGGAACGCCCGGCCCGGAGGGCACGCCCGCCCCGGCCGGATCGACGCAGGTGCGCGCCGACCTCCTCCGCTTCGGCCCGGCCACCGCCGCCGCCGCCACCACCGTTCGCCTCCTCGCCGAGCCGGCCCGCGGCGGTGACGCAACCCCCGTCGGCGAGACCGGCCAGAGCGAGGCGAGCGCGAGCGTGCCGTTGGAACTGGAGCGACTCGCGCCCGTGCTGCGTGACGGCGCGACCTCCGTCGTGCTGCGGGCCGAGATCGACCCCGACGCCCTGCAACGCGACGACGTGCGCCGCGTCTCCATCGCCCTGCGCGACGAGTTGCGCGTCGCGCTCATCGGCACGCGCCGCGGCGGCACGCGACCGACCATCGACTCGTTCGCTCCCGCCGACTGGACCCGCCTCGCCCTTGAACCCGCCGCCGACCGCTTCGGTGCGCCCGCCGGCCGCGTCCGAGTCTCCGAGATCGACCCCCGCGCCGTCGATGCTCCGCGCCTCGCGGGCGTGGACGCCGTCTTCGTGCTCGAGCCGGACGCGATCGATTCCGCGTCGTGGGCGCGCCTGCGCGCATTCGCGGACGCGGGCGGCCTCGTCGTCGTCACGCCCGCCGCGCGTGAAGGCGCGCAGACCTGGCCCGACCTCATGCTCGAAGCCTTCTCGCTCGACTGGACCGTCGAGCGCGAGCCGCGCACGCTCGACGCGGGCACGATCGCCGCCGAGCGACCCGCGACCGGCGAACTCGACCTCCTCGCCCTGCTCGCGGGCGAGTTGACGCACCTGGCCGCGCCGGTGCGCATCTCGCGCGTGCTCGCGGCCCAGCCCGCACGCGGCTCCGGGCAGACCCTGCTTGCGCTCTCGGACGGCACACCCCTCGTCCTCGCCGCGCGCCCCGAGCAGGCCGAGAACGCCCCCCCCTCGCGCGGCGTGATCCTCTATCTCGCCGCCGCGCTCGACCTGGAATGGACCGATCTGCCCGCCCGCCCGCTCATGGTGCCGCTGATGCAGGAGATCGTCCGCCAGGGCGTGGGCCGAGCGGGAGGGGCGTGGGCGTCGGCCGCCGGCGCGCTGCCGAACGCGCCGCCCGCTGCCGTCGAACTCCGATCCCACGACGGCGCGGCCGTCGCCGTCGAGTCCGGGCGCGTCGTGCGACCGCTCCGGCGCGCCGCCGCCTGGCGAGCGCTCGACCCCGAGGGCATCACGCGGGGCACGATCCTCGTGAACCCGGACACCCGCGCCTCGCGCACCGACATCACCCCCCCCGATGAGGTCCGCCGCTGGCTCGGCGCGGCGACCCCGGGGCGCGACGTGCGCACGCTCGACGACGGCACGCCCGCCCAGCCCGGCGATACCATCGCCTCCCTCGCCGACGACGCACCGACGACACCGCTGAGCCTGCCCTTGCTCGTCGCGGCCGCACTCGTCGCGCTCGCCGAACTCGCCGTCGCTCGCTTCGCCAGCCACGCGACCGTCCCGCGGTCGGCCCCCCCCTCGGAGGCCGCCGTGTGAACGATCTGCTCGTCCAACTCTTCGGCCTCTCCGCGCTCCGCCCCGACGAGGAGGGCGTGCGTTTCGCCCTTGAGCGCCCGCTGCCCGCATGGACGTGGGCCGTCGTCACGCTCGCCGCCGCCGGGTTCGCCGCGTGGTCGTACTCACGCCTCGTCGGGCCGCGCGCGCCGCGCACGGTCCTCGCGTGCATCCGCTGTCTCACGCTGCTGGTCCTGGTGCTGCTCGCCGCCGGGCCGCACTTCATCCGCGAGAACCGCCGCGTCGAGCGAGACTGGGTCGTGGTGCTGCTCGACCGTTCGGCCTCCATGACCATCCCCGACGCGCCCGGCCGCCGCACGCGCGACGAGCAACTCTCCGACGCCCTGCGCCGCTCCTGGCCCGCGTGGCAATCGCTCGCCGACGAGCACAACGTCCTCTGGCTTGGCTTCGACGCCGGCGCCTATGACCTGGCCTCCGACCAGCAGGGCGTGCGCCTGAGCGACGCGGAGGGCCGGCGCACGGCCATCGGCGCGGCGCTTGCGCAGGCCGCGCAGCGCGTCGCCGCCCGCCCGGTCAGCGGCATTGTCGTCGTCTCCGACGGCCGCTCCGCCGACGAGCCGGATCGCGCCCTGCTCCGCCGACTGCGGGCCGAGCGCATCGGCATCTACGCTGTCCCCCTCGGCAGCGAGACGCCCGCGAGCGACCTGGCCGTCACCGCAGCCGACGCGCCCACCGCCGCCTTCGTCCGCGACACGGTGCCCGTCACCATCACCGTCGAGCAGTTGGGCGGCGGCGACGCCACGCCCGCGACCGTTCGCCTCATCGACGAACGCACCGGGCGCACCCTCGACGAGCGCCGCGTCGAAGTCGCCGAGGGCACGCCGACCGAAGTCGTTCTCTTCACCCGCCCCGAGACAGCCGGCGAGGCGCGCTGGAGTGTCCGGATCATTCCCGACACGCCCGACCTCTCCGAGGCGAACAACGCCCAGAGCCTCACGCTCGAACTCGCCGACAGCCCCCTTCGAGTGGTCTACTTCGACGGATACCCGCGCTGGGAGTACCGCTACGTCAAGGACCTGCTCGTCCGCGAGGAGTCCATCCGCTCGTCCGCCACGCTGCTCGCCACGAACCGGCGTTCCATCCAGGAGGGCGACGTCGCGCTCACGCGCATGCCTCGCTCCACCGAGGACTGGGCCGAGTTCGACGCCGTCATCCTCGGCGACATGCGCGCCGACAACTTCAGCGCGGAGCAACTCGAGAACCTCCGCGACCACGTCGCCAACCGCGGCGGCGGACTGCTCTGGATCTCCGGCCCCGGCGCGACACCCGAGTCCTGGCGAACCACCGCCCTTGCCGACCTGCTCCCCTTCACGCTCTCCGCCCGCGCCGGCGCATCCGGCTCCGTCCGGGCCTTCGACGGCCCCGTTACCATGGCCCGCACCGAGCGCGGCGAGCGCCTCGGCGTCCTCCGCCTCGACGACGCCGCCGAGCGAGGCTGGCCCGCCCACCTCTCCGACCCCGCCACCGGCTGGAGCCTCCTCCGCTGGGCGCAGCGCATCGACCGCGGGCAACTCAAGCCGACCGCGGAGGTTCTCGCGGTCGCCGTCCCAGCCTCCGAGTGGACGCCGGACCTGCTCGACCGCGACCTCTCCTCCGCCCCCCCCCTCGTCATCACCATGCGCTACGGCGCGGGGCGCGTCATCTACGTCGCCACCGACGAGACCTGGCGCTGGCGCTACGGCCGCGGAGAAGCCCTCACCGAACGCTTCTGGCTCCCGCTCGTCCGCCTGCTCGGACGCGACAGCCTCGCCCGCGGAGGCCGCGCCGCCGTCATCGAGGCCTCCCCCCCCCGTGCAGCCGTCGATCAGCCCGTGCAGGTCTCCCTGCGCCTGGCCGACCAGTCCCTCGCCGACCTGCGCCCCGCCTCGCTGCGAGTGCGCGTCGAGCGCGAGCCTCACCCCGGCGAGCCGCCCGCGCCGCCCGTCCGGCTCACGCTCGCGCCCGACGAGGCGAGCCCCGCCGGCGCGCCCGGCGTCTACACCGCGACCTGGGTTCCCTCCGAGCCGGGCGGCTACCGCGTCGTCGCCGACGACCCGATCCTCGCCGGCCTCGCGCTCGCGGCCGAGGTTCGCGTCGCCCTGCCCGACGACGAACTCCGTTCCCCGCAGGCCGACCACGCGATGCTCGCCGCCCTCGCGGAGCAGACCGAAGGCGCCGTCATCCAGCCCGACGCCCTCGCCGACCTGGCCACCATCCTCCCCAACCGCGAACTCATCCTCGACGGCGCCCCGGACGTCGAGACCCTCTGGGACCGGCCGATTGTGCTGGCGGTCCTCATCCTCCTTCTGACCGTCGAGTGGGTCGGCCGACGGCTCATCCGGCTCGCCTGACCGCCCCGCCCGACACCTCCCAAGGCCTCCGGGGCATTTTCTGAGAACCCGACGCTGTTCCGCGGACGAACTTCCTGTATGAAGGACCAGGGACGGTGAACCGCCGCATGGACGAACGCCGCGGCATCCAGGGGGACCGATCACGGGAGACCGACCCCGTTCGGCTGTCCCTCGCCCGGATTCGAGGGTTTTCCCGGGTGATGCTCCTCGCCGGTGCCTTTTCCCTTCTGACGGGGGCGGCACTTGCGGCCGTCGCGGGCCTCGGACTGGCGGACTACGCCCTGCGGACGCCCGCGACGCTCAGAGCGATTCTGCTCGCGCTCGGCGTGGCCGCGCTGGCGTGGGCCGTGGTGCGCCTGATCGTGCCCGCGATCCGATTCCGCCCCTCGCTCACGGAGGTCGCCCTCCGCGTCGAGCGATCGGAGATGGGGCGTCGTGCGGGCCTGCGGGGCGTGCTGGCTTCCGCGCTCGAACTCGCCCGTCCCGAGGCGGCCGCCGATGAACTGCAACGCACGCTCGCCACGGACCTCGCCGCCGACGCTCGGGGCCGCTTCGCGGGCGTGCGTGCATCCGCCATCCTCGCGCCCGCGAAGACGCTGCGCAGCCTCGCGTGGTTCGCGGCCGTGCTCGCAGCCGTCGTCGCCCTTTCGGCCGCGCGCCCCCAACTGACGGCGATCGGCGCGAAGCGCATCCTCACGCCCTGGGCCGGCGCGGAGTGGCCCCGCCGCACCGCCCTCGCCGACGCGACGATGCTCTCCGTGCAGCCGGACGACGAGACGCTCCCGCTGCGCGTGCTGCTGACTCGTACGAACCGCGCGCCGGGCGAGACGACCGTCGCCGCGCGCTACCGTATCATCGGCCCGGACGGTCCCGGCGAGGCGCAGCGCGTGCTCATGCGCAGCCAGTTGCGCAACGACGTCGCCCCGACGCCCGACGGCGCAGTCGAGGGTGAACTCTTTGAGAGGCTCGTCGAGCCGGCCGCCCGCGAACTCACCGCCGACGGCACGCAGGCATGGATCGAGTACTGGTTCGAGACCGAGGACGAGCGCACCGAGCCGCGACGCATCCTGCTCGCGCGCCGCCCCGCCGTCGAGTCGGCGTCCGCGGCCGTGTCGCCCCCCGCCTACGCCGAGCGCGCCGCCGGCGGTGTCCTCGCGGGCACGGTGCCCCTCGGGCGCGGCGCGGACGAGCGGGCCATCCTGTCGCCCATCCTCGCCGGCTCGCGCGTCGACCTCGAAGTCACGCTCAACAAGCCCGTCCCGCCGCCCGACGGCTGGGAGATCGGCGCAAGCGATCGCACCATCCGCCGTTTGTTCCTCCTCGACGCCACCGAGCGCGTCCCGCTCGCGCTCGCCGACCGCCACGGCCTGGTGTCCGCCGAGGAACCGGTCTTCACGCTCGAGGTCGTCGCCGATGCGCCGCCCGGCGCGGTCGTTACCGAGCCGCCGCGCGACGAGACCGTTCTGCCCACCGCCGTCGTCCCTGTCGCGGGCGAGGGGCGCGACGACGTCGGCGTCGCGTGGGCGGCCGTCGAGCACCAACGCGCCCGCCCGCCCGCAGGCTCCGTCGGCGCGCCCCCGGAGCCGGACGCCCCCCCCCTCCGCGCCGCGGAACTCGCCTGGACCGACGCCATGCCGCGCGAGGCCCGCGTGCAGACCGCGCTCGACCTCGCCACACTCGGCCTGCGCCCGGGCGACGAACTCTGGATCACCGCCCTCGCCGCAGACGCCTACGCGGCGAGCGGCGCGGAACGCGCCCCGACCCGCTCCGCTCCGCGCCGCCTGCGCATCATCAGCGAGGCCGAACTGATGGAGCAGGTTCGCGCCGAACTGACCGCCCTGCGCCGCGCCGCCATCCAACTCGACGCCGAGCAGGCCGCGGCACAGCGCCAGACCGAGACCCTCGGCCCCACCGACGACGCCTCGCGCCGCCAGGCTTCGCTCCCGGAGCGCATCGCGCAGCAGCGCCGCGCCCTCGACACCCTCGCCGAGCGCGTGCGCCGCAACGCCCTCGACGATCCCGCCCTCGCCGGCACGCTCGCCGACGCCGACGGTCTGCTGGCCGACGCCTCGGACGCGGCCCGCGAGGCCGCACGCGCGCTCGAAGCAGAGCGGCGCCGCCTCGACGCCGCGAGCGAGGCGGGCGATGCAGCCGAGCCTGACGAGCGTGCCATGGAGACCATCGCCGACGAGCAGGCCCGCACGCGCGACAATCTGTCCGCGCTCATCGAGATGCTCGACCGCGGCGAGGACGCCTGGGTCGCCCGGCGCACGCTCGAACGCCTGATCGCGGACCAGCGTCAGATCGCCGAGCGCACCCGCCGCCTCGGCGACGAGACCGTCGGGCGCGACCTGAGCGAACTCTCCGCGCAGCAGCGGGCCGAACTCGAGCGCATCGTCGAGGCCCAGCGCGAAGCGGCCCAACGCGCCCAGCAGGCCATCGACGAACTGAGCGAGCGCGCCCGGCAACTGGAGCGAGCCGACCCAGCCCAGGCCCAGGCGATGCGCGACGCCGCCACCCGAGGCCGCCAGGAGCAGGTCGCCGACCGGCTCGAGGACGCCGCCGACCAGGCCGAGCAGAACCGCATGCAGACCGCCGCCGAGCAGCAGCAGCAGGCCGCCGAGTCGCTCCAGCGGATGCTCGACGACGTCGAGAACGCGCAACGCAACCGCGACGAGGCCCTCCGCCGCGTTCTCGCGAGCGTGATCGAATCGCTCGAAGCCCTGATCGTGCGCCAGGAACGCGCCCTGGCCGCACTCGAGGAGGCCGTTCCGCTCAACGCCTTCGAGGGCCTCGACGCGGGCATGCTCGCGCTCCACCTCAACACGCTCTCGGTGCTCGACCAGATCACGACCGCGCAGAACGACCTCGCGGCCGTCGCGTCGCTCGTCGAAGAGGCCGCCCGCGCCCAGGAGTCGGCCGTCGTCGCGCTCCGCCGCTCCCCCGTCGACGCCGATGCCGCCCGCGAGCACGAGCACCTGAGCCTGAACCGGCTCATGCAGGCCAAGGAGGAGGCCGAGCGCGCCGACCGCGAGGCCGCCGAACGCGACGCGACGCGCCAGCGCACCGAACTCCGCGCCGTCTACCGCGAACTGCTCGAGCAGCAGGCGACGCTGCTCGCCGAGACCGAGCCGTTCGTCGGCGCGGAACTCACGCGCCGCGACCGCGCGGTCGTGCGCGGCATCGGCGAGCGGCAGGACGCCGTCCGCGCCCGCCTCGTCGAACTCCGCGACCAGACCGAGGGCCTCGCCGACACCATCGTCGTCGAGTACGCGCACTCGCGTCTCGAGTCGGCGACCTCCGCCGCGGCCCAGCGGCTCCGCGCCGGAGACGCGGACACGGCCGTCACGCGCAACCAGGCCGCCGCCGTGCGACTGCTCCGCTCGCTCGTCGAAGCCCTGAGCGAGGCCCAGCAGGAACGCGACTTCCGCGAGCAGGAGCAGGACTCCGGCGGCGAGGGCGGCGGGCAGTCCGGCGGATCCCCCCCCCTCATCCCGCCCATCGCCGAACTCCGCATCCTCCGCGAGATGCAGCAGGAAGCCGCCGACTGGACCCGCGAACTCGACGCCGACCCGCGACCCGACCCCGGCGAGAAGGCGCGCCTGGCCGAGTTGCAGCGCGAACTCGCCACACGCGGCGATGCCCTCGTGCAAGCCGTGATGCAGCAGGCGCCGCAGGCACGCCCCCAGCCGACGCCGCAGGAGGACCAGCGATGACACGCAACCCAACTCGACGCGGCTTCCCGACCTCGGGGCGAGGTCTTGCAGTCCCCATCTCGTGCTTCATCTTCCTTCTCTTCGTGCTGACTCCTCAAGCCTTCGCCCAGGACGCCGACAAGCCCGAGCCGCAGCCCGAGCGCGACACGCTCCCCGACCTCGACGAACTCCTCGGCCTCCCCTCCGAGAAACCCGCCGACGCCCCCGCGCAGGACCGCACCACCGAACTCGACCGCCTTCTCTCCGGCGAGGAGATCGCCGAGGCCTTCGTCGAGGCCGTGCGCCTCATGGGCGAGACCGCCGCCCGTCTCGACACCGCGGGCGACACCGGCGTCGTCACGCAGCGCATGCAGGAGGACGCCATCCGCAAACTCGACAAACTGATCGCCGACGCGCAGAACCGGCGCCAGCAGTCGCGCTCGCAGTCCCGCAGCCAGCAGAACGCCGACCAGCAGTCGCAGCAGCAGCCCGCGCAGCGGTCGGCGCAGCGACCCGGCGGCCGCGACAATCAGGCCGAGGTCGATCCGCCCGCCCGCCAGGACGGCCCGCTGAATCCCGCCGCCGTCGCCGACCTGGCGGCCTGGGGCGCGCTCCCCGAACGCGTGCGCGAGGCCCTCGTGCAAGGCTCCTCCGACCGCTTCAGCACGCTCTACCAACGCCTGACCGAGGCCTACTACAAGCGCCTCGCCGAGGAGCGCGACCGATGAGCGCCGTCATGCAGCGAACCCCAACACGGTGGCACAGGCGTCCCGCCCGCGCCCCATTCCGGGGCAGAACCTTTCAGGCCCCCTTCCTTCTCTTCCTCCTCTCCATCCTCGCCATCGCCCCCCCCTCCATCGCCCAGAACAGCATCCTCCCCAACGAGATCAACCCCGCCCTCGACCGCGCCGTCGAGCGCGGCACGGCCTACCTCGTCTCCCAGCAGAACCCCGACGGCAGCATCGGCTCAGGCCGCTTCGGCCGCAACGTCGCCATCACCGCCCTCGCCTGCATCGCCCTCATGGCCGACGGCAACCTCCCCGCCCGAGGCCCGCACGGCGAGGTCGTCGCCCGCGGCCTCGAATACGTGCTCGCGTGCTCAAACGAGAACGGCCTCATCGCCTCCGAAGCCGCCAACGGACCCATGTACGGCCACGGGTTCGCCGCCCTCTTCCTCGGCGAGATCTACGGCATGACCGCCGGCGGCGGCGACACCGCCACCGCCGACCGCGTCTACGAGACCCTCGTCAAGGCCGTGCGCCTCATCGAACTCTCGCAGAACCAGGAGGGCGGCTGGCGCTACAACCCCGTCCCCTACGACGCCGACGTCTCCGTCACCATCTGCCAGATCATGGCCCTCCGCTCCGCCCGCAACGCCGGCATCGAGGTCGACAAGGCCGTCATCGACCGCGCAGTCGAGTACGTGCGCCGATGCCAGAACACCGACGGCGGCTTCAAGTATCAACTCGACTCCGGCCAGAGCGGCTGGCCGCGCACCGCCGCCGGCGTCGCCAGCCTCTACTACGCCGGCATCTACGAGGACCGCGCGATCGAGCGCGGCATCGAGTACCTCAACGTCAACGCCTTCCCGGGACGCGAGCAGAGCCGCGCCCACTACTGGTACGGCCACTACTACGCCGTCCAGGCCATGTACCTCGCCGGCGGCCAGCCGTGGGCCGACTGGTGGCCCGCCGTCCGCGCCGAACTCATCGCCTCCCAGAACAACGATGGCTCGTGGGAGGATCGCTCCGTCGGCAACGCCTACGCCACCGCCATGAGCCTCATCATCCTCCAGATGCCCAAGCGATATCTGCCGATCTTCCAGAAGTAGAATCCCCACGAAGCCCCGACATGCCGAACCGAACAGCGAACAACCAGCAACGATCTCCGCGAAGGCCGGATCGACTGTTCGCTCTTCGATTTTCGCTTCTCGCTTTCTCACTCTCCCTCCCCGCCGCCGCCGATCCGCCCTTCATCCTCATCGACCGCGATCTGCGCGAGCGCCGCGTCGAACTGGCCGCGATCACCGACCGTGCCATCTCGTTCGTGGACGAACTCGGCCTCGCCCGCACCGAGCCTCTCGAAGGCCGACTCGCGCTCATCCGCGTTACCACCCGCGCCCGCTTCGACGCCGCCACCGTCCCCGGCTGGTACGAGCGCTTCCTCCGCCTCGAAGTGCAGCCCGACGAGCCGCCCATCGACGAGTCCGCGGCCGCCACCCTCGCCCTCACCGACGGCCAGCGACTGCCAGGCCGACTCGCCGACGCGCCCGCCGCCGAAGGCCGCCTGCGCTGGGAGCACACGCTCTTCGGCACCCTTGACCTGGACCTCGAACGCGTGCGCGCCGTCGCGTTCACCTCCCCGTGGACCGACCGCCTCCCGCCGACCGACGACACCATCACCCTCGTCAACGGCGACCGTGTGCAGGGCTTCATCGAACGCATCGGCCCCGAGATCGTGCTCGAGTCCGGAGGCTCGCGGGCCGTCATCGCGGTCGCGCGCGCCGCGACAATCGAACTCGCCAACCCGCCCGCGTCCCTTGAAGGCCCCGCCGTCTGGCTCGCGGATGGCAGCGTGCTCGCCCTCTCGGCGATCACAGTCTCCATCACGGGGCGTGCCGAACTCTCCTCCGCGGACGTCTCCGGCTCCGCCGGCCCCGTCGCCTCGGTCTCCGCATCGCAGATCGCCGCGATCGCTTTCGACGCCGGCGCGCTCGTCCCCCTCGCGTCGATCCCACCCGTCGAGACGCACGCCGGCGCGGACCGCGTGCCCCCCCCCTCCGTCGAGCGCATCCCCGATGCCCCCCTCGGCGCGGGCGACGTCATCTTCCCAGGCCCCATCGACGCTCACTGGCCCCTCCCCCGCGGCTCATCACGCCTCGCGGCCACGGTCGAACTCCCGCCCGCCTCATGGGTCTGGGGCGACTGCGAGGTCGTCGTCTCGGTCTTCGCTCCGGGGCTGCCCGAGCGCGAACTCACCCGCGTCCGCGTCAACGGCGAGCGACCCGCCGCACGCCTCGACGCCCACCTCCCCAGCCCAACCCGCGCCGACCGCACGCTCCGCATCACCATCGACCCCGGCGAGTTCGGCCCCATCCAGGACCGCCCCGTCCTCCGCCGAGCCATGCTCCTGATCGACACCGCCGACGACCCGCGGTAACGGCCCGAGCCGCGAGGCCGCGAGGCGTGCGGGCGCGTGCGCTGCGTCACCCGCATCGTCCTCGGGAAGGCGGAGTGAAGCGTGCCCCGGCCGGGCGCGCGGCGGAGGCTCGGCGTGCGCGATCGTGGGCCATCGCGGCCGGGGGGTTCGGGGCGGCGGTGCTGGAGGGCTGACGGGTGGCGGTGCGGCTGAGCGCACGGGTCTGGCGGCTGGAGAAGGCGTCCGCGATCTACCGCCGCTCCGGGCCTTGCCGCGCCTGCGGCGCGGGGCGCGGGCCGGTGCGCTGCCAGGTCGAGACGCATTCGGGGGAGGCGAGCGACCGCTCGAAGGACTTCTGCGCGGCGTGCGGCCGACGGCTTGTGTACTACGTCGAGTTCGACCGGGCCGGGTAGCCGCGTCGATACCGGCTTGCCTAGCCGCGCGGCGTGCGGCCGGGCGGCCGGGTTCCGGGCGGCCGTGCCCTCGGCGCGGGCGGGGCCTGAGAGTTACGCTTTGTAGGAAGAGCGGGACTGCCGACGAATCGCCGCGCTCGTACTCGAACTCCCGGTTCGGCATCCGAGCTCCAGGACGAGCGTCACGGATCTGCCAAGACCGTTCTGCGACACGCCTGAACTGCCGCTAGCATTGCATTCAAGCTAGTCTGGGGCAGCACCTCTCCTCCTACCTGCCTGAGTGATTCAATATCATACTCCATACGGGTATATGCGTTGTAAAAGGAGGGAAGTCGAGGCGGTATCATTCCTATCCATCCGAATGAGTCCTCCGCAATGATGACCGCCCATTCCCCATTCAGTTGAATGTAAGCGGTATTCACAGCCAGGGTCATCGCGCTAGCTCGATACTCATCAAAAGACACATTCTCGCAGAGCCAGGAATGCGCCCTGGACACATCCGAGTATTCAATCTCAACCACCAAGAACGACATTCGAGGGGCAGATCCAGCGAGCGACATAAACTGCTCTGCCAGCAAACCATAGCCGTCCGTTGGGAAGAACACGCCAGCAAGCACAAGCGGCTTACGAAATGGATTCTCTACAAATCCTCTGCCGGCAAAGCACCGCGTTACTAGCGAATGAATAAGAGGCAAGTCTGTGCATGGAGCAACCGGCATACACCTACTCCGGAGTCTTCTGGAACTTCCAGCCTTCCAGAAGACTGCCGCCACGACGAATCTCAACAGCGGCCTCAAAACCTTCGCTTCTCACTCGCGTACGCACCGTCACAGTGCAGGTGCAATCATCGGCAAGAGTGCCAACGCGCACACCGGAGGCTACTTCATCGCCAGGACCACCCGCCAAGAACTTGAATAGAGCGTGCGCTTCGTTTGCTCCGCCTTGTAGTATTTTCCACGGCTTGTTCTTGCCGACTCCGGTGACAACTGCTATGACGCTGCGGCCACCAGGCCCGCGGATGGCCAAGAAGAACAGTTTGCCCCCTGCAGAAAATGCTACACCTTCAACCGGAATCACCCACAGAGCGGATTCTCCCGCTTTCTTCAGTGCTTCTTCGAGTCGCTCAAATTGTTTGTCAAGCGCACCAAGATCGAGCAGCAGTTCATCTTTGACTGCAAAACAGCGCTCGCCTGCCTGAGCGTTCAATATTTGCTCGACGAGCCTATGTCCGTACTCGCTTAGATATGCACGAAGCAGACGTTCTGCTTCTAAACGGATGGCAGCGGTCACGGCACCGTCCCGGATCTTCCGCATCTCCCGGATTCGATGGATTAGGTCATCATCTGGTAGCTGACGAACATGATCAGGAATGTCGTCAGGAGGAACCAAGGATCCATCGGCGGGCTGATACAGACGAATGAACGGCGTCAGTCCTAGTGGATCGACGAGCGATATAGGTGATGATACGCTGTACTGATACCGACTGATGCCATCTATGTACGGCACAGGATCCCTCTCCACCCACCTCCCCCACACCGGGTCGTAGTGCCGGAACCGGACGGTGTAGAGCGATGTCTCGGCGTTGAAGACGTAGCCGCAGAAGCCGACGGGGCTGTCGGGGCCGTTCGGGTCGGAGATCAGCCCCGACGCCAGCGCGGCCTTGCCGTTCCAGTTCAGGGCCAGGATGATGTCCTGCGTGCCGACCACGCCGTCGCGGTTCAGGTCGGCGTCGGGGTTGTAGTTCGCGTGCCCGATGCCGACCAGGTTCGCCGAGTTCTGGTACCAGGCCATGTCCGTCGAGTCCACGTCGCCGTCGCCGTCGAGGTCCGCGGGCCAGTGGTGCCGCCCCTCGCCGTAGGGCGAGTAGACCACGCGCTCGCGCAGCGCCCCCGTCGGTCCCACCACCGCCACCACGCTAACCTGCGCGTCCGTGATATAATAATCGACGCGGTCACCCTCATCGACGTAGTCCCCGTCGGCGTTCGCGTCCGTCCGCCGCAGCACGGCGTCGTCGATGTACCGCACGCCCCAGACCTGCTGCGCCACCCGGTCGGCCTCGAACCCCTCGTCCACGTCGTCGTCGATCCGCTCCTCCAGCATCTGCCACGACGCCGAGTAGAACAGCCGCCGCTCCGCCGTGACGGAACTCCCCGGCAGCCGCTTCACCGTCCGCCAGTGCAGCCCGTTGTACTCGTACTCGCCGCGCACCGTCGCCGGCTGCGTGTCGTCCGTCGCCTTCACCAGCCGGTTCCAGGCGTCGTGCACGTAGTCGCGCCGCTGCGCCCCGCTGCGCGCGCTCCGCGTCCAGTTCCCCGCGTGGTCGTGACGCTGCGAGAACGGCGAGCCGAACAAGCCCTGGATCGCCGCCGACGCCACCTCGTTGGCCGCGTTGTGCGTCCGGTCCTCGACCTCTAAGCTGTCGTTGAAGTCGCCGTCGCCGTTGCGGTCGTGCCGGAACGTCGCCCAGTTCCCCAGCAGGTCCAGCGCCCACTCCTGCGTCCCCGCCGCGGCCGTGAAGGTCGAGCCGTCCCACGACCCGCGCCGGGCCTCCGCCAGCCGGTCCAGCCCGTCGTACTCGTACTCGAACTCCCAGTTCGGCATCCGAGCCCCCGGGCGGCCGTCGTACCGCGTCAGCCGGTTCCCGGGGCGATCGTAGCCGTGCGTCAGGTCCACCACCGCAGGCCGATCCGGCAGCCCGCCCGTCGTGCCGTGCTGCGTGTAGTCGCCGTCCACCCAGGCGTGCCGCGCCACGCGCCCGAACCGGTCCCACCCCGGGTACACCCCCGCCGCCTGCGTCGTGAACCCCTGCGTCCGACGCTTCCCGTCACCCGACGCCGTCCTGTCCAACTGCACGTCCGGCACCGGGTAGTCCACCTCCGCCGCCAGCCCGAGGCCCACGTGGCTGTACGCGACGACCTCCGTCTGGTTCTGCGCATCCGGCCCGAGCGAGATCGAACGACGGACCAGGCTGGGCGGGCTGCTCAAGCACGACGAGCGGATCGTGGCGTGAAGGCGTCCTGCCGAGATGGAAATCGACGCTGGGCATGGTTTTTGAATAGGACGCCCATTGTCGATGTTTGAACAGGAGAACTGCGCTCAGGGACGCCAACTGGTGTACAATAAGTACGCAATACGCAACCCACCGACAGCGATAACGCCCCATATAATAGTTATCACAACAAGAACTCGCGTCTGCCGGTCGTTCACCCGAGACCCCCACTTGCTACGAGCAAGCCAAAACCAGAACAACATCGCTGATAGCAACATTATAGAACTGATTATGATAATATACAACCTAATCAGCACGATGGATGATCCGACGCGATATTGTGCTATTCTGTGTTTTCCGCACCACTGAGGCCGTTGCACTTCGGTTCCACGCAACGAGAATCGTACTCTTCCTGGAGTTGGCGCCTTCTGTCATGGAGGGCGCCAGCCGCCTCTCTATGGCGAATCGCATTAAGTATGTCGCTAATCGTTAGGAGCGGATCGCGGGCGGCTCGCAGACCTCCGAATACCAAATCAATGCCGTCGATCCCTAAGTACTTGCCGACCTCCCAACCCACTGCGTTCCTAAAGATGGGATCACGGAAGCCCCCTGGCACAAGATCGCAAGCTCCGCGCGCCAAGTTGGAAACAGATCGAGCGAGCCGGGCTGCCGCAAGGGCGCTCAGGCCGCCGGTGGACACTTTCTCGATGACTTCTCCGTACCTGTATGTCCAAGAGCCATAGTAATCATCTATCATTTGATCATACAGGTTCGCCATCATACCGTGGTACATCTCTTGGCCTTTCAATTGGCGAATCATCGCGTCGAGTTCGTTGCAAGTGAGAGGTGGCCGGCATGGCTTAGGTTCGGGCGCATAATCGATCAGATTGACGCCCTTGTAGATGTGTCCATATCGCAGGCTGCCATCCGGTCTTCGGTACGGCAAATCTTCTTCTGGTGGCCCTGCGGAACGCAGACCGGTTGGATCGAGAAGTTGCGTGGAACGTGATAACAAGAACTCATAAAGACTCATCCCATCCACATACCCCGCCGGGTCTCTCTGGAGCCACCTCCCCCACACGGGGTCGTAGTGCCGGAACCGGACGGTGTAGAGCGATGTCTCGGCGTTGAAGACGTAGCCGCAGAAGCCGACGGGGCTGTCGGGGCCGTTCGGGTCGGAGATCAGCCCCGACGCCAGCGCGGCCTTGCCGTTCCAGTTCAGGGCCAGGATGATGTCCTGCGTGCCGACCACGCCGTCGCGGTTCAGGTCGGCGTCGGGGTTGTAGTTCGCGTGCCCGATGCCGACCAGGTTCGCCGAGTTCTGGTACCAGGCCATGTCCGTCGAGTCCACGTCGCCGTCGCCGTCGAGGTCCGCGGGCCAGTGGTGCCGCCCCTCGCCGTAGGGCGAGTAGACCACGCGCTCGCGCAGCGCCCCCGTCGGTCCCACCACCGCCACCACGCTAACCTGCGCGTCCGTGATATAATAATCGACGCGGTCACCCTCATCGACGTAGTCCCCGTCGGCGTTCGCGTCCGTCCGCCGCAGCACGGCGTCGTCGATGTACCGCACGCCCCAGACCTGCTGCGCCACCCGGTCGGCCTCGAACCCCTCGTCCACGTCGTCGTCGATCCGCTCCTCCAGCATCTGCCACGACGCCGAGTAGAACAGCCGCCGCTCCGCCGTGACGGAACTCCCCGGCAGCCGCTTCACCGTCCGCCAGTGCAGCCCGTTGTACTCGTACTCGCCGCGCACCGTCGCCGGCTGCGTGTCGTCCGTCGCCTTCACCAGCCGGTTCCAGGCGTCGTGCACGTAGTCGCGCCGCTGCGCCCCGCTGCGCGCGCTCCGCGTCCAGTTCCCCGCGTGGTCGTGACGCTGCGAGAACGGCGAGCCGAACAAGCCCTGGATCGCCGCCGACGCCACCTCGTTGGCCGCGTTGTGCGTCCGGTCCTCGACCTCTAAGCTGTCGTTGAAGTCGCCGTCGCCGTTGCGGTCGTGCCGGAACGTCGCCCAGTTCCCCAGCAGGTCCAGCGCCCACTCCTGCGTCCCCGCCGCGGCCGTGAAGGTCGAGCCGTCCCACGACCCGCGCCGGGCCTCCGCCAGCCGGTCCAGCCCGTCGTACTCGTACTCGAACTCCCAGTTCGGCATCCGAGCCCCCGGGCGGCCGTCGTACCGCGTCAGCCGGTTCCCGGGGCGATCGTAGCCGTGCGTCAGGTCCACCACCGCAGGCCGATCCGGCAGCCCGCCCGTCGTGCCGTGCTGCGTGTAGTCGCCGTCCACCCACGCCTGCCGCGCGACGCGCCCGAACCGGTCCCACCCCGGGTAGACCCCCGCGGCCTGCGTCGTGAACCCCTGCGTGCGACGCTTCCCGTCCCCCGACGCCGTCCTGTCCAACTGCACGTCCGCCACCGGGTAGTCCACCTCAGCAGCAAGCCCAAGCCCCACGTGGCTGTACGCGACATGACCTGCCTGGGATTCATGTACCAGGTTGAGTGAGAGCAACTGAGTTTACCAAC
>DAOMNQ010000034.1:19146-31457 GCA_035443945.1 Phycisphaerales bacterium | reverse complement strand
ACCGGGACACTCCCGCCCATGCCGCAGGCCGTGGAAGACGGCTGAAGAGTTACGACGATGGGAGCCGCTGGTTGGGACAGAGTGGCGGAACATGCTCGCCTGTGGCCAGCCGCGCCGGTCGGACGCGGGGCTTTTCGCTTGTCGAGTTGATGGTGGTGATCGGGATCGTGGCGATCCTGGCCGGGCTGATGATGCCCGCGCTGGCGGGGTCGATCTCGCAGAGCCGCCTGACGCGCGACATGGCGTTGCTGCGCTCGCACGCGGCGACGGTGGCGATGTACTGCGGGGATTACGACGGGGTGTTCCCGCTTGCGAGCACCGATCCGTGGTTCGCCGCACAATCGTGGGGTGAAGCGGTGCTCAAGGCGGGGCACTTCGAGTCGGAGAACGAGATCGACCCGGACGTGCATCGGCGCGGCAAGTACCCGTCGATCGCGCTCTCGATGTGCATGGTGTATGACGCAGCGCTGATGCGCCCGGGGCACACGGTGCCGGTCGAGCAGCAGCGAACGTCGGCGGTGCGGTCGGAGCAGGTGCTGTTCCCGTCGTCCAAGGGGCTGCTGTTCAAGGTGCACAACGGCAGCCCGATCCCCGAGGAGGGCGGTACCCAGTTCTGCTGCATGGACCTGTGGGTCTTTCCCGCGGCGTTCGCGGATGGGTCCGCGACCGCGGGAACGTACCTGGATTTTCATAACGGGCTTCCGCCGTACGTGGAGAACGAGATCGGCATGCCCGTGTACTCGACGTGGTTCGGCGTGAGAGGGATGGACCGTTGGTGACACACGAGTCAGAGAGGAGATTGAGATGAGAGGGTCACATCGAGCGATAGGAATGGCAAGCCTGCTGTTGGCGGGGGTCGGAATGATGGCGCAGATGGCGCCGGTCTGCTGCCGGTACACCTACGACTGGCCTGTGGACGGGCAGGGACCGAGCGGCGCGTGCACAGGTGACTTCGCGACTGTTTGCGAGGCGGGCTCGGGCAACTCGTCAACGAGCGACCCGCTGTCGAAGGTCCGCCGCCCGGGTTCCCGCTACGCGCTGTGCTGCACGTACACCCTCGGCGGCAGCGGCGTGTTCATCATCGCGCCGTGCGACGAGCCGCCCCACGCCGAGGCTCAGGTGATCGGCCAGCTCGCCGACGGCAACTGCTGCTGGGCGTACGATCCGGGCGGGATTGTCGTCCAGTGCTGGGCCTTGCAGGTCTCGGTCATGCGGTGCGAGAACTCATGCAAAGACAATCAGGTTCCACAGTGATTCGCGCCGTACGGCGCTGCGCGGTAGTGGGCGTTCTGGCCACTGTGTTGGCTCCTGTTGCGCTGGCCCAGGAGGAACCGGGTGGCGTCGCGCCGGAGGCGCTACGCGACTTCCTCGCCACAGTTGAACAGGCGCTGCCGACGCGAGGAAGCGTCATCGCCGTCTTTGAGCCTACATCGGCCAGCGCGCACTGGCGAACCACGGTCGGCTACGACGCCGGATCACGAGCGTGGTTTCTCGCGTCCTGGCGGTCGGTCTTGGGAAGAGATCCGCAGGGGTCGCACTTCAAGAGCGAAGGTGAATCCGCCCAGGTGCGCGACTGGGCGACCGGGGCAAGCGTCGGCACGCTCGGTGTCGCCGATTTCCTTCCGATGGGGAACCTGGAGTTTCTGTGGTCCAACCCTACGGCCATCGTCTCTCTCGATCGAACCGCCAGCGGTGGCTGGATCACTCGGTTCGTCCAGCCCGGGCTTGAGAGTCTTGCGCCAACTGCCATCGAGATTGATGGAACTGGGCTGCCTCTCCGCCGCTGGCGCGAGGATCCGTCCGATCGTCGTGAGTTCGTGTTCGACTATTCGCCTGAGAGTCCGCCCGGCTTCCCAATCGTGACGGGTTGGGGTTCCGTGTCAACGCCGATGGCTGGTGGAGTCACCCTCGCGCACGTCGAGTTCCATGCGAACGGCAATCCCGCTTTGTTCGAACGGTCCGCCGTCGAGAGCGCCGCGATCGATAACCGCGTGATCGTCGAGACGAAACGGCAGGCGAGCGCGGCCGGCTTCACACGCAACGAGGATGGCACGTGGAACCCGCCCGACAAGACCAAGGTCAAGCCCTACTCGGGCGACGACCTGCGCGCCTACCGCTGGCCGCTGGTGCTGGCGGGCGCGACGCTGGTGGCACTGGCGGGATTCGAGATCGTCCGACGCCGCCGCGGCGCGTGAGGGATTGACCCCGTGATCGACTTCCCTCGCGTGCTCAAAGTCGTGGCGACCCTGCTGGTGGCGGCCGGCGCGGTGGTCTTCCTCGTCTCCGGCTTCCGGCACTTCGCCGAGATTCGGCACTTCACCGATCTGCTCGTCAAGCACGACCTCATCCCCGAGTCGCTGGCCGGAGCGGCCGCGTGGGGCGTGTCCGGCGCGGAGGTCGTCCTCGGAGTCGTGGCGGCGTGGTGCCTGGTGACCGACCGCGGCGGGCGGATCGCGCTCGGCGCGCTCGCGATCGCCTCCCTCATGGGCGCGATGGCGCTCTACGCAACCGCCCTCGTCTTCTGGCCACCGCCCGTGCCCGTCCCCTGCGGGTGCGGGGTCGGCGCGAGCCTGCCGGTCGAGGACTGGACGCCGATCGCCACGCGCAACGGCCTGCTGACGGCGGTGATGGCCGCGGCGGCGTTCGTCGCCAACATCCGCCCGCGCGGCACGGCCGCCACGCCCGATCCGGCGTGAGGCGGAGGCCGACCAGACGGCGTGCCGCGATCAGTTCATCTCAAAGTACCGCGGCGCGATCAGGCGCAGCACGCTGTCGCTGAGGAAGTCCGTCACGCCCCAGCCGATCGTCCAAAGCACGCCTCCGCCGTAGAAGAAGACCATTGCGAAGAGGATCAGGCCGACGACGGGCGCGTTGTCGCGCGAGATCAGCCGCTCGTAGGGGGCGTACACGCTCGCGAGAATGCGCGAGCCGTCGAGCGGCGGGATCGGCAGCAGGTTCAGGACGACCAGCACGGCGTTCAGAGCGCACCCGAGCATGAGGAACGTCTGCACGTTCTCGTACAGCGTGATCGAGCCGAGGGAAATCGCGTCGCTGGCCCACCCGCCGGCGAGCGCGATCCACAGCCCGAGCGCCAGGCCGCAGGCCAGCGAGAGGCCCACGTTCATCGCCGGCCCGGCGGCGGACACGATCAGGTCGTCGTGCCGCCCGCGGAAGCGGCTGGGGTTCACGGGCATCGCGCCCCACGCGATCCCGAACAGGAAGAACGCGATCAGCCCCGGCGTTCCGATGTGAACGGCCGGGTTCCACGTCATGTGCCCGAGTTCGATCGGTGTGCGATCGCCGCAGCGGATCGCGGCCCAGCCGTGCCCGAGTTCGTGCAGCGTGATCGAGAAGACGAGCCAGAAGACCCAGGAGACGAGATAGACGGGGCTGTGCTGCCAGGCGTCGGCGAGCCACCATCCGTCCATGCCTTGCCCTCCACGCTTGGGGCTATTCGAACCGCCGGTCGAAACACCGGCTGAAGCCGGCGGCTCCGAGGAACAACCGCGATGGCTCTTGCACCAGGGTCGAGGGCCGGTGGGCGAGCGCGCTCAGGACGCGCGTGCCGGCTCTGCCCGCGTGGCCTTCTCGGCGGTCTGGACGAGGCCGTCGAAGGCCTTCGGCTCGTCGATGGCGAGTTGGCTGAGCATCTTGCGGTTGAGCGTGATGCCGGCGAGACGCATGCCGTTCATGAACCGGCTGTAGCGAGTGCCGCGCATCCGGCAGGCGGCGGTGATGCGTGTGATCCACAGCGAACGGATGTCGCGCTTGCGGGCGCGCCTGTCGCGGTAGGCGTAGACGCCAGCGCGCCGGACGGCGTCGCGGGCCAGATAGAAGTGGTTCTTGCGGGTGCCGTAGTACCCCCGCGCCTGGCGGAAGATGCGCTTGCGTGCGCGGTTGCGGGCTGCGCCCTTGGTTGCGCGTGGCATGGGTCGTCTCCTTCGCGTCCGACGGGGCAGCCGACGGCGGCTGGCTTCGGCCCGGCGGGCATCGTCTGCGGGGCGATCATCGCCCCGGGGTTCGCTTCATCACTCCTTCGAGGCGGCGGCGGACTCGGCCTTTGCGGCAGCACGCTGCTCGGGCGAGGGAGAACGCCGGATCGCGCTGCGGGGCTGGTTGCGCCCGCGCAAGCGCCGGAAGAGCAGTTTCTCCAGCCGCTTGGCATCGGGGCCGGCCATGTAGCGGTCCTTGCGCAGTTGGCGCAGCCGCTTGCCGCTCTTGCCCGAGGAGAGGTGCTTGTGGTAGGCCGAGCGGTGGCGGGCCTTGCCCGTCTTCGAAATCCTGATCCGCTTCAGCAGGCCCTTGTGGCTCTTGTTCTTCGGCATGGGACCGCGCTCCAGGCGTCGCCCGGCCTTCCGGGGGGCGGGAAGGCTAGGCCGAGCGCTTTGGAACTGCAAGTTTCGCGGGCGAGGGGGCCGTCCAGGCCCGCGGCTCACGGCCCAACGAAGGCGTCGTCCGGGCCATCGGGCAGTTCGCGGCCGGTGAGCCGCCCCCCGGACAGTTGGTGCAGGACCCGTTCGAGCGACCTGGGGAGCCAGATGTTGTCGCCGTTGGACAGGATCGGGCGAGCGTGCCACTCGGCCGCACCGTCGTTGAACAGAAGGTGCTGGCCCCTCCCGCCGTGGTTCGGCGTCGAGGCCTCCGGGTTGACCCGCTCACCCCGGACGGCCCGCTGGACCACCGGCGAGCGGTCCGCCATCACGAGGACGCGGGTCGAATCGCCCCAGCGCGGCGTCTGCGGGCCGGAGATCACGCGGTAGGAGTAGGACACCTCGTCGAGCGTCCGCCAGTCGCGGTCTTCGGGGCTTGCGGGGACCGTGAGAGCGTTGGGGTTGCCGGGGCAGGCGAGGCTTGAGAGCGAGAGGTACTTCTCGCGGGCGAGGGTGTAGAGGTTTGCCGAGTTGGAGCGGTCGGGGCCCTTTCCGACGTTCCACCAGGTGCCCCCGCCGTAGGAAGCGGTCACCATGGGGAGGGCGTTCTGATTGAGGCTGGCGTAGCCGCTCATGGCGTTGGCCGCGCCATGAAGGTTGGCGGCGCAGGCGATGCGGCGTGCCTGGTCGCGGACGGATGAGAGAATGGGCCAGACGACCGAAGCGCCGAGGAGCAGCACAGCCGCAACCGACACGACATCGGCGAAACGTACGCGGCGCATCGCACCCCGCTCGAAGACGAGGCTCTCGTCGTCACGGTCGATCGTGGCCTGCACGAGGTCGAGCGTGCGATCGACGAGCGACTCGCGGCCACCGGCATCGCATTCGCACACGGCGTCCGCGAGCGCTGCGTGGCGTTCGGCCCGCGGGCGCAGTGCTTCGGGCACGCGCTCCGCATCGCCGCAGGCTTCCAGCCAAGCGTCGAGGGCCGCGGCGTCGTCGGCGCACAGGTGCGGGTCCATGCCGAGCGTGTTGCCGAAGGTCTCTTCGATCAGCCTCCCCGATCGTCCGATCGGGACATCGTTCAACAGGCCGAGAAGGGACGCGATCCGTTCGGCGCGTCCCCGGTGCGTCTCCGCGACCGCGGCAACATTGAACTGGGCTTCCACGAGCGAATCGAGGGCGGCCGCATCCGCGGCGCCCAATGCCGGTGCCGGTTCGCCTGTGGCCGATGAGGTCTGCGTGTCCATCACCGATCGTCCCCGTTCTGCGAGGCCTTCCACTTGCGCGCGAACGCTGCGACGGCGGCGTGCAGTCGGGACTTGACCGTCCCGAGCGGGATGCCCAGGTCCTCGGCGATCTGGGCGTAACTGAGCCGCTGGAAATAGGCCAAGAGCAGGATCTCCCGCAGCGGCAGGGGCAGGTCGTTCAGGGCGCGCTGCACCAGCCTGTCGCGTTCGCTCGCGTCCGCGGCGGCGTCAGGAGCGGGCACGTCGATCTCCATCAGATCGACGAACTGAACCCCCCCACGCTCGTCGCCACCCCCCGCCCTTCCGACGGGGGCCGACAGTTCCATCTCCTGTCGGCGTCCCTTCCTACGCAGGTGGTCACGGGCCTTGTTCGCGGCGATTGTGAATAACCAGGGACGGAACCGGCGCTCCACGTCGAAAGAGTCCGCAGAGAGGTGAATCTGGAGAAACGTCTCCTGGAAGACGTCGTCCGCTGCGGCCCGGTCGCCGGTCAGGCGGACCAGGAACCGCAGCAGGTCGTCGTGGTGGCGTTCGATCAGGGTCCGAAAGGCGTCCGACTCGCCCGAGCGGTAGGCCTCCACCAGTTGCTCGTCGCTCCTCGGTTCCAATCCGGCACCGCTCCCCGGTGGCTCACTCGGGCCCGGCCAGCCCCGCCGCCGACGACCTCGCAGGCCGCCTCGGACGACCCCGGGGAGTCTACGACGGGGCGACAACACCTGATCGTTCGGTCCCTGATCGAATGTGCCGGCTACACCGCCTCGCCGACGGATCGGGTGAACCTGACACCGGTTTCCGGGCCGAACCGCTCGGCTCCGTCGGCCCGCAAGGCCGGGGCGTGGTCTGCGAGATACTCCTCGAAGGCCTGCCGGGTCGGAAAGACGTATCGGGTCTCGATTCGGATCGGCTCGGGTGGGTCCGTGACCCGCACGATCATTGCACTATGTGCCCCGGCGGCTACGACAGCGTCCACGTGGCCATCCTTGAGCCACTCGAGATAGCGTTCTGCGGTGGGAAGGTCCGGGAGTGTGGCGGTTACGGTGTAGACGATGGCGGACATCCCCCCAGCCTACCGCTTCGCGCCGCCTGCCGCGGGTCAGGGGGCAATCCCAGCGGGCTTGGGGCGTTCTGCGGACGGCATGCCACCCGCCCTGGAGCGAACCGACCCGGCGCCGGGCGTCGCCCCTGACGACGGGCGGCTGGCCGATGTTCTGGCCGCGGCTTCACGCGGTGAGGCGGACGCCTGGCGAGAGATCGTGGACCTGTACGCCAGGCGGGTCTTCGCGCTGGTCCACAGCAAGTGCCGACGGCCCGATCTGGCCGAGGAGGTCACGCAGTCCGTGTTCGTCACCGTCGCCGGCAAACTCTCGCGGGGGGGGTACACGGAGCGGGGCCGCTTCGAGTCGTGGCTCTTCCGCGTGGCCATGAACCGGGCACGCGACGAGATGCGGAGGCTCGCTCGCCAGGCGACGCCGACCGACCCTGCGACGGTCGCCGCGGCGCTTGATCGGGTGTCGGAGAACGGTGTGCGGACCCGCGACGAGGCCTCGCTGGACGCGCTGCGGGAAGCGATGTCGGGTCTTTCGGAGCCTGACCGGGAAGTGATCGAGTTGCGCCATCACGGCGGGCTGAGTTTCAAGCAGATCGCGGACCTGCTGGGCGAGCCGATGGGCACGCTGCTGGCCCGTCACCACCGGGCGTTGCGCAAACTGCGGTCAATGATCGAAGGCGTTGCTCGTGCAGAGGATGAGGAGAAGTCGCGATGAACGCGCACCACGACCACGAGTTTGACCGGATCAACGCAGCGCTCGACCGTCTTGCCGAGTCGGAGCGGGCCGCCGCGCCGGCGTCGCTCGAATCGAACGTGTACCGTGCCTCGCGGGCGGCCCTCCGCTCCGGCGGCGCGCCGCGCCCGCGGATCGGGTGGGGACTCGGGCTTCGGCTCGCCGCAGCAGCGGCGCTGCTCGCGGGCACGATCGGCGTGATCTCGACACTGAATCGTGCCGGCCCTCAGCCCGCGCCGGCTGCGAACGTGACGGCCGCGGCATTCGAGACGTGGCTGGCGCTGGACGACCTCTTCGACGACGGCTTCGGCACACGCCTCGGCGTTGTATCGACGGACGCCGACCGCCTCTCGCAACCGGACACGGAGGAATGGGACGACATGGAGGGCTCGCTGTGATGCGATACGACGCCGCCGCACTGTTCTTACTTGCCGCGATCGCCGGGGTGTCGCTCCCCGCGGGCGGACAGCCGGATCGGCCGCAGCGCGAGGACCGCCCCGGGCTGCGTCAGCCGGATCGCGAGTCGATGCGCGAGCGGTTTCAGCGGCGCCTGGAAGAGACCAGGCAGTTGGAGCAGCGTCTGACCGCCGCCCTCGACGCGCTCGACCGGGGCGAGGAGCCGCCGGCGATCGCCGAGCCGGGCGTGCCGATGCGTGGCGAGTGGCAGCGCGGACGGCCTTTCGAGCAGGAGCCGCCGCCGGTCGGTGAGTTGCCCCCCCCCGCGACCGACGAGGAAGTGATGGCGTTCCTGGACTCGGCCGTGCCGCCGATCGCCCGCCGTCTGCGCGAAGTGCGCGACGCCGAGCCTTGGGTCGTGGAACGGACCGTTCGCCGACTCGCGGGGCGGGTGGCCGAGATCCGCGTGGCTCGCGAGCACGACCCCGCCCTCGCGGACCTCATGGTCGCCGAGACGCGGAGCGGGTTGCTCGTGGCCGATGCGCTGCGGGACGTGCACCGCGCCGTGCTTGGCGGTGGCGACGAGGGCGCACTGCCGGCCGCGTCGGCATCGCTCCGGGGAGCGCTCGAGGCGCAGTTCGACGCCCGCATCAAGCGTCGCGAGCACGAGATCGTCTCGCTGAGCCGGCGCATCGAGGAACTGCGGGTGGAACTCACGCGGCAGCACGCCGAGCGAGAGACATTCATCGATCGCGCCGTCGAGCAGGCTGTCGAGCGGGCGAAGAGGATGCCGGCACGGCCTGATGAGCCTCGCGGCGGGCGACGCTGAGCCGCGCCGTCACGACACGACCGAACCGGGCGCCACCTCCGCCGATGGCGACAGCACCACGACACGGCGCGAATCGCCGTCGCCAGGCTCGCTCGCCGCGAGGAGCATCCCGCGAGATTCCTCGCCGCGAATGGTGCGAGGCGCGAGGTTCGCGACGATCACGACGTGGCGGCCGACGAGGTCTTCGGGGCGATAGTGCTCCCGGATGCCGGCGCAGATCTGCCGTGGTGACCCAGAGCCATCATCGACCTGGAGCCTGAGCAGTCGATCCGCGTTCGGGTGCGGCTCGGCCGTGATGACGCGGGCAACTCGCAGGTCAAGACGTGCGAAGTCCTCGAAGGTGATCGTCGGCTTCGTCGGCGAGGTCTGCGTCGAGTCGGCGGAAGGCGCGGGCGTGTCGGACATCGTGAGGCTCCGTTGCGGTCGGGGATCGTGCGTCCCAGCCGAAAGCGAGTGTAGCCCGGCGAGAGCACTACTCCGCGCCGGGTCTCACCCAGGTCCCGCCCCGCCACAGGCAGCGCTCTGCATCGACTCCCAGCGACGCCGCGAAGGTCTCGGGGTCGAGGTCGCGGAGCGGCGCGCCGCCGTCGACGGCGAGTTGTGCCGCCCATGAGCGGTGAACCCCCTCGAGCAGGCGCGATTCGAGGCGCAACTGGTCGATGAGTTCGGCCGCGGACATCTGCGGGCCGGGGTCCCCGCGGCAGGTGGCGCAGACGCGGTAACTGGGCGGATCGGTTCCGGGCACGAAGACGGCCCGCTCGTTGCGGCACTCCGGGCAGGGCCAGGCGGCCGCGTATCGCTCGGTGTTCCAGAGCACGCTGCCGGCGCCGCCGAGGCCGACCAGCCGCCCGTAGCGCTCGAGCGCCTCTCGCACGCCGGGCTTTCGCAGCAGTTCCCGGGCGCGGATGCCCTGCCCCGCGCGGGCCTCACCCATCGCCTCGGCTGCGGCGAGCGCAACCTCGGAACGCAGGGCCTCGTCTCGCCCTCGCATCCACTCGGGCGCGGCGTACCTGCGGTCGAGCCGGCTGGCCATCGCCGCGAGCCAGCGCTGCTCGGAGTCCACGCGTGCGATCGCGGCCAGGCCCATGCACGCGCTCGCGCCGACGCCGGCCGACCAGTTGCCGCGGCGGTCGTGCTCGAACGCGAGCGCGTAGAGGGTGCGCGCCAGTTCTATCTGCCCCGGATCGTCCGCCTCGTAGGCGACTTCTTCCGCGAGCAGTAGATAGCCGCGAGGATCGGAGGGCGTCAGCGCAGCGAGACGCGCCTCGATCCGCGGGAGCGGCAGTGTCGCAAGAGGTCCGGCCTGCTCGGGCTGCGCCAGTGCAACCGCGACGACAAGCGTGGCCGCGGTAAGGATACTCATGGGAGTTCCTCCCCGAAGCGGATCGCCCAGAGGCGGCCGATCGCGAGTTCGGTCGCCGCGATCTGGTGAAGGACGTGCGTGGCGGCTCGCCGTGTTGTCGCCAGTTCGGCGAGCACGCCGGCGGCATCAGCGGCTCGCTCGGGCCGCTCGACAGCGATGACCGCCGAGAGCAGTTCGGCGATGGTGAGTTGCTCGACTGCGAATCGTTGCACCGGTCCCCCTGCGACGGCGAGCCTGGCCGCGCGCCGACGCTCGATCTCCTCCGCGCGAACAACACCGGAACGCCCGGCCGAGAGTTCAGCGGCGAGTTGCTGCCACTGGGCGCGCACGCGGGCCGCGCTCTCGTCGGCCGCCGCGGGAGTGCCCTCGGCGGATGAGGACGCGATCGACGAGCGGGCCATCCCTGCGTACGTCTCCGCGAGCAAGGGGGCGAGGCGATCGACGCGTCCCACCTCTCCATCGGCCGCGAGCAGTTCCATCAGCCGCTCGACCAGCACGCGCCGCGTCTTGAGTTTCCAGTCCGGATCGCGGACGGAAACCACGCTCGTGCCCGTCATCTGCGCCACGAGTTCGGCGTTCTGGATCGTGCGCGGCATCGTCGGCGCCTGCTCGAGCAGCCCCTTGACGGCCGAGGCGTTCATGCGCAGCGCGAGCAATGTATCGCGCGCGGCCTGACGAACCTGTGCGGGCGAACCACGCACGGCCTCCTGCGCCACCACCTCGCCGCTGATCGGGTCGAGGAGCGATCCGCCCCCCAGTTCCCTGAGGAGCGCGACTCGGGCGTCGGCGTCGCGCTGCGCGGAGATGTAGCGGACCGCCCATGCGCCGTCGAATCGCCCCGGAGAAACGACCGCCTGGTCGCCGACGCTGCCGCGGGCCGCTTCCATCGCGTCCTTGACTGGCGCGTCGAGCCTGTCGATCAACAGAGCAGCGGCGTCCAGGCCGCCGGACCAGCGCAGCGCTGCCGCGGCGTTCAGGCGGGCCGCGAGCACGGCGCTGGCGAGGTGCTCGATCGGCGCACGGTCGCCCTCCGACTCACGCATGACGCGTTGCAGTTGCCGGAGCCACGAATCGGCCAGGTCGTCGCGCTGGGCCGCGCTCGGCAGGCCCCACGCCGTCTCGTACTTGTTCCGCAGGTCGTGCCGCTGCGCGTCGATCGAACGGGCGGGCAGCGACATGAGCGGATCTACGCCTTCCGCGTTTGACCGCGTCGCAAGTGCGGTCGTGATGACGTGCAGGTCGGCGTTCGAGACCCGCGGATTCCCGAAGGCCTGCGCAAGCCAGGTGCGAGAGCGATCGCCGCGCCGCCAGGTGAGCGCGAGCGTCAGTTCGACCATCGCGTCCGCGATGGCCTGGTCCCCGTCCGGCTCCGGACCCGCGAGAACCAGCGCGTCCAGCCCGGCGAGCAGCAACTCCGTCCGGCGCGCGGGCTGTTCGGGCGCGGCGGCCTCGACGGCCCGAACCCACCGCTTCCATCGCTCCAGTTCCGCGTCCCGGTCCGGCCGTTCGCCGAGCACGAACCGCCGGGGCAACAGCCCCAGCGCGGCGACCGCACCGGCCTCGAACGAGCCTGCTCCGGCAGGGGCGGCGCCTCCGATGGATTGGCGAAACCCATCCTCGATGACTCGCGACACCGCCGCCGACAGCCCGCTCTCCCCGCTCAATCTCACCAGCATGCCGACGGACCACACCGCCGCCCACACGCCCTCCGCGGCAGGCGCGGATCCGTCTCGCATCGCAACCGAACCAGAAGCGACCACCTCCGCGGCGGCGGAGGCGATCAGCGGGACGGCCGAGGCGCTGTGCATGAACTCGACCACCGAGTTGGTCGCGGCGCGTTGCCGATCGGGGGTCAGCAGGCACCAGCAGGCCGCGACCTCCTCGACCGACGAGCGGAAGAGCGCCAGCGCCTCGCCGGGGTCGAGCGCGAGGCCGTCGACCGCGGCATCCAGCCCTCGTAGAGCGGCGTTCATCTCCGACGCCGAAGGTGCGACTGTTGCACGCGGCGCGGTCTCCTTCGCGCCGGCGGGCCGAAGCGGGAACGGCTCGACGCGTGCCGGATCGGCTGCCGCTCGCGCGGGCGGCGCCGGGACCGGGGGGGATTCGCTCGGCGGACGCGGCGCAGTGAGCAGAATCGCCGCGATCGAACCCAGTACCGCCAGCGCGACGAAGCCGCCGACGAACACGAACGCCCCGCGACGGAGCAACCGTTTCGCCGGGTCTTCCTCCTCGGGACGGACCATCTCCGGCGGGCGAGGATCGGCCGGGCGGGGCGGCTGGTCGGCAAGTGGCGTGGGAAGCCCCGTGAGCCGCACCGGAACG
>DAOMNQ010000034.1:18856-19136 GCA_035443945.1 Phycisphaerales bacterium | reverse complement strand
AGGCTCGATTCGCCGCGACCGGAGGGCAAGGCCGCCGGGCGCGGCACGTTCCGAGCGTCCGTGGCGCCGCGACTGCTCAGCCGTCGCAGCGCGCCGACCAGTTCGTCCGGCGACGCGTCCCGGGCGCGAGCGAGCAACATGAGCCGGTGCAGTGACCCCCGGCTCCAGCCGCCGTAGCGAGCGAGCGTGAGCAGCGCGTCGTGTTCGAGGAGAACGCTTCGCCCGGCTTCCGAAGTTGGCGAGGCGAGTGCGGCCTGCTGTGCCGCGGCTACTCCCCCCC
>DAOMNQ010000034.1:13209-18846 GCA_035443945.1 Phycisphaerales bacterium | reverse complement strand
TGGACGCGAACCGCCGGATCGAGCAACTGGGCGGCCGCCGCGTGGAGCGCAAGCCGTACCTCGTCCGCCTCGGGCGTCTCGCTCTGGCGGTGGGCGGCGACCGCGGCAAGCCGTCCTTCGAGCGCCGCGATGACGACGGCGTCGTCCGCTATGCCCGGGCGCAGCCCGAGCAGTGCGAACGGCCCCCCCCTGGCCGCGTCCTCCCCGAGGAAACGGGCGATCAGCGAGACGCCGTGAGCATGGGACATCGCGCTCACGGCGTTCCACCTCCGTCGGGCGAGGGCGCGGGTAAGGTCTGCAGCGCGGCGTCGAGTTCACGGAGTTTCGCGCCCCATGGCTCCGGACCGAACTGCGGGAAGAGCGTCTTGTGCTGGTCGAGCACGATGCGAGCCCGCGGCGCGTCCAAGGCCGCGAGCAGACGGAGCGACTCGTACCGTGCCTCGAACCACTCGTCACTGCCCTGAGCGAGTCCGGCGAGGAGCGTGCGCCAACCATCGAGGGCGCCCTCGGGGTAGCCCGCTTCCTCGCTGAGACGCGAGTACCGGCGGAGGGACCGCGCGGTGTGCTTGCCGAGGTCGATGAGCCGCGCGTCGAGTCGCAGCGCGGCGTCCCTGGCGGCCTCGTCGCGTTCCAGCCGCCAGAGCGCATCGGCGGCGTCGGCGATAGCCTCCACGAGCGACGAGACCTGCTGATTGGACACGGACGATTCCAGCGGCTCGAAGCCCGCGAGGATGCGCGAGCCGTAGCGCACGACCTCCCTGGCCGCATAGACATCCTCGGGGTTTGCACGCCGCTGCTCGATCGCGACGCGGTACACAAGGCGGTCGGCGGCCTCGGCGAACCGGCCACCGATCTCTTGAAGTCGGCGCGAGGCGGCGTCGATCTTCGGGCGGTCCCGATGCACCAGCGCGATCTGGAGTCTGCGGTACTCGATCTCCTCTTCAAGGGCGTCGAGATTCAGGCCGAGATACGCGCGAACTTCCTCCAACGTCGTCAACGCACGCTCGGCCCGGCGAACGTCGGGCGCGGCGGCGGACATCAGCACGTCAACCAACTGCCGGGAACGGAGCACGATGAAGTCCGCCGCTTCGCCGGCCTCGACAGGCGTGCCGTTCATCACCGTCCACCGGTCTCGCTCGATCAACTCTTCCGCGACCGCGGCGAACTTCGCGGCCATCGCTGCGCGCTCGGAGGGGCGTGAGACTCGGCACTGAGTATACAGGAGCCGCGCCGCGTGCCTGCGGGCGGTGTCGTAGAGCGCGGACTCGCGCGGCACCGCAAGCAGCACCTCGATCGCCTCGGCATCGTCGAGCAGGCCGCCATCGACACGCCGCAGCAGCAGCCTCGCCGCGCGCTCCGTCCTCGGGAACGACCGGAGAAACACGCCCGCGAGGCGGTCGCGCCGCGGGACGAGCGACAGCCGCCCGCCTTCGACCGCCCGATCCAGCGCGACGATCGCGTACCAGAGCGCCTCCTGACGATCATCCTCGCTCGGTGCGAGCGACGCGGCGATCTCGTAGGCGTCTGCGGCGGCCTCAGGCTCGCCCGCGTAATAGAGCGACAGCCCTCGCAGCAGCGCGGCCCTGGCACGCTCCTTCGGGAACACCCCCGCGTCCTCCGCGTCGACGCCGAGCAGGAGTGCGCGGGCCGCCTCCCGATAGCGATTCGTCGCGGCCTCGTCGGCGGTCGGGGCCTCGCCGTCCTCGCCTGTCCTGGCGTGGTACTCGCGTGCTCGCTCGTAGGCGCGCAGCCCGCGCACGAACTGAACGATGAAGCCCTCGTTGCCGATCGGCGCGGTGCCGTAGCGGCTGACGAGGTCGATCACGTGGCCGACCTCGCCGCGCGAGACCAGATCGCCGAGCGCGATCTGGGCCAGGGTTTCGAGGAGCCGGTCGCGTCCGGCGACGCCACGTGCCTTGGGGTCGTCGAGCGCCTCGAGCACGACCACGGCGAGCAGTCTCGCGTCCGCGGTTTCGAGGTGCACCTCGCTCCCGTCCCCTCCGCGGCGAGCGCGGGAGATCATCAGATCAAGGTCCGCCCAGCGCCGGGCCGCGCCCAGGATCGCGATGCGCCGGGTGAAGAGCTGGCGGCGCACGGACTCCGGCACCTCCGGCGACTCGACCAGCATGTCGAGCCAGCGCACCGCCTCGACGTCGTTGCCCCGCAGCGACGCGGCCAGCGCGACACCCATCGCGGCCCGTGCCACGTGCTCGAACCGGAGCAAAGGCGCGGGCAGTCGCTCGACGGTCGGCTCTCGGTTGCCGGGGGCGTTGAGTATCCAGCCGAAGTCACGCTTTGCCTGCTCGGCGAGCCGCACGTCCCCGCTGACGAGCGCGAGGTAGTAGCGCGACCAGCCGGTGTAGTACATCGCGAGCGAGCGGAGGCGGCGTGCGTCGGCGAGTTGCTCCTTCACGGACTGGGGGTCGGGGTCGCTGCCGCGCTGCTCGCGCCGTTCGAGCGACTCGACGCGCCGATGCACCTTCGTGCCGACGTCTTCGAAGATCGGCAGCACCGAACGCAGGACGCGCTCGGCCTCGCTGCGCTCCTCAGGCCCCGCGATGCGGAGGCGGTGGAGTTCGGCCAGTTCCTCGCCGCTCAGGTACGACGCCTTGGCGAGGTTGATGCGAAGTTCGAACGACTCGGAGTCCGGCACCTTGAGGAGCAGTTCGCGGCTGAGCGCTTCCGCGCGCTCGCGCTGCCCGGGCGTCGCCGCATCGGTCAGAAGCCGCACGTAGAGCGACCCGAGCCGCTCGGCGATGGCGACCCGCTCTTCTCCGAGCGTCGTGTCCAGCCGTTGCTGCAAGCGCGCCGCGAGGAGATCGGTCAGGCCCCGCTCGGCGAGGTACCGCTCGACGGCGTCCTCCGAGACCGGCTCGGTCTGCGCGACAGCAGCCCCCGCGAGTTGCGCGAGACACAACAGCAGGATCACGAGGATGGCTTCAGTTCGCCGGCACATACGTTCGTTTCGTGAATCCGGCGTCGACGCCCGCCTGGAGCGCGATGGCAGCGGCGTCCCAGGGCACGTCGCCCGACACGCGGATGAACACGCCGCCGTCCTTCGGCAGTTCGCGCAGCACCGTGACGAGTTGGCCGCGCTCGGTGAGCACGTGCTGCCCGATGCGGAAGACCGGGACCGTCCCGGCCATCTCGACGCGGACGATCTGGGGCTGGAGGTCGGCGGCCGCTCCGCCCCGGCGCTCGGCGGCCAGCGCGCTGCCGACCTGCGACTCCCGCTTCGTGAAGGTCGTCGTCACCATGAAAAAGATGAGGAGCAGGAAGACCACGTCGATCATGGTCGTCATCGGCAGGCGACCGATCTCCTCGCCCTCGCGCGCGGTGGGTCGTGTGAGTCTCAAGGCCGGCCTCCCGGCACTTCGGCCGTGCCCACCTGCCAGCGGCGCACCCCGAGCGCCGCAAGCCGATCGACGAGATCGTTGACGGTCGCGGCACGGGCCGCTCGGTCGGCCCGGATGAGCAGCTCAACGGCAGTCGCGTCGCCGCCGCGCTTGGCGATCTCGGCCTGCACGACGCGGACCGCGCCGTCGAGCGACATCGGCTCGTTGGCGATCAGGATCGTGCCGTCCTGACGGACATCAACGACGACAAGGCCTGACCCGACGGCGGCGTCCTTCTCTCCGGGCTGCTCGGGCAGGTCGATGGGCGAACGGATGAGTTGCGAGAACTGCGAGGTGAACAGGAAGAAGATGATGAGTTGCAGCACTACGTCGATCATGGGCGTCAGATCGAAGCCTCGCTGCTTCCGGCCTGTCCGCGGCGACAGGTTCATGCCGTTCCGATCCCCGTGCGAGGCCGCGGCGCGGGCTTGGCGCCGGCCTGCGATGCGCCGGGCGCGGGTGCGCCCGTGTTTTCCAGGTGCGACGCCAAGTCGTCGATGATCCGACCGACCTCCTGCGCTGTCGCGTCGATGCGATTGCGGAGCCAGGCGTACGCGGCGGTGCAAGGGATCGCGACGATCAGGCCCATCACGGTGGTGATCAGAGCGACGGAGATGTCGCCCGCGAGTTCGTCGGGCCTCGCTACACCCTCGCTCGTGCTCAGCGTGTCGAACGCGCCGACCATGCCGACCACCGTGCCCAGCAGCCCGAGCATCGGGGCGACCGTCGCGATGAGGCCGATCGACTCGGTCGAACGCTGGAGTTTGGAGACCTCCTGCTGGCCGGCCTCCTCCAGCGCGGAACGCAGTTCGAGGAATCCGAACGCGGAGCGGCGGCACCGGAGCAGCGCGGCCCCGAAGACGCGGGTCAGGAACGATCCGTTCTCCTCCGCCGTGCAGTACGCGATCGTGCCCTCGGTGTCGCTCGCACGCAGCATCTCGTGCAGGCGCGCGACGTGAACGGCCGGGGCGAGGTGCTTCATCCGCAGACGGACGACCTGCGCGATGATGAGCACCACCGCCACGAACGAGAGCACGATGATGAGGAAGCCGACCTGCCGGCCCTGCGAGACGTAGTCCATCAGCGACTTGTCGGTCGCCGCGTCCTGCGCGAGCGTGAACAGACCGGGCACGAGCGTGGTTGGGATCATCGTTGAACGGTCTCCGTTGGAAGTGGATCGGCGGCGGCCTGCCCGGGGACGGCCTCGCCGTGGCGCCGGATGGCGTCCCACTCGCACGCGGGGTGGCCTGCGAACCGGGAGAGGAGTTCGGCACGAAGCCTCGCAGCCCCGCCCGGATCGCCGAGCGATTCGAGGGCGACGGCGGCGTCGGCAAGAGCGATTCCGGCGAGATACGGCAGTTCACGCTCGAACGAGGCGGGAACTGTGAGAAGTTCGACCACGCCGAGGCGGCGCGGGCCATCGTCGGCCTCCTTCAGCAACGATCGGCCGACCGCGAGCCTCGCCCACGCCTGCTGCCACGCCGGTGCGCCCGCGTCCATCGATGGCGCGAGCGCCAACCTCGCGGCGTCGCGGGCCGCGCTGTCCGTCGCGGTCGTTGCGATGACGACCTGACGGACAAACTCGACGCCCGGCTCGCGCGAGGTGACCGCCGGCACCGCGGATTCGACGCCCGATGCGGCGCGGGCCGCGTGCAGATAGAGCGCGGCGTAGGCGTCGGCCCGAGTCGAGAATGGTGCGCGCGCGGACAGGGAGCCGCCCGTCGCCAGCACGCGGACCGCAGGGCCGGGCACCCACATCGGCGGCAGGTCCGCGACCAGGCCCGTCTCGCTGTCCAGCACGCCGCCGACGAGCGCGTCGTCTCGCACGGCGGAGACACCGATCCTCTCGCGTGCACGGAGATACGAAACCCAGGGGACGACCGCCAGCGATTGCGAGTTCCGCTCGATCCGGCAACGCAGCAGGCCGAAGGCGATCCGCTCGCCCGTCGGACCCCGGTTCTCGTGCATCGACTCGAAGAGTTCCTCGAAGAGCGGCTCCGCCCCAGGAATGTCGCCGCGTTCGAGCCGCGCCCTGGCCCGCCACGCCCGTTCCGCCATCGGCATGTACGCCTCGGCGGTCGCCCCGTGTTCGCCCCGCACACTGAGCACCCTGTCCCACGGCACGACAACGGGAGTGGCGCCGCCGTCGCGCACCGCCACGCCGTCCGACGAGACGGCGACGATCGCGCCCGGCGGCGGCGTCTCGCGGCCGCGCAGCGTCAGAGCCGGCTCGTCGGCCCAC
>DAOMNQ010000034.1:0-13199 GCA_035443945.1 Phycisphaerales bacterium | reverse complement strand
GCCGATCGCGATCGTGGCGCTCGTCAAGAACCGCATCACGGCCCACCCCCCGCAACGAACGTGTACGTGCCCCCGGACTCCCTTGCGATGCGACGCATCAGCGACTCCGCCTCTCGCGACATGAAGCAGATGCTGTGGATCGGGATGCGATACTCCGCGTTGAGACGTTCGATCTCCGCTGCCACGGTGTCCGGGAACTCGCCGTCTGTCATGAAGAAGATCGCGTCGGGCTTCGGGCGGAGTTGAAACGCGAGATGGAAGCCTGGCGCGGGGTTCGTGCCGCCGCCGGATTGGATTGCCATCACCTCGCGTCGCGACGATCGCTTATTGCGCTCGTTGGCCTGGAGCCAGCGGACCTCGCCTCCGAGGGGGGTTGCCCCGGTCGAGAACGTGATGGGCAGGTAGTGCGTGTTCTCCAGCAGGCCGTCGATCGACTTGGTGAGTTCATCCCGGAGGCGTTCGATCCTGCCGCCGAAACTCATCGAGCCGGAGATGTCCACGATGTAGACGAAGCGTGACCCGGTCGCCTCCGCCCCGAAGAACCCGGCCCCGCCCGCGCCCCCGCCGCCCTCGCCCATGCCGAGGCCGCTCCCGAGGTCGCCCGCGCCGGTGAGGGAGCCGGCGTCGGCGAGTTCGCGCATCGCGCCGCTGAGGTCGATGTCCGGCGGCGCGTCGAGGAGATCGACGGTCGCCATGTCCGGAAGCGTGATCTCGGGCACGACGGGCGAGTCGAGCGCGAGGGCCTCGTCGGCGAGTTGCGCCAACTCGACGTCGGTCATCACCGCGAAGTCAACGACCGAAGCCGCCCCGGCGGCCCCGCTCCGCGAGTCGTGCTCGACGCGCAGGTGCATGGCGACGAACCAGGCGGTCAGGTGGATCAGCAGCGAGACGGCCACACCGACGACCGTCGCCCGCTTGGCGAAGCGGATCAGCCGGACCTCGAAGGGCACCTCGGCCGTCTCCCCCCCCGGAGCGGTCGGCCACATCAACCCACCGGGGGCCGGATCGCGCCCAGCCTCCTGCTGGCTTTCACTGCGGCTCATACACATCCTCATCGGCGACGCGGCGGCACTCCGTGTGAGTCTACCTGCGCTGTCGCCAGGCGTTGCCGCTGGCTCCGGGCACGCTGCGAGCCTGTTCGCACGCCTCGGGCCGCGGGTTCGATTGCCATTGTCGCTTGACGCCCGCCCCCCCGCGCCGTTCAATGCGGCCGCCGGAGCCTTTCCCCCCACGGAGCCGACCCCCATGCCCGACACCGCCTCGACCCAGGCCAGGAGGGCGGCTCCCGGATCGCCCGCCCGCCCCCGTCGCGTTCTGCTCAAACTCAGCGGCGAGGCGTTCTGCAAGCCGGGGGGCTTCGGCATCGACCCCGACGAACTGGAACTCATCGCCCGGGAAGTCGCCGACGCGACCCGGAGCGGCGTCCAGGTCGCCGTGGTCGTGGGCGGCGGGAACATCGTCCGCGGCGCGCAACTCGCCGCCGCCGGGCACATCGAGCAGGCGACCGCCGACTACATGGGCATGCTCGGGACCGTCATCAACGGCCTTGCCCTGAAGGAAAAACTCCTGACGCTCGGCGTGGACTCTCGCGTGCTCTCCGCCCTCGAGGTCCGTTCGGTCGCGGAGCCGTTCATCCGCGGGCGTGCCCTGCGGCACCTGGAGAAGGGCCGAGTCGTCGTGCTGGTCGCGGGTACCGGGAATCCGTTCTTCACGACCGACACCTGCGCCGCTCTGCGCGCCCGCGAACTCGAGTGCGGCGTGCTCCTCAAGGCGACCAAGGTGGACGGCGTCTATACGGCCGACCCCCGCACGGACCCGACCGCCACGCGCTACGAACGCCTGACCTTCACCGAGGCCATCGAGCAGCGGCTCGGTATCATGGACCTGACCGCGCTGGCCATGTGCCAGCAGCACGGCATCCCCGTCGTCGTGTTCGACTTCAAGCAGCCCGGGAACATCCGGCGCGTCGTAGCCGGTGAGCCGATCGGCACCCGCGTGGACCGCGCCTAGCCCGACGAACCGACGGCCCGATCACGGAGCGAACCCATGACCGACCCCGACACCATCCTCCTCGAGACCGAAGACGCGATGCTCAAGGCCGTGGACTACCTGAAGAAGGAACTCCGCGGCATCCGGACCGGTCGGGCGACGACAGCGCTCGTTGACTATTTGAAGGTGGATTACTACGGCTCGTCAACGGACCTCAAGGCACTCGCCGCCATCAGCATTCCCGAACCGACGCAGATTCTCATCAAGCCGTTCGATCCCGGATCGCTCAGCGACATCAAGAAGGCGATCGAGTCCTCCGGGCTGGGCATGAATCCGATCGTCGAGGCGAAGCAGATCCGCCTGAACGTGCCGGCCCTGACGACCGAGCGCCGCCAGCAACTCGCCGGGCAGGCCAAGAAGATGGGCGAGGAGCAGAAGGTCGCTCTTCGGAACGCGCGACGCGACGCCAACAAGCACGCCGACGGCCTGGCGAAGCAGGAAGGCAGGCACTACCCCGAGGACGAGGTCGAGACCCTGAAAACCGAGATTCAGGAGATGCTCAAGAAGTACGAGACGCAGATCGACAGCGCGGTCGAGGACAAGACTCGCGAGATCATGGAGGTCTGACGCCTCCCGTTCGGTTCAACGCACCACGATGGCCCTCGGCATCGTGAGCAGGACCGGCTCGCGGCGGAGTTGCATGAGGGCCGCCGCGCCACGCCGAACCTCCGACCAAGCCTGATCGCCAATCAGTTCCCCCGCCGTGTCGGTGAACCCTGCCGTGAGAGACAGGCCCGGCGCTTTCACCGCCGAGCCGAACATCTCCTCGAGCAACTCCGCGATGCTCTTGGGGCCGGGAAACTCGAGCACGTCGTACTCGTCGAGGCCCAGTTCCGCCGCGAGAGCCTCGATGCACGCGTCCAGCCCGCCGATCTCATCGGCCATCCCGAGCCTGATCGCCCGCTCGGCCGTGAACAGTCGCCCCTCGGCGGTCTTGGAGAGATCGATGCCGGGGCGCCCCGCGACGACGCGGCGGGTGAACAGGTCGTAGGTTTGCTTCATCTTCGCCCGGACCTGCTCGACCTGGGCCGGAGACCACGGCTCGGTGGACGAGAACATGTCGCCCGCCGGGCCGCGCGTCCGGGTCGTCACCCGCACCTTGAGCCTGTCGTAGAGCGGCCCCATCGAGATCTTGCCCCCGACGACGCCGATCGAGCCGACGATGCTCGACGGATTCATGTAGATGCGGTCGCCTCCGACGGCGATGTAGTAGCCGCCCGAAGCAGCCATGGACCCCACGCTCACCCAGACCGGCTTCTCGGCGGCCACGCGCCTCAGCCCCTGCCAGATGACCTCGCTCGCGGTCGCCGATCCTCCCGGCGAGTCGATCCGCACGACGACGCCGAGGATCAGGTCGTCGTGGAGAATGTCGTCGAGGGCGTTGCGGATGGTGCGGCTGCCGACGCTCGACTCGCCCAGGAACCCCCCCTGGGACGAATCGCCGTCCACGATCGCGCCGTCGATGTAGACGACCGCGATGCTGGGCATGGTGGCCGAGTGGTCGGGCTGCTGCGTGAAGATGCGGAAGACCGCGAAGGGATCCGACATGCTCGGCGGCTGCACGGACGCTCCGAGTTCATCGGCCCACTCGACATCCGCGCCCAGCGAAGACGCCAACCGGTCCTCGATCTCGTCGAGATCAACCTCTCCGTCGATCAGACGATGCCGGACCGCCTCCTCCGCGGTGCCCCACCAGAGGTCGCGCATCGCCGCGTCGAGTTCCGCGTCGCTCAGCCCCCGGTTCGCCTTCAGCATCGCCCGCATCTCGGAGTACAGGCCGTCGAGCAGTTGCGTCACGTTCCGCTCCCAAGCCTCGCTCGGGCCGGTGCGCGTGAACATCTCGTTCGCGCCCTTGTAGTCCCCCACCTGCACGAGGTCGGCCTTCATCCCGATCCACGCCAGCGTGTCGGCAAGGAAGATCTCCTCCATGTGCATCCCGGGGAATGAGACCGAACCGGCACGCTGGATCAGGCTCTCGTCCGCGTAGGAGGCCAGCAGCAGGTCGGTCGGCCCGTAGTTCTCGGCATACACGATCACGCGCTTGCCGTTCCCCCGCACGGCGAGCATCGCGTCGCCCAACTCCTGCACGTGCGTGAACCCGAGGGCTGCGTCCTTCAGCCGGACCAAGACGGCATCGACGTCGTCGCGCCACGCGGCCTCGTGCAGCATCCCGACATAGTCACGGAGCGTCGTCCCCCCCATGCCCAGCCACGCCAGAGGGCCGGCAGCCTCGACCGGCGTGCCCTCAACCTCAAGGACAACGACACCGGCAGGATCGCTGTCGCCTGCCTTCGTGCCCGAGACGAAGACCAGGACGGCGACACAAACCGCCAGCCAACGAACGACAGCGTGACTCATGGATGGTTCTCCGGGTGCTTGCCCTCTACGCCACAGTGTACCGCGGGAACCGAACGAAGTGTCGCCCGGCGAACCGATCGGCTCAGTCGTACCCGAGGTCTGCCAGATCGTCCTCATCCAGCCCGAAGTGGTGCCCGATCTCGTGCAGCAGCGTGATGCGGATCTCCTCACGCACCGCCTCCTCGCCGCTCCCCCACCCCCCGGCGAGGTTCACGATGCCCACGCGGAACAGGTGGACGTCGTCCGGCAGGTCGCCGGAACGCTCGACCGACCGATCGGGCAGCGAGACGCCCGTGTGCAGGCCGCAGAGTTCGTCCGCTGCGTCGGCGTGCTCCTCGGGAGGGATGCCCAGTTCTTCGAGCAGGGCCTGCGTCGGCCGGTCGACCACGATGACCGGCAGTTCGTCGAGCACTCTTCGCACGCGCCCGGGAAGGCGCTCGATCACCTCCTCGAGGAGGGCATCGAAGCGTGCGCGCTCGGCGTCGGTCATCGCCCGCCCTCCGGGGTCTCCGGCTCATCCCCGCCGAAGACGTCCCCGAGCGCGAGGGGCCGACGGAGCAACACCGGGAGCAGCCGCCACGAGTCGATCACCAGCCCCGCAAGACCGATGGTGAGCAGCATCGACCCGACCGCGACGAGGAAGAGGCTGGAAATAGCGGTCACGTCCCCGAGCGGACCCCGCAGCACGCCCGCCAGCAGCCCCATCACGTCGCCCAGAGCGACAACCGCGACGGAGGCGAGCACCGCGTACATCGTCTGGCGGTCCACGCGTCCCGTCCGCAGCACGAGCGACCTCGCGACGAGAAGCCGCAGGTTCGGACGCAGGCAGAGCACCATCACCGCCATCACGCCCGACATCGCCAGGCGCAGGCACAACCTGTCGAACACCAGTTCCTCGACGACGCCGCCCTGCGCGAAGTATGGCGGTGGCGCGACGGAGTCCAGCACGCCCACGACCTGCCAGTGCAACCAGGCGAGAGGTATGTAGGCCCCCGCGGCGATCATCGCCAGCGCCACGTTCCGCGCGGGGATGCCCGCGTGGGGGCGCACAAGCGCGAGCGCACCCAGCCCCGAGACCAGCAACGCGACCACGCCGGCCTCGGGACACCACGCCACGTTCCACGTCGCGCCTCGCATCAACTCGGCGACGTGCGCGACCTGAATCACCCACGTGAGGCACGCGGCCGCGAGCGCCCCGACGGACCAGCACATCACGCCGGCTGCCACCAACCTCGGGCGGGGGATGGGCTGAATCTCGGTCGCTCTCGGGTCAATTCTGGCGAGAATCGTCGCCCGGACGGGCACGCCGCACTCGGGGCAGTTCCCGCGGACGGACAGGCCGCGCAGGTTGTATCCACACGAGGCGCACGGGAGATCGCCGGTCAGGTCGAGCGCAAGGGAACTGACCGGACGATCGGCGCGGGGCGTCTCGCCTCGCTGTGCTCCGCCCACCCCCCCCTGTCGGGCCGCTTCACTCATGGCGCTCCGATGCACTCACTCGCCCCCGCGGCTGCCCCCCGGCGAGCGGGGTTGAGCATACGCGACCTCGGAACGCTCCGCGCGAACCCCCCAGACCACCATATACTCTGCCCCCACGCAACCCCCGACCTACGCGGACGAACCGGACCTGCGAGCAGACACCATGCCCGACGCCATCCAGCGACTCCGCGACAATGTCCAGCGGGTCTTCCTCGGAAACAGCCCGGCCGTCGATCGGATCATCTGCTGCCTCCTCTCACGCGGGCACCTGCTGATCGAGGACGTTCCGGGCGTCGGCAAGACCGTGCTCGCCAACGCGATCGCCCGGAGCATCCACTGCTCCTTCAGCCGCATTCAACTCACCCCCGACATGCTCCCGGGGGACGTGCTCGGCGTCTCCATCTTCGACCGCGAGACGGGGGAGTTCACCTTCAAGCGCGGACCGATCTTCGCCAATGTCGTCCTCGCCGACGAGATCAACCGCACGACGCCACGCACCCAGACCGCCCTGCTCGAAGCCATGAGCGAGGCGAGCGTCTCCATCGACGGCGTCGTCCACCGGCTCGACCAGCCGTTCATGGTGCTCGCCACCCAGAACCCCTACGAGTTCGAGGGCACCTACCCGCTCCCCGAGAACCAGTTGGACCGGTTCCTCATGCGCGTCCGTCTCGGCTATCCCGCGCCGGAGGACGAACGTCGCATCCTGGAACTCCGCCCCGCGACGACCGTGCTCGAATCGCTCAAGCCGGCGATCGACAAGGATGAACTGATCCACCTCCAGGCGGAGGTCGATCGCGTCCGCGTCGATCCGGCCCTGCTCGACTACGTCGTGGAGTTCGCCAACGCCACGCGCCGCCACGATCGCATCCAGATCGGCCTCTCGCCGCGGGGGTCGCTGGCCCTCACGCAGGCCGCTCGTGCGACCGCCCTCTTCCGCGGGCGCGAGTACGCGGTGCCGGAGGACATTCTCGACAACGTGACGGCCGTGTGCGCGCACCGGATCATCACGCGGACCTATCTCGGCGCGGCGCCCGAGGCCGCCGAGGACGTGCTGACCGGCATCCTCGAAACCCTCCAGAGTCCCGCCTGATCGAAGGAGGTCGCCTTGGCACGCATGGTCCGCTTCGAACGCGACGGCCCGTACAAGATCGAACCGGGCCAGATTCCCGCGGACAAGCCGCTCTGGATCTGCGGGTGCGGCCTGACGAAGAACCCGCCCTTCTGCGACGGCTCCCACAAGCCCTGCCGCAACGAGCAGCCGGGCACGCTCTACGTCTACGACAAGGACCGTGCCTCGGTGGTCGAGCAGCGCGACGATACGTGACCCGATCGATCAGCCGAGCATCGACGCCAGCAACTCGACCGGGTGCAGCGCCCTAACGCCCACGCCGTCCTTGAGTTGATGCCGGCACGAGGTGCCTGTGGCGACGACGGTCGCGCCCGGATCACCACGCACCGCCGGGAAGAGGGCGAGTTCACCGATCCGCATGGAAAGGTCGTACCGGCTGGTCGTATAGCCGAACGACCCGGCCATGCCGCAGCACCCGGCGTCGAGCGTCGTCAACCCGTCGCCGATGAGTCGCCGCAGGAGCGCGCCGGAACTTTCCGCGCCCCAGAGCGCCTTCTGGTGGCAGTGCGGGTGAAAGAGCGCGCGGTTGCCTTCGCCCCGTGCCGCGAGCGCGGCATCGACCACCGACTGGCCCGGATGGCTCCCCCACCGCTGCTCGATGAACTCCTCGATCAGCATGGCACGGGCGGCGGTGTGCCGTCGGGCCTCGATCGGCGTTGTCGCCCGCAGGCTGAGCCAGTCGTCCTTAATGGCTGAGAGACACGATGGCTCCAGCACAAGAACCGCCTCGACGCGATTGTCGTCGAGCCACGGCCGCAGGCGCGCGGCCGTTCGGTCCACCGTCATGATGGCGTGTTCGAGCAAGCCCGTCGAGATCATCGCCCGTCCGCAGCAGCCGGCATCGGCGAGCGCGACGCGGTATCCGAAGGCCGAGAGCACCCGCACCACCGCCTCGCCCAGCCCGTGCTCGCCGTAGAGCGTGAAGCAATCGCCGAACAGCACGACGGCCCGATCCCCGTCGCGCAGATGCCACGGCCGCCTCGCCGCAAGCCCGGCGATGCGCCGATGCAGCGGCGCGGTGAACTCCGGCAGCGTGCGCCGGCGGTCGATGCCCAGCAGCCGCTCGGCCATGCCGCGCGCGAGCCTGGTCCGGTTGACGGCGTTTGCCAGGCCGGGCGTCGCCGACGCCAGACGCGAGAGTTCCCGCACTCGCCCGAACACTCGCGCTGCGAGCGGCGCGCCCCCCCGCTCGCGGTATCCCTGCGCCAGGTACTCGGCCTTCAGTTTCGCCACGTCGACGTTGCTCGGGCACTCCGCCTTGCACGCCTTGCACGAGAGGCACAGGTCGAGCGTGGCGAGTGTTTCGGCGTCGTTCCACGCGGGCGAGCCCGCCTCGCCGCCCGGGAACTGGCCCGTGACGGCGAGGCGCAGCGCGTTGCCGCGCCCGCGTGTCGAGTGCCGCTCGTCGAGCGTGCCCATGTAGGACGGGCACATGGTCCCGCCGCGCTTCTTGCGGCAGACGCCCGCGCCGTTGCATTGCTCGACCGCGCCGCCGAAGCCGTGCTGCTCGGCGTAGTCGAAGTACGTATCGACAACCGGCGCGCGCAGGTCGGCGCCCATCGGGCGCACGCGGAGTCTGTCGGTGATCGAATCGACGCCCGGCCCGCCGCGCCCGAGCGTTTCGCCCGCCCCGAGCGGGGCGACGATATTGCCCGGGTTGAGCAGGTTTCGCGGGTCGAAGAGCGTCTTCACCTCCCGGAAAGCTCGCACGAGTTCCGGCCCGTAGAACCGCTCGATGAGCGGCGAGCGCACGCGCCCGTCGCCGTGCTCGCCGGACATCACGCCGCCCAGGTCGCGGGCCAGGTCCGCGATCTCGACCGCGATCGACCGCAGGATCCCAAGATCGCCCTCGTCGTGCAGGTCGATCATCGGGCGCACGTGCAGCACGCCGACGGAGGCGTGCGCCCAGTACGCCGCCCTCGTGCCGTGCCGGGTCACGATGTCGCGGAATCGGCGCACGAACTCGGGCAGTCGCTCGACGGGCACGGCGTTGTCCTCGACAAAGGTGACCGGCTTGCGCGCCCCCGGCACGCCGTGCAGCAGCGGCTCGCCGGCCTTGCGGAGCGCCCACGCACGCATCATCGCCGAGGGCTCGGCGTGCAGCATGGCCGGGGCGCCGGGGAGCAGCCTGCGCAACGCCGCGAACCCCGCATCGATCTCCGCCCTTTCTCGCTCGGCAGAAAACTCGACGTACAGGACCGCCGCGGGCGTCACGCCGTTCACCGTCGGCAGCACGTCCAGCAGCCGCGAGCAGCCGGGGTTCGCCTTCGCCAGCGAGATCACCATGTCGTCCAGGAGTTCGACCGCGGTGGGCCGCAGTGTGAGGATCGGCGCGACGGCCTCGACCGCGTCGTCGAGCGACGCGAACCCGACAACCGCCAGCCCTCGCGCGACGGGCACTGGCGACAGCCGCAACTCTGCGCCCAGCGTCACCGCCAGCGTGCCCTCGGTGCCGCACAGCATCGGCGCGAGGCTGACGTCCTCCGCCGGCACGCCCGCGTCCAACTGCCGCAGCACCTCATCCAGCCCGTACCCCGCGTTGCGCCGGACCGTCTTCGGGAAGCGCTCGCGGATCAGCGCGGCGTGGCTGCGCACAATCTCGACGACCGCGCCGGTCAAGTCGGCCACGCGCGGCTGCGTGCGGGCCGCCCCCGGCCCGAAGCGTGCCCGCGTCCCGTCGGCCAGGCACGTTTCGATCGAGATCACGTTCTCGCTCGTCCGCCCGTAGCGGATCGACCTCGCCCCGGCCGCGTTGTTGCCGATGCACCCCCCGACGTTCGCGTGCCGGCTCGTCGCCGGGTCCGGCGGCCAGAACAACCCCAGCGGCGCGAGACGCTCGTTCAACTCGTCCACGCAGACACCCGGCTCGACCCTGCACCGCCGCTCGCCCGCGTCGATCGACGGCACGCCCCGGCAGTTCACGGAGAAGTCGATCACGACCGCCCGGTTCGTGCACTGCCCGGCGAGGCTCGTCCCCCCGCCGCGCGGCAGGATCGGCAGCCCGCGCGACGCGCAGAACCGCACCGCCCCCACCGCATCCTCGACCGACGCGGGAATCACAACCGCCAGCGGCTCGACCTGATAGAGCGAGGCATCGGTCGCGTAGAGCATCCGGTCGTGCAGGCCGAGGCGGACCTCACCCTCCACCGCCGCCGCCAGTTCGCGTCCCAGCCCGTCGAGGCCCGCGCGAACCGAACCCCCGTCGAGCACCGGCAGCCCTGCCATGCGACCTCCCTCGCCACTATACGGCCCGGCGCGGCGTGTCACGCCCGCGCAACACGCCCGCGGGCCGGCACCCGCTCCGAGACTCCGTCGGTACCTAGGCTGCGCCGGGCCTGTTCACTCACCCGAGCCAGGAGACGAACCGTGAAGCACTCGACGACCGCGCTCGTGCTCGCCGCCGGGATGGCGCTCGCCGCGCCGCGCGCCGCCCTCGCCATCGGCGACGGGGCGGACTCGCTGCCGATCAGCCAGATCACGCTCTACCGATCGGGGGTCGGGTCGTTTGTGCGGCAGGGCGTGGTCGAAGGCGACGCACAGGCGAGCCTTCGCTTCCGCACCGAACAGATCAACGACATCCTCAAGTCGATGGTGGTGCTGGACCTCGACGGCGGGACCGTGGGCGGCGTGACCTACGCCTCCAAGGAGCCGCTGGAACGCCGCCTGCGGGCCTTCGCCGTGGACATCTCCGACGACCCGAGCCGGGCGGAACTGCTGACGCGCCTTCGCGGGGCGCAGGTGCTCATCCGGACGACAGAAGGCGAGGAACGTGGGGCCGTGCTGGGCGTCGAGGCGCGGAACATCGTCCATCCCCAGACAAATCGCTCAACGGTCGAGCACTCGCTGAACCTGCTGACGGTCCAGGGCGTGCGGACGGTGCAGTTGGATTCGGTGCGGTCGTTCCAGGTGCTCGACGCTGCGCTGGCGGAGGAACTGAACAAGGCGCTGGCGGCGCTGGCCGAGCACAGAGCGGACACGACGAAGTCCGTGGCGATTGACTTCACCGGGCGCGGCTCGCGCCGGGTGGTGATCGCCTATGTGCAGGAGACCCCGGTGTGGAAGACGTCGTACCGGCTGGTGCTGCCCGAAGAGGGCGGCGGGGACGCGGTGACGCGCATCCAGGGCTGGGCGATCGTCGAGAACACGACGGATGAAGACTGGCAGAACGTGCGGCTCGCGCTGGTCGCCGGCCAGCCCGTCAGCTTCCAGATGGACCTTTACGAGCCGCTCTTCCTGGAGCGGCCGGAGGTGCCTGTGCCCGTGGCGGCGGGCGTGACGCCGCGCACCTACGCCGGAGGGCAAAGCCCGTTCCGAGACGCTCAAGAAGAAGGAGCACTCGAGGCACGCGGCAGGATGTCGGCGAGACTCGCAATGCCGGGCACCCCCCCGCCGGCCGACAAGGCCGAGGGTTTCTCGAGCGGATTCGAGTTGATGCGCGCGGGTGTCGCGGCTGCCCGGGCCACCGCCGCCCAGGAGGGTGAGGTCTTTCAGTACGTGCTGGACGCGCCCGTGACGGTCGCGCGCCAGCAGTCCGCCATGCTGCCGATCCTCTCGGCCCTGATCGACACGCGGCGCGTGAGCATCTTCAACCGCAACGACGGCCTCTCCAATCCCATGCGCGGCGTCGAGATCACCAACACGAGCGACCTGCAACTCATGCCCGGCCCGATCGCCGTCTACGACGGTTCCGCCTACGCGGGCGATGCGCAGATCGGGCACGTCCCCGCCGGCGACAAGCGGCTGCTGGCGTACGCGGTGGACCTCGACGTGGACGCGACGACAACCGACCGCGGCGCAATGGCCGTGCGCAAGATCCGGATCGTGGACGGCCTGATCGAGCAGACGACTCAGCAGCAGCACACGGTGGAGTACGCCTTCGAGAACAAGGACCGCGAGCAGGGGCGGACCATCATCGTCGAGCACCCGCGCATCGAGGGCTGGGACCTCGTGGAAACGCCCGAACCGAAGGAGCGCACGCAGGACACGCTGCGGTTCGAGGTCACGGCGAAAGCCAACGACGCCGCGAAACTTGCTGTCACCCAACAGGTCGTGCAGAGCCAGCGGCTGGAACTGCTCTCCTACGACCTGCCCACGCTGCTGGCGCACCAGCAGGCGGGGCGTGCGTCGGCGAAGGTCGTCGAGGCGTTCCGCGAGGCCGCCCGGCGGCAGGCGCTGGTGCAGGACGCGGAGCGCACCATCGCACGCCTCCAGAACGAGCGCAACGAGATCAACACCGACCAGCAGCGCGTGCGCCAGAACATGCAGACCGTGGACCGCCAGAGCGACCTCTACACGCGGTACGTCAAGCGCCTCTCGGACCAGGAGACCCGCCTCGAGCAGATCGGCGCGGAGATCACGCAGGCGACGAACGAGCGCGAACGCCTCCGGGCGGAACTGGCCGCGTACCTGCGGAGCCTGAACGTCGAGTGAACGAACGAGCCGCGACCGTGAGGGAGCGGTTCACCCTCACACGGCGTCACCCTTCACTCCGTCAACCACGCCAGCGCGATCTGCACCATCACCACCGCCAGCGCGCCGGCCATGACGAGCAGCACGACCGGGTGCGCAGGCGTGAGCCGCAGTCGAGGCTCGACGCTCGGGCCGTGCAGGCCCTCGCCCAGTCGCGCGGCGTCCTGCACGATGGCGATGACGAGATTCGTGTCGAAGGGGCGCAGACCGAGGTTCCCGCCCAGGGCAACGAGGCGGTCCCGCTTCTCGGGGGGAAGCACCGCCGCGCGCCCGCCCTCCAGAGACGCCGCCGCGCGAACGGCCATCGCCCAGCGGGCGTCGGAAGCGGTCAGGGCGGCCGCCGCCCGGTTCTCGACCTCGACGGCGTGGGCCGCATCCGCCCAGCGGATGTCGGGCGCGCCGTCGTCCGCACGCACCGTCCGGCGTCGCGGCAACGCCCCGACGTTGACCACTCGCAACGCGGGCACGCCGACTCGGGACTGGAAACGCGGGTCCGTCACGCGCCATTTCTACGGGCGAACGGCGTGCCCGGCTCGCGGCTTGCGCTGCCCGGCGCACAATCGCCGTTATTCGGACGCGCCCGGTGACCGATACACTCCCCGCCCCACGTACCCGGAGCCGACGCGTGAGCGACGCTCAACCCTTCAAGACCGCCTTGCCGCTCCCCGAGGTCCGCACGCCGCTCGCGCCCGCCGACGCCCTCTCGCGACTGGCG
>DAOMNQ010000033.1:0-32722 GCA_035443945.1 Phycisphaerales bacterium | reverse complement strand
CATCCAGCCGCACGCCCGGCCGTCGCCGCGGGTCGATCGCCCCCGTGATCTCGACCGGCACCACCGCCGTCCGCCCGGCGACCAGGTCCACCCGCGGCTCGACCGCCCGCACTTGCATCGCCGACCGCCCGCCGCGCGTGCCCCCGCCCGCGCCGCACCCGCCCGCCACGCACGGCCACAACGCCGCCAGCCCGATCACCACGGCAGCCGCCACCCGACCCATCGCGCCCTCCGTGCCCGTGCCCCCGGGAGGCCACTCTACCACGCGGAGCGGGGAGCAATGGGCCAAATGGCCAAATGGGACGAGAGTGCGCCGGGACTGAGAGTCGAGAGGTCCGTGCCACGACCGTCGGCCTACCCGCTCTCTTTCTCTTCCACTCCTCTCCGACGGTCGTGCGCTCACCGCACGCCGATCGTTCACTGCGGATGTGCCACCGACCTCGGCTGCTCTGAGCCGAGGACGGTGTTCTTCGTCATCGACGCCGAACCCCGGAAGCGCCCAGTTCACAAAGCCGAACTCGGCGGCACGAAACTTGATGCCACCCCGCCGGATCGGGAGGGATTATGTGATCGAGGGATCAAGGGAAGAGGGTTCGAGGGGCGGGGCCTTTCCAGGCCCCGCGACGTGCGTCGCACCGCGTCATCTTCGCGCTTCACGGCCTTCGCGCTCCGATCCCGCCGATTATCGGCCCGCGCCCGGACCCGGAGCCGCCGCTGCAACGAGTGCAGCGCGCGCTTTGGTCAGCGCAGCGATCGTTTTGGTGAGCGCAGCGGCCGCTTCGACGAGCGCAGCGCGCGTTTCAGTGAGCGCATCGGCCGCTTCGGTGAGCGCAGCGAGCGTCTTGGTCAGCGCAGCGGCCGCTCGGACGGCCGCGACGGGGCCTGGAAAGGCCCCGCCCCTCTTCCCTTGATCCCCATCCTCCGCGTCCTCCGCGTTCCTCTCCGCGAACTCCGCGTTCCTTCCTGATCCGCCCATTTGCTACTTGCCATGTGCTATTTGCCCCTTTGCCCCTTTGGCCCCTTGCTCCCGGCTCCCTCCGGCCCCGAACCCCTGTACCATCCGCCACCACATGCCCAACCCCAACTCCGACCCCGGAACCCCCGACGAGGCCGCGCAGGCCGCCGAGCGGTTCCGCGCCGACTTCGCCGCCGTCCGCGAGCAGGTCGGCCGGGCCGTCGTCGGCCACGCCGAGGTGGTCGAGGGCGTGCTGATCGCCCTCTTCGCCGGCGGGCACATCCTGCTCGAGGGCGTCCCCGGCATCGGCAAGACGCTCCTCGTGCGCACGCTCGCCCGCGCCCTCGACCTGTCGTTCTCACGCATCCAGTTCACGCCCGACCTCATGCCCGCCGACGTCACGGGCACCACCGTCGTCGTCGAGTCCGAGGCCGATGGTGGGGGGCGCACGCGGGACTTCGTCTTCCGCCCGGGGCCGGTCTTCGCCCAGATCCTCCTCGCCGACGAGATCAACCGAGCCACGCCCAAGACCCAGTCCGCCCTGCTCGAAGCGATGCAGGAGCGGAGCGTGACCGTCGCGGGCACGACGCACGCCCTTCCCGATCCGTTCTTCGTCCTCGCCACGCAGAACCCGATCGAGCAGGAGGGCACGTACCCGCTCCCGGAGGCCCAACTCGACCGCTTCTTCTTCAAACTGCTCGTCGGCTCGTCCACGCGCGCCGACCTCGCCGAGATCCTCGAGCGCACCGCCACAGGCCGCACGACCGAGGTGCAGCGCGTGCTGGAGGGGGGGGCCATCATCGCGCACCAGCGGCTGGTCCGGCGCGTCGCCATCGCCCCGCACGTGCGCGACTACGCCGTGCGGCTCGTCCTCGCCACGCACCCGCCGACCGAGGCCCACCGTGCGGAGCAGGCCCGCGAGCGCTTCGCCACGCCGATGGTCGAGAAGTACGTCCGGCTGGGGGCCTCGCCGCGTGCGGCCCAGGCGCTGGAACTGGGCGGCAAGGTCGCCGCGCTCCTCGACGGGCGGGCGGCCGTGAGCGTGGAGGACGTGCGCCGCGTCGCGCCCGCCGCGCTGCGGCACCGCATCATCCTGAACTTCGAGGCCGAGGCCGAGGGCGTCTCCACCGACGCGATCGTCCGCAACGTGCTCGACACGCTCCCCGTCAGCGCGGCCTGACCCGCATCCCCAGCGCGTACAGCACCCACTCCACCGCCAGCAGCAGACCCGCCGCCAGCACGAACCAGGGCCAGACCTCGCGCGGCGCGGCGGGGGTTTCGCCGGGTTGCGACGCCGCCACCGGCCGCCCGCTGATCGCCAGCGCATCCGCCGTGCGCAGCAGCGATTCGTTCTCGCTGAGCAGGTTGACCGCGACCACCACGCCCGCCGTCGGTCGATGCACGCCCGCCCGCGCGATCACGCCGAGGTTCACCGGCTCGCCGCCGGCCGCTCGTGGGGGGGGGAGCGAGACCGCCTCGTCCGTGCGGAACGAGACCCCCGCCTCCGCCTCGCCGCGCAGCGTCAGCACGTCCACCGCGTTGGCGATGAAGATCGGGAAACTCACGTGCACCGGCCACGTCGATCGGGCCAGGTCGAACCCGACCGAGATGCGCCGCACGCCCCGGTCCTCCACCAGCGCGATCGCCGCGCCGCCCGGCCCGCGGGCCAGTTCCTCGAAGCGCGTCCCCGCCGCGCCCTCGTCGTGCGAGAGCCAAGCCGCAGGCTCGTACCGCACCGCATCCAGCGAGACGTGCCGCATCACCGCGTGCGTCCGCTGCCACGTGAGGAACGACGACAGCCGCGGCTCGGCGGGCGCGATGCGCAGCCCCGGCGTCGGCGGCCCCGGCCCGAACGAGAGCGTTGCCACCGGCGGCAGCGTGCGCGGCCGCGCGCCGTCGAACACCACCAGGTCGATCCCCGCCAGCAGCGATGCCCCCAACTCGTCGTACCGCGTGGCGCCGACCTCGACCAGCGACGCCGGGTCCAGTTCCCGAAGTACGTCCGCCAGCAGCCAGTCGCCCGGCGCTTCGCCGTCAGGCCGCACGATCAGAATCCCCGGCCGAGTCGCGGGCGCGATCACGAGCGACGCCGAATCGTCCGCGCCCAGCAGGTCCGGGCGGTCGAGGCGCACCGTGACGAGCGCGGCCTCGCGCGTCGTGATCTCGAACGTCAGAGACGCCCGCCCGACGCCCGACCCGTCGTCGTCCGCGAGCACCACGGGCACGCGGTCGTGCTCGCGTTCGTCGATCAGCAGCACGGCAGGCAGCGCAACGCCCGGCGGCCCCACCAGCCGCGCGAACACCCGCACCACCGCCGGATCGCGGAAGTCGCGCCGCGCCGCCAGCGCGACGATGCCGACGTTGTCAAGGGGGGGGGCCTCGCCCGCCGACGGCCCCGCCCGCAGGAACCGCACCTCCGTCGCCGCGACGGCCTGCGGCTCGCCCGCCTCGAAACCGCCGTCGGAGCAGATCACCACGAGCGTGCGCGCCCGTTCCGTCGCCTCGTCGGCGTCCACCGGGGCGAACGACTCCGCCAGCCGCAGCGCGCTGCGCACGTCCGCGGGCTGGTCCGTCGGCGTGATGCGCCCGAGCGCATCGCGCACGAGCCGCAGGTCCGTCGTCGGCCCCGCGAGCGCCTCCGCCGTCGCCGCGAACGCCACCAGCACGACCGCCGGCGGCGACGGCGCGCGGGCGATCTCATCCAGGAACGCCGACGCCGCCCGCACGGCATCCTCCAGCCGCGTGCCGCCGCCCTCGCCGTCGCGGGCCGACATGCTCGCCGAGCGGTCGATGAGCACCACCGCCACGTCCGGCGCTGCCGCCGACCCGTGGATCGCCGGCCGCCCCAGCGCGCCGATCAGCAGCAGCAACGCGAGCAGTTGCAGCAGCAGCAGCCACGAGGGACGGATCATGCGGAACGGCACGTTCACCTGCAGGTCCCGCACCGCCTGCGTCCACAGCATCGTCGAACTCACCCGCACAGGCCGCCGCCGCAGTTTCAGGAAGTACAGCAACAGCAGCGCAGGCCCGGCCAGCGCCAGAGCGACAATCGCGGATGCAGGGGAGAGAAAGGTCATGCGTCAGTGCCGAGCGGTCCGTTCATGGTGTGGCCACACGATTGTCCGCGGGCGGCGCACGGTACCCCTCCGCCACGATGTACGTCTCCCGCGACGGCCCCCGGCTCGCCTTGGGCTTGAACAGCCGGGCGGACTCGAACAGCAGGCGCGTCTCCGCCAGAAGGGGGGGGGTCTCCGCGCCCTCCAGCGTCTTCATCACCAGCCGGCCGCCCGGGGTCAGCAGCCGCGGCACAGCCTCCAGCAGCGACCGGCACAGGCGAGCCGAGACCAGGTCGTCGCCGTGGCCTGTGGTGCTTGGGGCCATGTCGGAGAGTACGGCGTCGAACCGCCCGCCCGCGAGGGCGACCAGCGACTCGGCGTCGATCGAACGCGCATCGGCAACGATCGTGCGCACATTTCCCGGCATCGGGTGCGTGACCGGCGTCAGGTCGAAGCCCACGACCACCCCGCCCGGCCCGACCAACTCCGCCGCGACCTGCAGCCAGGAGCCGGGGGCGCACCCGGCGTCCAGCACCCGCTTGCCCCGCCGAAGCAGTCGGAATCGCTCGTTGATCTCCATGAGTTTGTAGGCCGATCGGGCGAGATACCCTTCACGCTTGGCGCGGTGGAAATACTCGTCGTGCAGCACGCGGCGGGCCATCGGGCGATGGTAGGGGACGAGGCCAAGTATCGTAACAGTGGACAGCGCAAAGCGGACACGGGAGAGGCGACATGCCGGACGCGAAACTGCTCGAGGTCTTCGAATCACCCGGCGACGAGCCGTACGTCATCGAGCACGTCGCCGAGGAGTTCACCTCGCTCTGCCCAGTGACCGGGCACCCCGACTTCGGCACGGTCACCGTGCGCTACCAGCCGCGCCTGCGCCGCGAGGGCGGCACGTGCGTCGAACTCAAGAGCCTCAAACTCTACTATCAGTCGTTCCGTTCCGAGGGAGTCTTCTATGAGGCCGTCACGAATCTCATCCGAGACGACCTTGTCCGCCTCATGCGGCCCGCGTGGCTGCAGGTCCGCACCGACTGGCGCGGTCGCGGCGGCATCCGCTCCGTCATCCGCGCCGACCAGGGCGAGGTGCCGCACGAGTATCGCGGGGTGTGACCGGACGGAGAAGCGGCAAAGTGGCCAAGGGGCGGAGAGGCAAAGTGGATCGGCGCTAGCATTGGTCGCGGCGCGGGAGCGCGCCCGCGGAGGGCACGGCGGATGCCGAGTGAATCGAACGGGGAGCGGCGGTACATCGCGGAGTTCGGGCCGACCGAGCGCGTCGAGGGCGTCTTCGCCATCACGAACGCCCAGATGGGACGCACGCGTCAGGACAAGCCGTACCTGCGCTGCCTGCTGAGCGACCGCACCGGCGAACTGCCCGGCCGCATGTGGTCGATCGACGAGGCGACCTTCCGCCGCCTGCCCACCGACGGCTTCGTCTGGGTGCAGGGCGAGACGCAGCCCTACCAGGGCGAACTCCAGTTCATCATCCACTCGATCGACCCGCACGAGCCGACGCCGGAGCAGATGCGCGAACTGCTGCCCGTCTCGACGCGCGAGCCGGAGGAGATGTTCCGCGAACTCGTCGGCCTGCTCGAAACGGTGCGCCACCCCGCGATGCGCGACCTCGTGGGCGCGTACCTCGAGGACGAGCACCTCATGGAGGCCTTCCGCCGCGCCCCGGCCGCCAAGAGCATGCACCACGCCTATCTCGGCGGCCTGCTCGAGCACACGCTGAACCTGCTCCGCCTCGCCGACGCCGTCTGCCCCCTCTACCCCAAGATCAACCGCGACATCGTGATGATGGGCCTCTTCCTGCACGACCTCGGCAAGACCCGCGAACTCGTCTACGACCGGGCCTTCGGGTACTCCGACCGCGGCGAACTCATCGGCCACATCGTCGAGGGCGCGATCATGCTCCACGACAAGGCCCAGCAGGTCATGGCACGCACAGGACGCCGACTCCCCTCCGGCGCGCTCATGGTTCTCCAGCACATCATCCTCTCGCACCACGGCATCCCGGAGTACGGCGCGGCGAAGATTCCCTCCACGCCGGAGGCCATCCTCGTCTCAATGCTCGACAACGTCGATGCCAAAACCACCATCGCCCTCTGCGCCGCACGCCCCGACCGCGCCGCGGCCTTCGACCTCGGCGGCAAGTTCACGGAGCGACAGTGGGCGCTGGACACCAAGTTGTACCGCCCGGACCCCCTCGCGGAAGGTTGACCCATGTCCGAGCAGTCCGCCATCACCGTGAACTTCGGCCGCCCGATGCCGCTCTTCCCGCTCGACGCGGTCACGCTCCTGCCGCAGCAGGTGCTCCCGCTGCACGTCTTCGAGGAGCGGTACCGGCAGATGGTGCGCGATGCGCTCGACGGCGCGGGCCAGTTCGCCATGGCCGTCTTCGAGGGCGAGCGGTGGAAGCAGGAGTACCACGGCCGACCGCCGCTCAAGCCCGCCGTCTGCATCGGGCAGATCGTGCAGCACGAGGGCGCGCCGGACGGGCGCTACAACCTGCTGCTGCAGGGCGTCTGCCGCGCCCGCATCGTTCGTGAACTCCCGGCTCGCGACGGCAGGCTCTACCGCGAGGCGATGCTCGCGCCGGTCGGCGACGGCGGCGGGGGGGAGGGCGGCGAACTCGAACCGATGCGCCGGTGGCTGGAAGACGCGCTCGCCGAAGGCCCCCTCGCCGGCATGGCCGCCGCCGAGCCGGTGCTGGCGCTCGTCCGCGACGAGGACATCCCGACCGCGGCCGTCATCGAACTCGTCGGCTTCACCCTCACCAGCGACCCGGCCTTCAAGTACCGCCTTCTCTCCGAGGGCAACGCCGCCAAGCGGGCCGAGATGCTCCGCGTCGAGCTCGAGTCGCTCGGCATCCTGATCGAGCGGGCCGGCCGCCAGCGACCCGGGGACTGGCCCAAGGGATGCAGTTGGAACTGAAGATAGGTGTTTGTTCGGCATGTCCCGCCGAAAAGACCACCACGCAACCTAGCGAACGCTAGCATGTATCGCATGCAGGAGTGAACCGGCAGGTCGGTCCTCCGGTACGAACTGCTGAACAAGGTAGTCTCACGAAAGGAGGCGGCCGTGGCACAGATCAATCGCATGAAGGGGCGTGGCGCGGCGCTGGTTGTCGCCGCGGGCATCCTCGCGGCCGGGGGGTTGGGCGGATGCAGCAACGCCGGTGAAGGGGCGGTCTCGGGGGCGGCTCTTGGCGCGCTCGCCGGCATGGGCCTCGGAAGCCTCACCGGCGACATGGGCAAGGGCGCGGCCGCGGGCGCGATCATCGGCGGCGTCGGCGGCGCAATCATCGGAGACCAGAACAACCGCAGCGACAACCGCGGCAGTTCACGCAGCGACTGGTAGACCGCGACGCGCCGGACCCGGGCCCGAGCAACGAAGAAGACTCCTCCTTCGGGGACGCGGCAGGACGCCTGCCGCGTCTTTTTTCGTCCGTTGCATCAGAACCCGAACGGGTCGTCGATCACGTTCCGCCGCCGCCGGCCCGCGGGCTCCGGCGCGCCGATCGCAGCCCGGCACGCCTCGTCCAGACGCTGGTGGAGTTTCTCATGGTCCGGGTGGGCGTCGAGGAACTCGAGCAGGTCGTCGATCTGCCAGTGGGGGGGATCGTCCGGCTTCAGGCGTGCGATCGCGGCGTCGCCGAGCGCCTCGGCCGCCATCTCGAACCAAGCCGCGTCGGGCGCGGAAGGATCCGCGGGGGGGGGCACCTTCGCACGGATCGTCTGCGGCCCGACCGCCACGATCGGCCACTGCCCCGCCCTCGTCGCCGGCTCGCGGCAGAGCACGAGCGCAGGCACACGCTGCCGGTCCGCTGCCTCACGCAACGCCCGCGCATCCGCGCCGATCATCGGCGGCTGCACGAGGTACCGCCCGGCTTCCAGCCTGCGCGGCACGTCCTCCGTCCGCGAGACCACGAACACCGACCCCGCGTCGATCGCCAGCAGCCGCTTCTGCCGGCGGGCCTCCTGCAACGGCAGGCAGATCCGCGCCATCCGCTCGAAGTCCCCGGCATGGTGCGCCATGTCCAACGCACGCAGACACAGCGACTCGGCCTTGAAGTAGTCCGTCGCCGCGAGCGCCTCGGAGGCTCGCTCCATCGTCTCGTCGATCCGTGCGGCGGCGCGTGCGTCGTGCATGGGTCTGCGGCCTTCACTGCTCGCCCTGAGCACTGCGAACGGCCTCCGCGAGGCCCGTCAGCAGGTATCGCCACCGGCCCGCCTCCTCGCTCAGTTCAAAGCGGAGCGCATCGGCAAGCCCCGAGAGGTCCTCCGCGGCGACGCAGCGGCGCACCTCCTCCAGTTGGCGCGACAGGCTCGCCACCGACTCGTCCACCCGAATCTCCTCTCCCCGCACCACCACCGACGCCTCGGTGAGATCGAACCCGAGCAGTTGCGAGACCCGCTGCACCAGGTCGCGCACCGCGTCCCACACCCCGAGCGCGACGCCCAGCGCCTGGAACGCGTCCGGCGCTCGCCCCTGGTCGATGTGGTCGGCGGCGAGCAGTTGCTCGGCACGCGCCTGTTCCAGTGCATCGGCCGCTTCCATGAGCGTCACACGCAGGAACGCCGCCGGCTCCGCCGAGGTCATCCGCAGTTCCGCGAACGAGCCGGCGTGCGAGGAGGGATCGTCGAGCAGTTCGCCGGGCAGCGGCTCGCCATCCGCGATCACCTCGACGATCAGCCGCCCCAGTTCCTCCGCACGCTCCGTCCCTGCGCGCAGGCCCTGCTCCAGCGTCGCGGCGTCGCTCAGCAACTCGGCGTCGTCGAAGATCACTCGCATGGCCTGTCTCCCCGGTCCGTGTTACTGCTGCGCCGCGACCGGCTCCGGCGCGGTCGCGCTCTCCCGGGACTTCGACTCATCGCGCCGCACCCGCCGATTGTGCTTGTGAATCAGCCGAAGGTTGCGGGCATAGATCACGACGCCGGTGGACTGCCCCAGCACGCCCACGATGTCCGTCCGCCACACGAAGTACGCGAATAGCGCTACGCCGCCGAAGAAACTCATCCACCAGAAGACCGCCGGCACCACCGATCGGCGCGACTTCTCGCTCACCACCCACTGCACGAGCATGCGCCCGAAGAAGCACGCCTGTCCCGTCAGCCCGACGACGATCCAGACGAAGTTCCCCCACGACGAGATGTTGAAGAACCCGAGCAGCGTCCGCTCCATTGCGGGCCGCGACTGCCACGACCTCATGCGGTCGTTCACGATCGCCTGGAACCGGCCGTCGTCGATCCACGCGAGCGCTTCGAGATCACGGTCGCCCACGAAGTGGTACTCGAACCCGCCCGCCCCGCTCGCCCGCTGCTCGACCCCGATGCGGGCCGCCCCGAGCGAGAGTTCGATCCGCGCCGCCTCCGGGTCGATCCGCTTGAACTTCCGCAGCGTCGGCTGCAGCACGAGCCACACGCCCACCAGCAGCAGCACGACCATCGCGATCACCGGCCCCGGCTTCATCGCGAGGCCTCCTGCGGCGTGCGCACAGATACGACCGGCGTCGCATCCGCGGCCCGCTCGACCTCCACGCACTCCACCGGCCGCCGGCGCGACCGCATCCACCGGATCGCGAAGCAGTCGATCAGCCCGGGGATCGCCCGCTGCGCGATCCCCATGCCGTACTTCGTCTCGCCCGCCGCCCGAGGCCTGTGGTTCACCGGCATCTCGACCACGGCGTACCCGAGGTGCCGGGCGGTCACCGGGATGAACCGGTGCGCCCCGCGGAACTCCAGCGGCAGCGCGAGCGCGACCTCCCGCCGCATGATCCGCAGCGAGCAGCCCGTGTCGCGGATGGTGTCCCCCAGCAGCCATCGCCGGAAGAGGCGTCCGACGACCGAACCCCACCGGCGTACCGCCGAGTCGCGCCGTGCCCGCGAGCGGTCTCCCTGCACCAGGTCCGCCCCCGACGATCGCATCAGGTCGAGCATCGCCGGCAGGTCCGCCGGGTCGTTCTGCAGGTCCGCGTCCAGCGTGGCGATGAGCGGCGCCCGCGCCGCCCGAAACCCGGCGTGGAACGCAGCCGACTGGCCGTTCCCCTTGCCCGGCGGCGTGCACAGCATCGCGACGCACCGCACCGAGGGCCGATCCCGCATCAGGCGCTCCACCGCCTCGCGCGTCCCGTCCGTGGACCCGTCGTCCACGATCACGATCTCGAATCGAATCCCCGCCCGGTCGAGGGCCGCCTCGATCTGCCGGACGAGTTCAGCGACGTTCTCCCGCTCGTTGTGCGCCGGGGCGACCACCGAGAGTTCCGGGAGGGCGTGGATTGGGCCGGGATCGGGCATGATCGGGAGGAAAGGATAGGTCCGGGCCGGGTTGAAGCCGGTGTTGGGGTTCGCGGGAGCGTGGCCTACAGTGGAATGAGTCTAAGACGCAGCCAAAGGGCTTGATTCAGGAGCGCGACTCGATGCACCTGCGACGATCCGACCACGACCACGGCCCGGCGACCGTGCCCGTCAAGTTCATGCTCGAAGACCCCGAGGGCCTCACCGGCACCGAGAAGACCGAGTGGGAAGTCCTTGCCGCCAAGGGCGAGCACCTGCTCGAAGTGGCGATCGAAGCCGGCATCAACATCGAGCACGCCTGCGGCGGCGTCTGCGCCTGCTCCACCTGCCACGTCTATGTTGAGAAGGGCATGGACTCCGTCTCCGAGGCGACCGAGGCCGAGGAGGACCGCGTCGAGGAGGCCCCCGGCCTGCAACGCAACAGCAGGCTGAGTTGCCAGTGCGAGATCGAGGGCGAAGGCCCGATCGTCGTGCGCGTCCCGGCGTGGAACCGGAACGCGGTGAAGGAAGTGCCGCACTAGCCCGGAGGGCGCTGCGATGAGCGATGGTTTTCACTGGCTGGACGTGGACCGCATCGCCGAGGAACTCGCGAGCCGATTCCCCGACATGGACCCCGGTACCGTCGGCTTCGTCCACCTGCGCGACTTGGTCCGAACGCTCCCCGGCTTCTTCGAAGACCCGGCGCACCCCGTCAACGAGCGCATCCTCGAAGCCATCCAGGCCGGATGGACCGAGGAATTCCACGACATGCGTGGCGACGACGACGACGATTGACCTCGCGCCGCGTCAGCCGTATCTCGTCAGCAGTTCCACGATCTTCGGCTGGTTCCGCTCGATCCGCAGCGACCTCCGCAGCGCGTCCAGCGCCTCGTCCAGCGCGGCCCGATCCGTCCGGTCCGACCACAGGTACCGGTTCAGCAGGCACACCGCGACCCCGTTGTGCGCGGGGTAGTGGTTCGCGTCCATCGCCACCGCCGCGCGGAACGACGCCAGCGCCTCGTCGTACCGCCCGGCCCGGAAGTACGCCGAACCGAGCCGCTCGTGAGCCTGCGCGCTCGGCCGCTGATGAATGACCTCGCGCAGCGTCGCCGCCATGTCGTCGTAGCGGCCGACCTTCCCGTAGGAGTCTGCAAGGTTCAGCATGATCTCCGGCGACATCACCGTGAGTTCCGCCGCGTAGTGGTACTGCGTGATCGCGTCCGCGTGCCGGTCCAGCGCGGCGTAGATCGCGCCGAGATTCACCCGCGCCGGCCCGTCCGACGGATCGACCCGCACCGCCTGCTCCGCGTAGGGCAGCCCCTGCGCCGCCTCGCCCAGTTGCAGGAACGCCGTCCCCAGGTCGCGGTTGGCCGCGAAGTCCATCGGACGGATCGACAGCGCACGCAGATACGCCCGCACCGCCTCGCTCAGACGGTTCAGCAGTTGCAGCGTCAGCCCGTGTCCGTAGTTCGCGTCGAAGTCCGAGGGCGAGAGCCGCGCCGCTTCCGCGTAACGCTGCTCGGCGGTGTTGTAGTCGCCGCGCTGTCGGTAGATTTCCCCCGCGCCGAGATACGCCACCGTCAGCGTCGGGTTGATCGCGATCGCACGCTCGAACTCGGCCAGCGCGGCCTCGTCAAGCCCCTGCTGGCGCAGCCGGTTCCCGAGGTCCGCCGCCTCTGCCGCCTTGTCGCGCTCCGCCGCCGTGCGTGCGCGCGCCTCCGAGCGTTCACGCTTCCACCCCGAGCACCCCGCCAGCGGCACGACCGCGCCCAACGCAAGCAACACACACACAACGCGGGAGGTCGATCGTCTCATGGTTGCGCCTCGCGTGCTCTCAGGATTCCTGCAGCCGCCTCAGCCGGCGGAGGTTGATCGTGTCGTGCGGCGTGCCCCTGGGCGAGTTCCCTTTGGGGGTTTCAAGAATTTTCGGTACGCCCCGCAGCGAAGGCCGGTTCACAACCGCCGCGAACCCCGACCGGGCCAGCCGGTCGGCCCGGGTCGAGCCGCCGATCGTCCCCTCGCCGATGTGCGCGTGCCGGTCGAGGCGGCTCCCGACGGCTCCCTTGGAATCGTTGAGATGGACGACGCGCATGAGGCCCTCGCCGCAGATCGAGTCGAAATCGTCCAGCACCTTGTCCGCGCCCTCGCGCTCGGACAGGTCGTACCCGCCCGCGTGGGCGTGGCAGGTGTCGAAGCAGAACGCGACCCGCGCCGGGTCCGCGCCCTCGCCGAGGATCATCGACCGGAGCCGGGCCAGTTCTTCGAAGGTGCGGCCGAGGTTCGTCCCGGAGCCGACCGTGTTCTCCAGGCACGATACCGTGCGGTACCCCTTCGTCCGCCGGGAGAGTTCGTGGTACGCCCGGGCGATGCGGGCCGCCCCCGCGTCCGGATCGCCGTCCGTCGCGGCCCCGGGGTGGTGGACCAGAAACGGAATGCCCAGCGCCTCGCACCGCTCGATCTCGACGTGCATCAGGTCAACGGACTTGGCGTGCAGGTCCGGGTCCGGGCTGGCGAGGTTGATGAGGTACGAAGCATGGCTGACCGTGCGCTCCCGCCACCCCAGCCGCGCGACCTCGGCCCTCCAGTCCGCAACCTGCACTCCGTCCAGCGGCGGAGCCTTCCACTGCTGCTGGTTCTTCGTGAAGACCTGCACGCACTCCATGCCGAGGCGCTCCGCCTCGTGCAGGGCGTTCGTCATGCCGCCGGCGATGGAGAGGTGAGAGCCGAACATGGGGAGGGGAAGTCACGGAGTGAAGGAGTGGGATTCACCACAGAGGCGCAGAGGGCACAGAGGGGGAAACAGAACGGAAGAGGAGAGGAAGTGGAGTTGGGCAGTGTAGCCGGTGGCACAGGCGTCCCGCCCGTGCCGAAGCCTGATTCCCCACCCACGAACTGCTCCGAATCACCCAGTTCTCCGCCCGCGCTCCACCATTCCGCCCTCCTCTGCGCCCTCTGTGCCTCTGTGGTGAATAATCCCCCTCACCAGGCCGACCAACACGGGGAGTCACAGATGCACGAGCGGCTGGACGGACGTATCGCGGTGGTGACGGGCGCGAGTGCCGGCATCGGCGAGGCCATCGCGCGCGACCTCGCCGCGCACGGCGCGCGCCTCGTCCTCAACGCACGCCGCAGGCCGAAACTCGACGAGGTCGCCGCCCGCATCGGCCCGGACCGCGCCGCCGTCGTCGCGGGCGACGCCGCGGACCCCGCCGTCATCAACGCCATGTTCGACGCCGCACGCGAGCGCTTCGGCGAGGAGGCCGACCTTGTCGTCGTGAACGCCGGGCGCGGCCTGAACGGCTCCGTCACCACCTCCGACCCCGAGCAGTGGGAGGGCATGATCCGCACCAACCTCCTCGCCGCCGCTCGGCTCCTGCGTGAGGCCGCCGCCCGACTCCTGGCCGACATCGAGCACGGCACCGACTGGCAGCAGGAAGCCCGCGACATCGTCGTCATCGGCTCAAACGTCGGCCGCCACATCTCCCCCTTCAGTTCCATGTACGGCTCGACGAAGTTCGCCGTGAACTCGCTCGCCGAGGCCCTCCGCCGCGAGATCGGACCGAAGGGCGTCCGCGTCACGCTCATCGAGCCGGGTTTCGTCCGTTCCGAGTTCCAGGGCGTGGCGGGCTACGCGGAGGACTGGTTCGCCGGCGTCGTCGACCGCATCGGCCCCGTCCTCACACCCGATGACGTCGCCGAACTCGTCAGTTTCATCGTGAGCCGCCCCCCGGCCGTCAACATCTGCGACGCCCTGATCCGCCCGACGAGGCAGGACTACCCGTGACGGGTAAGCGTCGCGTGTTCAGGCGCGATCGATCTCATCGAGCAGCCCGGCCGCTTCGTCTCGCAATCGCGGGACATCCGTCTCGATCACGCTCCACACCGTGGTGTCCTCAATCAGGTTGTAGCCGTGGACGAGGATGTTGCGAAAGTCCACGATGCGGCGGCATAGAGCGGCACCCTCGAACGGTCGATCGACGCGCGGACGTACGGATTCCGGACTGCCCCGGCCTCGACAAGGTCGACCTCGCACCCCAGCAGCGACCGAAGGTCGTCGCGAAGTTGGAAATAGACGTCTCGCAGCCCCCCGCCTCGCACGCCCGGAAGGAACTCCACCAGCAGGTCCACGTCGCTCGTCCCCGGGCGATACTCATCGCTCGCGGCCGAGCCGAAAACAAAGAGCGACCTCACGCCGTAGCGACGGCAGAAGTCCGCCAACTGCTCCCGCTTGCTCTCCAGGAGGTCGATCATACGGGACGATTGTATCATCCGCGATCCTGGCGACGTGTCTCGATCGTCGTTCACCCTGCGTCCCGAAGCACCCCCAACAACTCCTCATGCACCCACCCGTTCGTCGACGCCCCATCCGGCCCAAACGCCGTCGCGCGGCCGCGCCAGTCGGTGTACCGGCCGCCCGCCTCCTCCAGGATCACCGTCATCGGCGCCACGTCCCACGGCTTGATCGACGGCTCCACCGCGGCCTCGGCCCGGCCCGTCGCCACCAGCAGGTGCGCGTAGCAATCGCTCCATCCCCGCGTCCGCGCGAACGCCCGGGCCAGCCGCGAGAACACGTCCTCCCGCCCCGCCTTGGCGAAGTAGTCGAACGCCGTCAGCACGAGCATGGACTCGCGCAGCGTGCGCACCGCCGAGACCCGCGCGGGCGCCGGCTCGCGCGTCTCCGCCGTTGTGTGCCATGCGCCGCCGCCGCGGGCCGCGTGCACCGTCTCGCCCAGCGCGGGCATGTGGATCACGCCGGCCACGGACTCGCCCCCCCGCTCGACCGCGACCAGCGTCCCGTACAGCGGCACGCCGTGCACGAACGACGCCGTGCCGTCGATCGGGTCGATGAGCCAGCGGTAGCCGGACGTGCCCGCCCGCTCGCCGTGCTCCTCGCCGAAGACGGCGTCGTCGGGGAACGCCCGCTCGACCGCATCGCGGATGAGCGTCTCCGCGTCGCGGTCGGCATCCGTCACGTGCGAGCCGTCGTCCTTCGCATCCACCGCGAACCGGCGCGATCGGAACGCCCGCAGCGTCAGATCTCCCGCCTCGCGGGCACACTCCAGCGCGAACTCAAGTCGTGCGGCGATCGGATCGGCGACTGGCATGGGGCATGGTAGGGAATCCGGTCGGCACCCAACCCCGCTCACCTCACTCCGAGCCGCGGGCTTCAGCCCGCGCCGCTCCACGTCCCGCAAGCACCCGCTCGCGTCTCCAAGGTAGACTCCCCGAGCCGGGGCCTCGAAGGCCCCGCCCCGGGAGGCGGCATGAGGCGGGTGGGGCCATTCGAGATCGAACGCGACCTCTCCCGGCGCGGGTTCTGGACGGTCTCCGTCGCCGCGCGCGCCGGCGACCCAGGCCCGGCCCGCTACGCCGTGAAGTGGATGGAGCGGCCGGACGACATGCTCGGCCCCGAGCGCGCCGAGGCACTCGCCGTCGAGTTCCTCAAGGCCGCCGAGGCCCAGCGGCTCGCCCGCGCCTCCGGCGGCGAGCACTGGGCGAACGTCGAGGACTACGGCCGCTTCGAAGGGGGCGTCTTCGTCGCGTGGTCGCTGCGCCCGCGCACCGCCGCGGACCTCACCTCCGGCCGCTTCATCTTCGACGACGAGAGCGCGCCGTGGCTGAAGGGCCTCGTGCTCGGCGTCCTCGACGCCCTGCGCGAGGTGCGCGACGGCGCGGGCCGCGGCCACGGCAACCTCAAGCCCGGCAACGTCCTGCTCGCCGCCCGCAACGCCTGGACGCCGGCCGACGTCGCGCTCTGCGACCCGTCCCCCGACCCGCCGAGGGGGGGGCAGCACGACGACCTCGTCGCCCTCGGCCGCCTGATCCACCGGCTCGTCTTGCACCGCGAGTTTGCCGCGCTCGGCGGCTGGCCCATCCAGCGATCCGAAGCCTGGGACCGGCTCGGCCGCGGCGTCGGCGAGGCGTGGCGCGACATCTGTGCGCGCCTGCTGGACCCGAACGCGTCCGTCGGCTCGCTGCGCATCGAAGAGACCCGCGCCGCTGTCGAGGCGGTCCCTGCGCCGTGGAGCCGGCGCAAGCGTGCCCGAGTGAAAGTGGGCGTAGGCGTCGCCGCCGCGCTCGTGCTGTCGGTCGCGGGCTGGCAAGGCTACATCATTGTCGATCGCGCCCTCAACCCCTTCGACCCCGTTCAGTGGCGCGAACTCTGCGATGCGTGCGACGACTGGCTCCTCCCGCTCAGCGACACCGTCGCATCGCTCGACGACGAGGCCCGCGCCCGCTGGGAGGCCGACGACCATCTGAACGTACACGTGCTCCCCGTCGTGCGGAATCGTCGCGCGATCGACCCCGCGGAGATCGCACGCCGCCGCGGCGTCTCCGCACGCCGCGAACTCGTCGATCTGCCCGCGCGCCAGACCCGCGGCTATGGGCGCGCAACCAGCGAGGCTCACGAGGCGATGACCTCGATCGCGGACGCGCTCACCTCGCCCGAATGGGCCTTGCCAGGGTCGCTCGAATCCGCCGCCGCCGCGCTCGCCGCACGCGGCTGGGACGGCCCGGCCTCCGATGTCCGCCTGCTGGCCGCCGGCCTCCGCGCGCCACCCGGTCCCGGCCTCGGCGAACGGATCGACCGGGCCTTGCGTGCCGCCACCCTCCCCGGGCAGATCGAAACCTCGCTCGCGCGCATCGAAGCCGGCGCGCGTGCCGCATCCTCAACCGGCGCGCCCGGGTTCGCGGACTTCGGCGATGCCGCACGCCGCGCGCTCGACGAGTCCGCGACCGGCGACGACGCCCTGACGCGTCTCTCGGACGCGCTCCGCGAGTACGCAACCGTCGCCGACCGCCTCGCTTCGTTCGTCGAGCGTTCCTGGCCCTCGATCGACCGCGCGGCGCTGGACGAGCACTCCCGCCTCGTCGCCGCCCTGCGTGCGGGCGAGCGTTCACCCGACGCCGCGTTCTACGCCGAACTCGTCGCCGAGGCGTCGCGCGAGGAGTTCCGCGCGCTCCCGCCCGAGTCCAACCCGACCGGCTCGTGGGAGGCCGTCGCACGGATCGAGCGGGTGCTGCACGGCATCACGACGTCGAGAGATTCTCCGGACGCCGACGAGGCGGTTCGTGCCCGGATCGAAGCGCTCGCCGAGCGTGCGGCGTCCATCGGGTCGCGAGCCGACGAAGCCAGGCGCATGGCGTGGAACTCGTTCACCCGCGACCGCGTCTCGGGCCTGGTCCGCGAAGTCGAGGGCGAGATCGGGTCGCTCGAACGCGATTATGCCGGCGTCGCCGAGGAGATCGCCGCGCTCGAGCGCGCCTGGGTCCGGCGCGAGCGAACCGCCTCCGGCCGACTCGAGAACGCCATCCTCAACACCGAGTGGGCGCGCCGGCGCGACGAACTCATGGCCGACTACGACGCCACGGGAGACTATCGCGCCCTGCGCTCGCGACTCGGCGCGGCGACCGACACACTCAACGGGCTGGTTGAGGCGGCCGCCGGCTCGATCAGGTTCAACCCTCCAGAGGCCCTCGTCTTCGACTCCGCGCCGTTGATCGAGGCCGTGCGTCTCCGCGCCGGCAGTTCCGCCGAACCCGCCCTGCGGATCGCACGCTGGGAGAACGGCGCGTACTCGAATCCCGAAGAGATGGCACGGGTCGCACGCGAGAGCGTCGAAGCGCTCAGGGAGTGGCACGCCGCTGTTGAGGCCATCTTCGCGGAGATGCTCGAGGTCCAGCGCGGCATCCAACTGCTGTACCCGCTCTCCGAGCCGGCCGGCCCCTCCCGGTCCGTCGATTCCGCCCTGGCCGCGTGCGAGGCGCGACCCGAGTTCGCCGAGATTGACGGCCGGCGAGCGTTCGCACGCATCTTCTCGTGGGTCGAGGAACTCAGCGGCATCAGCGGGGCGACCGACCGTGCCGCGCTCAGCCGCTTGGCCAGAGAGGGGGGCGTTTCGCCCGCCGCGTCCTATGCGGCGTGGCGCCGCCTCGGCGATCTGCCCGCGCCCGACTGGCCCTCGGGCGTCAGCGAACTGAGCGAAGAGCAGAGCGCACGAACGCGCGTCACTGCCGCCATCGCCTCCGTGCCCGACGGCTCACGCCGCGCCGCGCTGGAAGCCGAACTCGACGCTCAAGGTCACGAACGCTGGTCCCGGTGCGCCGCCGCCGTGCGCACGGAGCCTGACTTCCTCGCGTGTGTTGAACGGCTGGACGACTTTCCCGTCGACGAGTCGCGTCTCGACGCACGCATCCGGTACAACCTCGCCCTGCACCGGTTCCGCGCCTCGACCACGGGCCGACCGCCGGACGAAGACGCCGAGCGTGCAGCCGCGGCCTTCGTCGCGGACGTGCGGAGTTTCAGCGCCGATCTCGAACGCTCCGCCGATGCGCTCGGCCTTGCAGCCGCCGTCGAGGCGAGAGTGCGCGAGTGGCAGCAAGGGCCGCCCCGCGTCAACTTCGCGGCGGTCGGGCCGGGCACGCTCGGCTGGCACCCGACGCCCGACGCACGCGACGAGAGAGTCACCTTCGAATGGCGTGGAGAACGGCGATCCCGCTCCCGCAGTGCCATGCCGGAACTCTCGTTCGTCCGCGTGGACGTGAGCGGCGAGGCCGTCTACCTCGCCACCGAGGAGGTCTCGCTCGCGCTCATGCAGGCCTGGCTCAGCGCCGACGAGTGGACCGAACTCACGCCGATCCTCGTTCCCACCGCGCTCCAGAACAACGACGTCTGGTCCGGACCGCGACTCTGGTCCTGGCCGGCCCAGCCGCGCAACGGCCTGGTGTGGAAGCGGGGCCAGCCCGCGCAGCGCGACGACTGGCTGCCCCAGAACGTCGAAGTCTCCGCGGCGACGCCGCAGTACGCCCAGGGACTCGGCGATCCCGCCGACCCCGTCCGAATCGCCCCGGCCCACAGAACGACCGAGCAGCATCCCGTCCAGCACGTCACGCCGGTGGGCGCACTCCGCTTCGCCCAGGCCCTCAACTGCCGCCTTCCCACCGAGCAAGAGTGGTTCAGCGCGCTCGGGCGCTACGAACAACCGGCCCCGGCCGGATGGAATCTCCGCGATCGCACCTTCGCCAAGCAACGCGATCACGTCGCCGGCGTCATCGCCGATCGTGTCGCCAGGGGCGCGGTGCGCGTCAACTTCCGCCATCCCGACGACGGGGCCTTCGTCCCGGAGGGCGCGACGGTCGCCCGTGGTGCGCAGGCCCTCACGCTCGAGACCGACGACGGCGTGCTCTGGTTCCAACCCGTCGGCAGGGGTGGGGGTCAGTCGCTCAAGCATCTGATCGGCAACGTTGCGGAGTTCGTCGAGGTAGGCAGCGCGGGCAGCGGGCGCTTCGCGGTCATCGGCGGCTCGGCGATGTCCCCCCCCGAACTCGCCCTCGACCGCGCCAACGAGATCCCCGCGCGACAGGTCGCCGACGCCACCTACGCCGACGTCGGCTTCCGCCTCGCCTTCAGCGCGGGCGAGGCGCAGGTGCCGCTCGCCGCGCAACTCGCGCAGGCGATCCAGAGCGCGACCTTCGATCTCGGCGGTTGATGGACGCGGTCAGTCCCCGGCTCGGGCCGTCGCCACTCGCGAACCCGACCCGCTCCGCGAACCGAACATGGCGCCACCGAGCGCGTCCCCCGCGCCCAGTGACGACCGCTGCGACTTCGCAACAGCGCCGGACGTACGCGAAGCGGAATGCGACGACGAGCAGCCCGCGGCGGCAACCACGGCCGCGCCGAGGGCTGCGATGGCGATCGAACGGACGAGGCGATTCATGGAGTGCTCCGGAAGCGGGGTGCGTGAGAGACGTGGAGCCGCGCCGTATCTGAGCCGTCGGGAGACGGATGTCCGGCCATGAGTTCGGCCACGAATGGCCCGGACTTGCGGCCGAGGTCCACAGACCCAGCCCTTCCCGGGCACGCCCGCGAGGGCAACCTGCACAGACCGCGCGGGCGGGAGGGTTCAGCACACTCTCGGACCTTCACGCCGCCGTGCTGTATGATGCCCGCGTCGGGGTTGACCCGACCGGGAGGCACGCCATGAGCGAGTCGCGGGGGGATGGGCACGGGGGTTCGATGGACCATGCGCTCCGCGCTTTCCGCGCCGCGGCGCGCCTGGGTCCGAATGTCGATGTGCCCCCGGAGCGAGCCGTCGCACTGGCGGCCGCGCTCCTGCGCCTCGCCTACGGCCTGGATCAGATCGCCTGGGGAACCTGGAAGAAGATGGCGCCGACCAGCGGTGTCCGCCGCGGCGCCGGTCTTCCCGAGGCGGTCGCCGCGTACTGCCAGGGACGGGGCGAGACCGCGGAGGCCGAGGTCGAGCGCCTGAGGCTGTTCGTCTCCGCGCTCCTCTCGTCCGTTTCGCAGGTCGGGCACTTCACGGTCCGCGAACTCGAGCGGCTCGGGCCGGAGCGCATCGAAGACGGCGTCTCCTCGGGCGCGATGGGGCGTAACGCCGCCTGCTGGCGGCGCTACAAGGAACTCGCGGGTGCGTACGACGAGGACCAACTCGAGGCCGCCATGCTCGGATCGATGACCGAGTACGTCGAGGCGATGTTGGCCGGTGGGGTACGAAGCGAGGCCGCCGCGAGCGGTGCCGAAGCATGAAACTGCTCGAACTCACTGAGCCGTACTTCCAGTTCGTCTGCCGCCTCAACCGGTCGGCGCGAAAGGGCGCGCCTCCGGACGAGGCCGTCGTCCGGTCCGAGATCCGCGCCCTGCTCTCCGAGATCCGCGGCCAGGTGCTCCGGCACGGGCCGCTCGCCACCGAGTACGACCGCATCGAACCCGCCCTCGTTTTCTTCGCCGATGAGGTGATCCGAGGTAGCGTGCTCCCGTTCGCGTCCTCGTGGGAGCCGGTGGCCGCGTCGCTCCCCGACCCCGACGCCTCGCGGGTCTTCCAGGTCCTGCTTGAAGAGGCGCTCCGCGACAAGGGTCCGTACGGGCTGGAACGCCTCGCCGTCCTCTACACGTGCCTCGGGCTTGGCTTCACCGGCGGGCGATCCCCCGACGAACTGCGCCGCGTCATGGTCGAGGTATCCTCGCGACTCCGCTCCGTGATGGACGCCGATCCGTCGTCTCCCGTCTGCCCCGAAGCCTACGAGAACGTCGACGGCACGGACCTCATCGAGCCGGCGGGCCGCCCCCTCATGGCGATCGTGCTCGTGCTCGTCGGACTCATCGCGACCCTGCTCGTCGTGAACGGCTATCTCTACGTCAGCGGATCACAGGAACTGCGCGAATCCCTCACGGCTCTGGCGTCCGAGCGGAGCGCGTCGGGCCGGTAAACCTCAGGAGCGTCGGCGGATGGCGAAAGCGCCCGCAAAGTCCAAGGCCAAGGGCAGGAAGAAGGGCGCCGCGCCCAACCTCCTCCCCCTGAAGATCGGCCTCGCCACCGCCTGCATCGGCGGCATGGGCGGCGTGCTCTTCGTGCTCGTCGGTCCCCGGGGGCTGCTCGCCATCCCGCTGCTCGGCGTGGCTCTCGCGGTCACGCTGCTCGTATATCGCGGCCTCGTCAAGTGGAGCGAGCGTCGCAAGAGCCGACCCTTCGAGCGACGCCTGCGCGACGCCGCCGCCATGACCCCGCGCGCCGGCGCGGACGCCGCAAAGCGGGCACGCCTCGAGGACATCCGCAAGCGCTTCGAGGAGGGCATCGAAGTCTTCCGCCAGCACGGCAAGGACCTCTACTCCGTCCCGTGGTACCTGATGGTCGGCGAGCCAGGCTCGGGCAAGACCGAGGCCGTTCGCCACTGCGGCGTCGGCTTCCCGCCCGGCCTTCAGAACACCCTCCAGGGCACCGGCGGCACGCTCAACATGAACTGGTGGTTCACGAGCAACGCGGTGATCCTCGACACCGCCGGCCGACTCATCTTCGAAGACATCGAGCCGGGCACCGGCAGCGAGTGGACGGAGTTCCTCAAGATGCTCCGCACCGCGCGTCCGAACTGCCCGATCAACGGCCTGCTTCTCGTGCTCCCGGCCGACAGCCTCATCAAGGACTCCGGCGAGGAGATCGCGCACAAGGCCGACCGCATCGCCGCGCAACTCAACGTCATCCAGAAGGCGCTCGGCGTCCGCTTCCCCGTCTTCCTGCTCGTCACCAAGGCCGACCTCATCAACGGCTTCCGCGAGTTCTTCGATTCGATCAAGGACCCGCTCCTCCAGCACCAGATTCTCGGCTGGTCCAACCCGTCTCCGCTCGGCGATTCCTTCGAGCCGGACGGCGTCGATCGGCTCCTCGACGGGCTGCGCCACCGCCTCCGCCGTCGCCGCCTCGGCCTCCTCCTCGACCCCGTGCACACCGAGGACCCGCACGCACGCCGCTTCGACCAGGTGGACGCCCTCTACGCCTTCCCGGAGGCGGTGATGCAACTGTCGCCCCGCCTCAAGCGATACCTCGAGTCCATCTTCGTCTCCGGCGCGTGGGGCGAGCCGCCCTTCCTCCGCGGCATCTACTTCACCTCCGCCATGCGCGACGGGTCCGCGCTCGACGCCGATCTCGCCGAAGCGCTCGGCGTTCCCGTGGACCGGCTCCCGGAGGGTCGTGCCTGGAAGAAGGAACGCTCCTACTTCCTGCGCGAACTCTTCCTCAAGAAGGTCTTCCGAGAGCGAGGCCTCGTCACGCGCGCCACCAACGTCCAGCGGCTCCAGCGCACGCGACGCACCGGGGTGCTCGTGACCGGCCTCGCCGCGGTGCTCATCGCGATCGGCGTCACCTGGTTCTCCGGCCAGAGGTTCCGCGCCACGCTCGACGGCCACCAGAGGCTCTGGTCCGAGGTCCGCGCCGAACTCGCCCCGGCGGGCGACCGGTCGCCCGCCACGATCATCGTCGAGCGGGCGGGCGCCCGATCCGGGTTCGACTACGACGGCGACCGCGAACTCCGCCTCGGCCCCGTGCGCACGACCGTCGCGCGGTTCGCGCCCGATGTTCTTCCCTGGGTCGAACGCGAAGTGAGCATCCCCGCGATCTTCGCTCCCGTCGCACGCGGATTCGGAGACCTGGACGACATGCGCCGGCGTGCCTTCACGGCCGCCGTCGAGCGGTCAACCATCGTGCCCGTCGTGGACGCCGTGCGCCGCAAACTCGCGACCGAAACCGAGGAGTCCTGGACCTCCGACTCCACCGACGCGCTCCGACAGTTGATCCGTCTCGAAGCCGGTCTGCCGCTCTCGGGCGCGGGTGGCCCGGGTGTCGATCTCGCCGCCCTCACCCGCTACCTGCTCGCCGATGAACCGGACGACGCCGCTCGCGCCGCCACGGATCTCGGTGCGGCGGCCACCGCGATCGCCTGGGCGTACGCACCCGACGGCGGCGCAGCGCTCTGGCCTCCGGTCGCCCTGCGGCGTGGGACGTCCGAATCGCTCGCGGTCCTCTCGACCGCGGCCGACCGCTTCGTCGCGCACTGCCTCGCCGAGGTTCGGGCCGGCGGGTTCGGTGCGATGCACGAACTCGCCCGGTCCCTCGAAGCCCTCGAACGCGCCGAGGCCGCCCTCCTCGCGGACGACGGGCCGTCACGCGCCGGCTCCATCGAGGAGTTCGACCGCGCCGCTCACGCCTGGGCCGCGGCGGCAGCGAACCACGACGAGGCCGCACGACGCGTCGCCGAAGCACTCTCCCGGCTCGGCGCGACGGATGCCGAGTCCATCCGCCTCAGCGCAGAGCAAGCCGCCGCCGCGCTCGGCGGTCGCATCAGGACCGCGTTCACCCAACTCGAGAACGCACTCGGCAACACGACCGGGCTGGACGCGCTCCGCAGCGCCCTCTCCGCGGGCAAGTCCAACATCCTCGAGTACGAACTCGGCGAGCAGGACAGCCGCTTGCGGCGGGCGCTCAGCGGCCAGGGCGCGCGATACCTCGACACCGACGCCGCCGGCGTCCCTGCCTACCAGCGATGGCGCGAAGCCGTGGCACGCGTCGCCGCTTCCCTCTCGGTCAGCGACACGCGCGACGCAGGCGATCTCGCCGACCGCCTCGCGGACATCGACCGGCGCATGCAAGAGAACCGGGCCGCCATCGAGGCTTCCGGGCTCGGCGCGTCCGAGGCTCGCCTTCTCGCACTCCTCGAAGCCTCGGCCAAACGCCAGCGGCACGCCGCCATCGATCGCGTGCTCCTCGATCTCCACGGCGACTCAGCCCGTCTGCGGCAGGCGTGCGCGAACCGTGCGTCCGGCCTCCCCCCCCTCGGTCGCGCCACCGTCCCCCTGACCCCCATGCAGGGAGGCTCCCACGATCCCGGGTTCCACCCCGACGCCGCGGCATGGCTCTTCGCCACAATCTCCGAGATCGTGGACCTGACGCGAGGGAACGGCGCGGCTCTGCTGGCGGGCGACGAGTTGACCTCGCGCGCCAGCGACCTGCGCGACGCCGCCATCGCCTACGCCGACGCCTACACCGCCTACTGGATCGAACAATCCCCCGTCAATCTGCCAGTCAGTTTCGGCGCGCGCGCGGACTGGTCGGTCGCGCACGCCGCGCTCTCTCGCCTCGACGCCGCGGACGCGTGCGATGCCATCCGTGCCGCGGCGGAAACGGCGCACCGCGCGCTCCGCGTGGCCCCCGATTGGGCTACGCCGCAGGCACGCGGGCACGCCGCCGAAGCCGCGCTCAAAGCGACAGCGGATGCCGCCCGCTTCAGCGAGGCGTCCTTCGTGCTGGGCAGCCGCGGCGGCGTGGAAGCGTGGAGGTCGCTCGGCGCGAACGAATCCGACGCACGTTCGCGCGTCCTCTCGATGGAGCCGGCTGCCTTCATGTCCCGACTGCTCGTGCATTCGTCCGACCCGGCCGCGGGATACTGGTCCCGCGTCTGGGCCGCCGCACTCCGCGCCCTCGCCGAGTCCGGACAGTCCGCGTCCAGGGATGCCGTGGACCTCCTCCGCGATTCGCGCGGCGTCCCGCTCTGCCGCGAATCTGATCGAACCCTCGACGCCGGACGCATCGAGGAAGCACGCAGGGCCGCAAGCGAAGTCCGTGCCGCCCTCGCGGCCGCCCCGGCGGACGGCCCGCCCGGCCGAACGCTCGGCGAGGGCGCACGCACGAACGTCCAGGACATCGACCGCGAGATCGAACGCATGCGCGGCGGCGTTGTGCTCCCGGGACCGCGCGGCCGGGAGTGGTTCGATGGCGTTTCCGCGGTGCTCGACGCTCTGCGGACCGACGACGGACCGCTCACGTTCGAGATCGTCGCGCTCCCGGCGGCACATCACCCCGCCCCATCCCAGCCCTTCGCGACCTTCGGGCTTTTCGAGTCCGGACTCCCCAAGGCGAACGCGGCCGGACAATCTCGCTTCCCGATCGCACCGGAAACACCGACGACCACCATCGGCGGCATCGTGGCGCCAGGGGGCGTCATTGAGATCAGGTTCTACGAGACGGACGGCGACGGGGCGCCGGTCGCGGCGGACGCCTCCTTCCACGCCCCATGGACAGCGCTCGGCGCGCTTGCGTCGTGGGGCGGCGAACCTCTGAGTGGCGCAGGGCTTGAAGATGTCTGGGCGATCACCGTGCAGGCAAGGCTCGAACCCGATCACGACAGGCTCGTTCCCGTTCGTCTCGGCCTGCGGGCGAACCGGCCGCTGCCCCCCCCCGAACGCTGGCCCTCGGAGTCGTGGTGGCCGGAGTGAAGTAGTCAGGCGAAGTACGGCGTTTCGATCCGTGAGTGGGAACCATGCTGAAGCGGCTCGGAAAACTGATCGGCGGCCGCGACGGCAGCGGGGGGGAAGTGCGCCTCGCCGTCTTCGGCAAGCACCCGGGATGGGACGACCACATCGAGGATTTCCCGCTCGAGACCGAGGAACTCGCGTGGGTGAAGCGCCGCCTGTACGCCGAGGGCATCGCCGCCAACATCGACTCCGGCGCGTGGGAACGCCTCGACCAGGCCAACCGCACCGAGGGATTCCGCCACCTCCTCGTGTGGCGGCTCCCCAGGGGCGCGGTCATTGGCCGACTCTGGTCGTCACGCGACGGCAAGGGCCGATCGCAGTACCCCATGGTTGTCGCGGCACACTGCATCGGCGCGCCGCTCGAGTGGTCCCTCGAGCAGGTGACACGCCGCCTCGAGTGGTTCGAGGGCAAGTGTGTCCAGTCGCACGATCGCGCCGCGGTCGCGGAGGCCCTCGCCCGCCTCAGCGAGGACCTTCACCGCGCCTTCAGCAAACTGGACGATCAGCGCGCGGACGCGGAAGGCTCGGACGGCACACCCCCAGCGATCGCCGATCTTGCCGCACGCCCCGAACTAGGCCCCGGCCGTGTCGGGCTTCACCGTCTCATGTACGAAATGGAGACGGAACTCGCCCCGTTCCGGCCCCTCGGACCCGGCGGTTCCACGACGCGCGTCCGTGCCGCTTCGTCGGCGAGGTCCAGGTCACTCCGTGTTCCCAGGTGCGGCGACTCGCCCGTCGCCTCCACCCTGCTCTGGTCACATTTCTTCGCCTCGCAACTGGCCGAGGCGGTCCCCGTGCTCCTGCTCCTGCCCATGCGCCACAAATGGGTGGATGTCATCGTGGGCGACCCGACTCCCCAGCAGTTCTTCTGCCTTCAGGCGGCGGAGCAGGCCGTCCCCCTGACGACCGATGTCCCCTACACGCTCGACCACGATTTCATCTCGCGGATCGACGACATGGTGCGTGCCGCGAACCGCACATAGCCGCCGTCCGCCGCCGCCGGCCCCGCGAGCGGGGGGTGTTGCAGTTTCAGAGGGTTGGTGATACCTTGGGCACGGCGGTCGAGACCGACCGACGCGGCTGTCCTTCACGCCGGTGGCGGTGGTTTCTCTGTCATGGGGCGGATCATGATGCATGGCCGGTTCGGAATCTCTGGGTTGGTCCGGTGTGTCGCCGCCGCCGTCTGGGTCGTCGCCCTCGGCCTCGGCGTGCCCTCCGCGCTCGGGCAGGACGGCGACACCGTGCCGCCTCCCGACGATCCTGCAGCGCCCGGCGACCAGCCCGAACCCGAGGAGGCTCAGCCCCTCGGCGAGTTCTTCTACCCCGTGAGCGAGATCCGGCTGCGCTACTTCCGCGAGCACCCGGAGCACCCGCCGCTCGAAGACCTCTACGCGCTCGAAGTCGATCTCGCCATCGACGATGGCGCGTACGTCGAGCCTCGGGAAGGGCTGGAGTCGGTCCGTCTCCGGATCGACGAAGTCGGTCGCGCCGACATCGGTGAGATTTCCGAGAGCGCCATCAACGCCGTCGCGCAGGTCATCTTCGAGGCCTTCCGCTCGCGAGGGCTGATCGGCGTCATCGTCGCCCCCAGCGACAGCGACATCGACCGGGAGACGCTCGAAGATCTCCGCGAGCCCGACGACGAATCGCTGACGCTCGACGTGTTCACCGGCATCGTCGTGCAGGTCCGCTCGATCGCCTCAGGCACGCGATTCCCGAAGGAAGAACGCCTCGACAACCCGGCCCACGCTCGCATCCGCGACAACTCGCCCGTGCAGCCGTGGCGGCCCGAACCCGCGGAGCATGACGGCGCGGAACCCGCCGCCGACGAGCCGCGCAGCGACCTCATCCGGCGCGACCTGCTCGACGCTTACACCCTTCGCCTGAACCGCCATCCCGGTCGCCGCGTTGACATCGCCGTCGCCCCGGCCTTCGAGACCGGCGAAGCCGCCCTCGACTACCTCGTCGCCGAGAGCAGGCCGCTCTCGTTCTACTTCCAACTCTCGAACACGGGCACCAAAGAGACCGACACCTGGCGCGAGCGCTTCGGCCTCGTCCACAACCAACTCACCAACAACGACGACATCCTCACCGTCGAGTACATCACCGCCGGTTTCTCGCAGGCGCACGCCTTCGTCGGCTCCTACGAGGCCCCCGTCGGACGCCTCGAGCGCCTCCGCTGGCGCATCTTCGGCAGTTACAGCAAGTTCACCGCCTCCGACGTCGGACAGGCCGGCGAGCGCTTCACCGGCGAGGGCTGGACCGCGGGCGGCGAACTCATCCTCAACGTCCTCCAGGAACGGCAACTCTTCATCGATCTCTTCGCCGGCGCCCGCTGGGAGAACATCGAGGTCAACAACGAGGTCGTCGCCATCCAGGGACGTGAGGACTTCTTCATCCCCCGCTTCGGCGCACGCGCCGAACGGCGAACCGATGAATGGACGCTCGAAGGCCAACTCGCCCTCGAGTTCTCGATGTCCGACGTCTCCGGCGCGGGCGTCGACGAAATGACCAAACTCGGACGGCTCGCCCCCGACGAAGACTGGGTCGTGCTCCAAGGTTCACTCGGCACGTCCTTCTTCCTCGAGCCGCTCCTCGCCGGGCGCGGTGGCGAGCGCGCCCGCACCCTCGCGCACGAGATCGCCCTCGGCGTCAGAGCACAGTACGCCTTCGACAACCGCCTCATCCCCAACGCCGAGCAGGTCGCCGGCGGCCTGTACTCCGTCCGCGGCTACCCCGAGTCCATCACCGCCGGCGACACCGTCGTCATCGCCTCGGCCGAGTACCGCTTCCACGTCCCACGCGCTTTCGAGATCGAGGAGGAGCCGCGCTCGCTCTTCGGACGGCCCTTCCGCTACGCGCCGCAGCAGCCCTACGGCCGCCCCGACTGGGACTTCATCCTCCGCGGGTTCGTCGATGCGGCACGCGTCGTCAACAGCGACCGGCAGGCGTTCGAGACCGACCAGGACATGCTCGGCGCGGGCGTCGGCGTCGAACTCCTCCTGTACCGAAACGTCAGCCTGCGGATGGACTGGGCAGCCGCGATCGAGGAGATCGAGGGCCAGGTCAAGTCGGGAAGCAACCGTTTCCACTTCGTGTTCACGTTCCTGTTCTGAGTTCCGGGCGAGGGCGCGCCGGACGCGAGAGGGCGGATCCATGCCAAAGAGACTGAGGACGCGTCAAGACCGTCGCCCGGCGCTGCGAGCCGCTCGCGGCGTGCTCTCCGTCAGCCCGCTGCTCAGCGCCCTCTGCGGCCCGCTCGCCCTTGCCGGCCCCGATGGCCCGCGCGTCGTCCACGGTTCCGCCTCCTTCTCGCGCAGCGGCGCGACCACGGTCATCCACACCTCCCACACCGCCGTCATCAACTACAACGCCTTCGGCATCGCCGCCCACGAGACGGTCCGCTTCGTCCAGCCCGACGCCTCCAGCCGCGTCCTCAACCGCGTCACCGGCGCGCTCCCCACCCGCATCGACGGCTCGCTCCTCGCCAACGGCCGCGTCTACATCACCAACCCCGCGGGCGTCTACTTCGGCGACGGCGCGATCGTGAATGCCGGCGCCATCTACGCCGCCGCAGGCTCGATCACCAACGCCGACTTCATCCGCGGCATCGACCGCTTCTACGACCTCAAGGGCGAGGTCGTCAACCGCGGCGTCATCCAGGCCGATGCCGCCTACCTCCTCGGTCGGCGCGTCGCCAACTTCGGCCGAATCGTCGCCGAGAGCGGCGTCGTCGTCATGGCCTCCGCCGACGAGATTCTTGTCGGCGAGTCCGGCAGCAACGTCTACGCCCGTGTCAGCAAGCCCACCCCGGGTGCAACCGGCGGCGTAGAAAACGCCGGCGAAATCCGCGCCCGACGCGCCCGCCTCGGCGTCGGCGACGTCTACGGCGTCGTCCTCTTCGACTCCTCTCGCGTCAAGGCACAGCGCGTCACCGTCGAGAGCGCGGCCACCACCCTCGTCTCCGGCGAGATCGACGCCTCCGACCTCACACCCGGCGCGACCGGCGGCCGCGTCGAAATCCTCGGCGACCGCGTCGGTGTCACCGCCGCCCGCGTCGACGCTTCCGGCGATGCCGGCGGCGGCGCCATCCTCGTCGGCGGTGAACTCCAGGGGGGGGGCGACACCCGACGTGCCTCTCACACCGTCGTCGCCGCCGACGCCTCCCTCAACGCCGATGCCCTCACCGCCGGCGATGGCGGCACCGTCATCGTCTGGGCCGACGGCTCGACCCGCTTCCACGGATCCATCAGCGCACGCGGCGGCGAAGTCGCCGGCGACGGCGGATTCGCGGAGGTCTCAGGCAAGCGATCCCTCACCGCCAAAGGCTCCGTCGACCTCGGCGCGCCCAACGGCGCAAGCGGCACGCTCCTCTACGACCCGGACGCCATCGTCATCATCGGCGGGACGGCCGACGGCAGCGACAGCCCCGACGCCTCAGCCACCAACCTCGAAACCGACGCCGGCAATCCCGGCGAAGTCCTCTTCGCCGACGTCGGCGACTCCACCGAACCCTTCGAGGTCTACCAGTCCGAGATCGAGGGCACCGATGCCAACATCATCCTCGAGGCCGGCTCCTCCATCACCGTCAGCGGCACCTTCGACAACGCCGAAGTTCTCCTCGCCAACGATCGGAATCTCACCCTCCGCACACGCAACAAGAGCGGCGACGGCGACTCCGCCGGCGGCATCGACCTCACCGGCAGCACGCACGGCGCCGACCTCGCCTTCCGCACCCAGGGCGCCGGCACGATCACGCTCCACGCCGGCTACGACGCCGCAAATGTCGGCAGCGAGGCCGGCGACCTCGCCGCAAGCCTCACCGTGGGCCGCCTCACGACCGCCGGCGGCGCGATCGAACTCCGCGCAGGCTCGTCCGGCGGCGGCACCGTCGTCCTCCTCGGCGACGTCGCCATCAACGGCGCGGGCGGGCTGACCGTCTTCGGACCATCCTCGCTCGGCGCAAACGTCTCGACCAACGGCGGGTCGGTCAGTTTCTCGAACTCCTCCGCCGTCACGCTTCTTGCCGACGTTGCTATCGACACCGACGCCGCCGGCGGCGCCTCGAACGCGGGGAACGTCCTCTTCTCCAGCCCGGGCACCATCAACGGCGCGTTCGCCCTCACCATCGATGCCTCCGCGGACGGCGGCGGCTCCGGCGGCGGCGTCACACTCGGCACGATCGGCGGCACGACCCCGCTCGCCTCGCTCGACGTCGCCGCCGCCGCCCTCATCCTCTCCGGCGGCATCTCCCTCGACGGCGGCGGCAACGCCGACTTCACCGGCGCCCCCGCGATCACCCTCACCGCCAACATCGCCATCGACACCGATGCCGCGGGCGGCGCGACCGACGCCGGAGACGTCCTCTTCGCCCCCGCCGGCGCGGTCAACGGCTCGCGCACCCTCTCCATCAACGCCACCGCGGACGGCGGCGGCGCATCCGGCGCGGTCTCGCTCGGCGCGGCCGGAACCTCCTCACCCCTCACCGGCCTCACCGTCAGCGCGGCCTCCCTCACCCTGAACGCGGACATCACGCTCAACGGCGGCGGCAACGCGGACTTCTCGGGCGCAAACGCGGTCACGCTCGCCTCGAGCGTCGTCATCGCCTCCGACGCCACCGGCGGCAACTTCGATGCCGGCGACGTGCTCTTCGCCACCGGCGGCACGATCAACGGCGCGTTCACGCTCACCATCGACGCTACAGCCGACGGCGTCGGCGCGGACGGCGCGGTCGCCCTCGGCTCCGTCGGCGCCACAACCCCGCTCACCGCGCTCGAAGTCTCCGCCGCATCACTGCAACTCGCCTCCGACCTCCGCGTCAGCGGGGGTGGCGATATCGACCTGAGCGGCGCCCCCGTCGTCACTCTCGTCGGTCCCGTCACCATCGACACCGACGCCGCGGGAGGCGACTCCGACGCAGGCAGCGTCCTCTTCGCCAACGCCTCCACACTCGACGGCGCTTTCACGCTCGCCATCGACACCACCGCCGACGGCGCGGGCACGGACGGCGACGTGAACCTCGGCGCCATCGGCACCGTGACGCCCCTCACGGGCTTCACCGTCGCCGGCGGACGGGCAACGCTCAACGGCGACCTCCGCACCGACGGCGGCGACATCGATCTCTCCGGCCTGAACGCCATCGTCGTCGCCGCCTCGCTCGCCATCGACACCGAAGCCGGCGACGACGACGCCGCGGGCCGCGCGCTGCTCGCGGGACCGGCAGTCTCCGCAGATGCCGGCGCGCTCGCCCTCACCATCGACACCTCCACCGCCGCGGCCGGCCTCGACGGCGGCGCGATCGAACTCGGCACGTTCAACTCCGCCGCGGGCTTCGTCGTCGCCACCCTCGCCCTCGCCGATGCAGGCGGCGCGGGCGGTGCAGCGGGCGGTGTCTCGTTCTCCGGCGCCGCAAGCCTCGGCGCCATCGACCTCTCCGGACTCGACGGCGTCATCGAGATTCGCGGCGCAACCTCAATCACCACTGCGGACTCCATCATCGACCTCACCACCGCCGACTCCATCGAAGGCCAGACCGCCGGCGTCGACACGCTCACCCTCAACGCCGGCACGGGCGACGTGCGCCTCCCGAGCGTCGGACAGTCCGTCCCGCTCGGCGCCCTCACCGTCGTCAGCACGGGCGAACTCCGCTTCACAGGCAGCATCGCCCTCGACGGCGGCGGCAACGCCGACTTCACCGGTTCGCCCACCGTGGTGCTCGCTTCCGACGTCATCATCGACTCCGACGCCGCGGGCGGCGCGACCGACGCGGGCGATGTCCTCTTCGCCCCCGCGGGCACGCTCAATGGTGCGTTCGCCCTCACCATCGACG
>DAOMNQ010000032.1:0-33876 GCA_035443945.1 Phycisphaerales bacterium | reverse complement strand
CGGTGCGCCCGCCGATGTATCCCGAGATGCCGCCGTAAAGCGTGCCGATGAAGACGGAGATGACCGCGGCGGCGATCCCGATGGTGAGCGAGATGCCCCCACCGGTCAGCGTGCGCAGAAGCAGACTGCGACCGAGCGCATCGGTACCCAGCACGAACGAGGGCCAGTGGCGGCGCAGTTCGCGGGCCGCGGCTTCGGTCGGCTCGATGAGCAGTTCATCGGGCGCAACGCCGTGGGCCGAGGCGATCTGTTCGACAGCCGGCGCATCGACCAGTTGGTTCAGGCGTGCCGCCTGCTGGGCGTCGGCCCCCCACCACGACGGCGGCAGCCTCCCGGCCCGCGGCTCGCCGGCGTTGTATCGCGGGATGCCCGCCTCGCCGGGGGGCTGCGCGAGCGTCCACGGCAGGGTGCACAGGCACGCCATCACCATCAGCACGATCACGACCAGCCCGGAGACCGCGGCGCGGTTCCGCCGGAACGCGTCGCCGGCGGGGACGTGGGTCGCTCGTTCGAGGGTCGGCGCGGGGTCCATGCGACAGGAGCGTACACGCCGGCGAGGCCGCGAGGGGGCGGAGGCATCGGAAAACCGCTACCCTAAACGCGAACGATGCGGGGGATCGGCAGGGAGCGCCCGTGTTCAAGGGATCGATCAGGATCGTCCGGGTCTTCGGCATCGACGTGGCGATGCACTGGACATTCCTGCTGCTCGTGGGCTGGATCGTCTTCGTCTCCATGACCCGGGGCGGCGACCTGGTGGGCACGGCGTGGTCGCTCGGGTTCATCGCCGCGCTCTTCACCTGCGTCGTCCTGCACGAACTCGGGCACGCGCTGGCCGCCCGACGCTACGGCATCGCGACGCGGGGCATCACCCTGCTGCCGATCGGCGGCGTGGCCGCGCTCGAACGGATGCCGACCGAGCCGGTGCAGGAGATCGTGATCGCGCTGGCGGGGCCGGCGGTGAACGTGGTGATCGCGGGGCTGCTGTTCGGCGTGCTGGCGGCCGCCGGCGACATCCGACCGACGGGAACGCCCGTGCTCTTCGTGGGCGAGAACTACGGGTTCGTCACACACCTTGCGATCGTGAACGTCGCTCTTGTGCTCTTCAACATGCTCCCCGCGTTCCCGATGGACGGCGGGCGGGTGCTGCGGGCGTTGCTGGCGATGGCGATGAGTTATGCCGACGCGACGGAGTGGGCCGCGCGGGTCGGGGGGGTGATGGCCGCGTTGTTCGTCGCGCTCGGGTTGTTCTTCAACCCGTGGCTGGTCTTCATCGCGCTGTTCGTCTTCCTCGGCGGGCAGGCGGAGGCGCGGGCGGCACGCACACGCTCCGTGCTCGAGGGGGTGAACGTCGGCCAGGCGATGCTGACGGTCTTCCGTGCGCTGCGGGCCGATGAGACCCTCGCCGACGCCTCGGCCGAGTTGCTCGCCGGGTCGCAGCAGGACTTCCCGGTGGTCGATGCGGACGGCAAGGTCGTCGGCGTCCTCACCCGCGACCTGCTCGTGCAGGCGCTCGCCCGCGAGGGGCTGGGGGCGAGCGTCGGGAGCGTGATGCTGCCCGGCTGCCCGACGGTCGCCGAATCGGCGGACCTGGAGGACGCCTTCGAGCGGATGCAGGCCTCGCGCTGCCCGGTGCTTCCGGTGCTGCGCGAGGGGCGGCTCGTGGGGCTGCTGACGATGGAGAACCTCGGCGAGTTTGTGATGCTGCGCGGGGCGATCGATCGGCGCATGGCGTCGGGGCGGCGCGACGCGGGGCCGACGATCGGCTGATCAGTCCTCGTCGTCGTCCGTTTGCGTGCGGGGCACCGTGATCGGCGCGGCTCCGCGTGCCGGGACGCCCAGGCCGTGCTTGTAGACGAGTTCGCCGCCCGCGTGGGCGGTCGCGCCCACCCAGACCGCGACGCCCGCTCCGGCGGCTATCGCCAGTCCACCCGCAGCGATCCGCAGGCGAGGCCGGGGCACGAGCGTCGCCGCCGCGAACGCCGCCGGGATGAGGGGCCATATCCAGCCGTTCTCGCCGAGTTCCTCGTGGCGCTCGAGGGCGGCCTGCTCGGCAGGCGTGAGGGAGAGCGCCTCGACACCCTCCTCCGCCGCTTCGCCCGAGTTCGCGGCCAGGGCAGCGCCGATCGACGCCGCCGCGTACCACGCCACCAGCGCCAGCCCGAGGCCGCGGCTGCGGGCCTTCATCGCCAGGTGGATGATGAGCGGCACGATCCCGACGAGCGCGAGAACGATGGGGAAATGGACCAGCATCGCGTGGCGTGCGTGCGGGTCCTGCAGCGTTTCGAGAATCCCTTGCATGCGCGGGCTCCTTCTGCGGCCGCGCCCCGGATCGCGTCGTCGCTGGGTTGTTCGGAATCAGGGCGACTGGATTCGAACCAGCGACCTCGTGGACCCAAACCACGCGCTCTACCAAGCTGAGCTACGCCCTGCCGGCCGGCAGCCTTGCGCCTACCGACCGCGAAGGATACGCCGACCGAGGGAACGCCCGGTCCGGCCAAGAACAAGGCCGGCCCGCCGCGGTTGCGACGGGCCGGCGCCCCGCTCACACACTCTCTCTCGCCCCAGCGGGGTCACTGCACACAAACGGACCCGGGCATACGCCGGCGTCCGGTTCCTTCCTAGAGCGGCACCTCCTTGAAGAGCAGGATGCGCGGCTTGTCGCCCGGGCGGACGACGTTCGAGCGGTCCACCACCATCAGGAAGCGGCGGGCGATCGACGGGGTCATGGGCTGGTCGTTGGCCAGGCCCTTCACGTCTGACTCCTGGTAGCCGTGCAGCACGAACCAGACGGCGAAGACGTCCGAGCGGACGCTCACGCCGGACATGGCCGCGTTGGCGATGACGAGGCGCTCGGCCCAGTCGTCGGCGAGGTCGTCGTTCTCCGCGCCGCCCGTGCCGTAGCGGACGGATTCGAGGCCGGAGTGGCTCACGTTCTGTCCGTTGAAGCCGAGGCGGTCGATGTCGTGCGGAAAGGCCGCGTCGTCGGGATACTGCGTGTCGCGTGCGGCGAGGAGTTCGCCCGGCGTGAGCAGGCCCGGCATCTCACGGATGGCGGGGATGCCCGTTGCAAAGAGGCGGCCGTCGTCGGCGGGGTCGTAGCCGGGCGGGGATCCGCTCGGCGCGCCGTTCGAGCCGTCGCGGAAGTTGAGCAGGTTCGTGGGCACACCTGCGAAGTCGCGCGGATAGACGGCGAGGCGGTCGCGGTAGGCGTAGAGGGTGGCGGCGATGTCGGAGGTCTCGTCGTGCCCGCTGCCGAACCACCACCACGACGGGCCGCCCGCGGGATCGGGCACGGCGGGGCTGAACATCGGGATCGCGCGGAGGACGGCCAAGGGAGCGGTGTTGACGTTGATGACGCCGAAGGTGCCGATGCTCGTCGAGCCGAATCGGCGGGGCATGGTGGTGAATCGGTCGAGGATGGTCATCGCCATCGGGACGCCGAGGCCCCAACGCTGGTCGGTGGTCGCGTCGAAGAGGCCGTCGTCGTTGGCATCGAAGAAGGGGACGAAGTCGTCGAGGACGAGTTGGCCGGCTTCGAGGGCGGGGCCGACAGCGATGCCGGCGCCGGACTGGAAGGCGTTGTGGTAGAGGTCGCCGGCGGGAGGGTTCTCGTAGTAGAGGGCGATCGCGACAGCCTCGGAGAGCGTGGTCCACTGGTCCTGCTCGTCGGCGAGGGCGGGGTCGAAGGTGGGGCCGATGCCGAGGGGGAGGAGGAGGTCGGCGACGCGCATGCGCGAGACGCCGCCCGACTCTTCGAACCTCTGGTTGTCGAGGCTGGGCACGGCGTAGAGGGGCGTCTCGCCGGGCATCGAGCCGTCGAGCGAGCGGCCGGCGATGTTGGCGCCGATGGGCTGTCCGCTCTTGTCGTCCGGTCCCTGCTTGAGGGTCGGGAGAATGGCCTGCCCCGCGGGCCCGGCCTGCTTGTTCAGGAGGCCGTCGAGCGTCTTGTCGCCCTTCGTGCCGGAGAAGTCGCCGATGCTGAGGCGCGAGCCTGTGTCATCGGACTGCATGGCATTCTGGAGCGTGTCCTGCCACTTGGACTCAATGCAGTAGGCGGGGATGACGCTGCGGGGCGGGTCTGAGGTCGCGCCGCCGCGCGGGTCGTCCTTGCGCCGGATGGAAGCAAAGCGGGTGATGGAGAGGCCGCTGTTGTCGGGGCTGGCAGCGGAATCGGGCGGCTCGGGACCGCGCTGCGCGCCGGAGACGCCGCCCTGCTGGCCCGGCCCGTGACCGCTGAGTTGGCGGTCGAGGGACACGCCCGCGGGCGCGGGGTCGCGGAGACGATCAACGAGGACGCGGAGTGGCGCAACGCCGGAGGTGCGCCAGAGCCTGAGGACTCGCCGGCTCTCGTCCGTGCCGTTCTGGAGGTCGCGGAAGGCGTTGCTGGTGTCGATCGTGCCGGTGTTGATGTCGGCGAGCGGGACGCGGATGGCGACCGCGCCGAGTTGCGAGTCGAGCCAGTCCTGGACGGTGGCCTCCTCGGTGGGGACGGGGTTGCCGGTGATGTTGGCGATGCGTGTGGCGATCTCGGTGATGCCGTTGCTGAGGGTGTAGAAGACCTGCGTCTCGCGCGGGCCGATGGTGACGCTTGCCGCGCCGCCGCCGAACGCGCCGCTGACGAGTTTGTAGGAGTCGTCGCCGTACTGGACGTAGAAGGATCCGCCCGTTTCGGGGAGGGTGACGGCGCGGTCGAAGGGGTTGTGGACCTGGAAGGCGATGACCTCGAAGAGGAAGTCGGGGTTGCTCTCCAGGACGCGCCCGTCGATGGATGGGTCGCGCGCATAGACCTTGATCTCGCCCGTGCCGTCGCCGATGGTGCGCTCACCGGTGTCGTCGTCGCCGCCGAGGGCCTGGGGCGTGTCGGTGTAGACGGCGAAGGAGGCGGCCTCGGTGAGGAAGGGCTGGGCCTCGACGCCGAAGACGTTGATCGCCTGCGCACTGACCGGCTCGCCCTGGGCCAGGCGCGAGTCGCCGAGGTCCAGCAGGTTCGGCGAGTAGTTGCCGCTCATGTCGTCGATGATCTGCTGACGGATGGTTGCATCGACGAGCAGCGTGCGCACGGTGAGCGTGTCGTCGTCGTCGTAGGCATCCGCCTTGTTCACGGCCATGTGGGCCGCGATGCGCAGGGCCAGTTCCGGCCCGCGGTGGGCGTAGAAGAGCGTCGAGTAGCCGGGCGTGCCCGACCAGGCGGCGGAGAGGTAGGAGTACGGGAGCAGGGCGTCGGCGTAGTGCTGGAAGAGCGTGCCGACGGCCGGCGTGCCGCCGGGGAAGAGGTCTTCGGTGGTGGCACGGATGTCCGTCGCGCTGATCGGCGTCGTGGGCGTGACGCCGAGGCGCGACAGGATCGGCCGTGCCGCGCTGATGGTGGTCAGGCGACGGCGGGGGTCGATCGAGGCGTGGACGAGGGCGTCATCGTCGAGGAAGCCGTTCGGACCGTCGTTCACACCGTCGTTGTCGATGCCGCCGCGTTCGAGAGCGAGCGGGCGGTTGTCGCGCAGCGGGCTGTAGGGGACGCCGCCGGTGAGGTATCGGCCGCCGACCGCCGATTCGAGTCGCGAGCGGGTGGCGGGGTCGTTCACGCCGTTGTAGACGAGCAGTTCGTAGAGGTCGGCGAGATTGAAGGGGGCGGCGACGGTGTGCATCGCGCCGGAGTCGTGTCCGGCGGCGTCCATCCCGAGGCCGGCGAAGTCGCGGTAGTACTCGGTGCGCGTGATGCCCCAGCCGGGCGTGCCGTTCCACGCGGCGGGGGGAACAAGCCCTGCGAAGAGGGTCTGTCGCAGGGCGCTGTAGCCGGCGCGGCCCATGTCATAGATGAAGTCGGGATCGTCGAGCGAGGAATAGTCGCCGGGCTGGTTGGCCTGCTTGGGCTGCTCGAGCCGGTCGTAGGTGAGCGCGGACCCTTCGTTCAGCGTGGCGTTCTCCATCGTCAGGAGCGAGAAGAGGTCCGCGTCCGAGGGCGTCGCGCCGAGCATGTTGGAGCGGGAGGGCGCATCGGCCAGGTCCGTCGCGGTGTTCACGTTGACGCGGCCCGAAAGGTCGATCGCGCGGGCGGCGATGAAGTAGCGGTAGCGTCGGTCGTTGAGGAACGAACGCCAGAGTTCGGGCGTGTTCGGGTTGCGGGCTTCGACCAGTTCGAACCAGCGCGAGTCGAGGATGCCATCGCCGTCGGCGTCGGCCCACTGGTAGAGGGGGAAGGCGAGGTTGTTGTAGGAGTTGACGCCGCCGACGGGGTGGCGCGGCACGCGGAACGCGGCGCGCTGGCGTGCGGTCCACTCGGCGGGCCGGTGGTTGATCGAGTCGCTGTCCTGGACCGTACCGCCGAAGTCCAGGTCGGTGGTCGGGTTCGCGTTCGTGCCGTCGTCCCACAGGCGCAGGTCGCGGCGCATCTCCCACGGGGTAGCGGCGAAGTTGCCCCCCCCGCGGCGAAGATTGAAGAGGTTGACGGGCGCTCCATCCGGCGCGAAGTTCGAGATGTGCGCCCAGTCCACCTGCCGTTGGTACTCTTCGGTCGCGCTGTGGGCGTTGGCATCAAAGTTGAGGAAGGTCGGCTCGCTCGCGGCCAGCCACGGGTCCGTGCCGGAGCCGACGATCAGCCCGCCGCCGAGGTTGATGAGGCCGGTCGGCGAGAAGTTCAGCGTGGTGACAGGGACCATCGCGCCCGTGTTCGGGTTCGTGACGAAGAAGGGCGAGGAGGGGTAGTCCCACGCCTCGCGGCGCTGGAGGGGCGCGCCGTTCTCGGCGTACTCGCCGGCGAAGTAGGTCGAGAAGGTGTCGGCCGCGATCACGCCGGCGAGGTAGTCGCGCACCTGCTCGGGGACGCTGTGGCGTTCGTCGTTCTTCACGACGGCCGCGCTGATCTGGCGGTCGGACCGCCCGATGGCGGCGTAGAGGATGGTGACAACGGCGAGCAGCGCGAGCACGCCGACGACCATGATGAGGAACGAGCCGCGACGCGACGGCCCGGCCCCGGCGGGCAGGCCGCTGATCGCCCTCAGCAGGCGTGCGCGCGAACGCCGACCCCCGCGAGAACGCTTCGTGCGGTTGTTGAGGTCGGTTGTCATCGGGCTTCTCCCGCCGCGTGGTCGCGGCTCAGAACGAGCGCCTCTCGGGCACTTCGAAAACGAACTGGTACGACTGCTCGACCGACGGGTCCTGCGCATCGGCGAGCGAGAGCGTGATGCGGATGAGTTTCGGCCAGGCCCAGGGCAGCGTCGGCGGCTCGTTCGCACCGGATGGCACCCAGGTCGGATCGAAGTAGCCGAAGTGGGCGTACTGCTGCACGGGAGGGGAGCCGCTGGCGATCGTGGTGTCGTAGACGGTGCTCGGAGCGAGATCATGACTGCCGATCGTGCCGTCGAGCCTGCGGTAGATCGTCGTGTGCAAATCGCCACCACCTGTCGCCGGATCGATCGGATACGGCGCGGCCACGCGGTACTCGCGCCCGTCGTTGAACGGGCCGTTGCTGGTGTTCGGATTGCCGTCGGCATCCACGAAGCGTTCGAGGCCGTGCCAGATCAGTTCGCCGTGGCGGGGGCTGGTGTCGTCGTTCACGGTCTCGCCGAAGGAGAACTCGACGATGAACTCGGTGCAGCGGGCGACGAAGCCGTGCGCGGTGACGGCCCGCTGGTCCGCGAGGCGGTAGGCGAGCGTCTCCGCGGTCCATCCCTGCTGGTTGGCGAGCGCAACGGTGTCCACGTACGCGGGCATGGACGGCTCGACGCGGACGCGGTGCCCGCCCGACGAGCCGGAGTAGGAATGCGCGGGGAACAACTCGCGGAGCCACGCCTGCACAAACCTGCGGTCCCCCTGGAGCGGGTTGCCGTTCGCGGGCGTGGCCTGGAACTCACCGTCGATCGCATCGCCGGTGGCAGGGTCGAAGTCCGCCGGCGAGGAGTTGATCGGGAGGATCTCGGCGTCGCAGACGATGGTGCGCACCTCGCCGGGGTCCGCCGTGGCGACGTCCACGAGGCCGGACGCGAAGAGCGGGGTCAGGCCGGCGGCGATGTTGCGGATGCGCGCGATCGAGCCGTCGGCCGAGCCGAACTGCGCGAGGTGGCGGAAGAGGCTCGTCGCCGCGGGCTGGCCCGCGATCTGGATGTCGCTGTCCAGCCAGCGCGCGGGGGCAAGGTTGAACGGGTCGGGATTCGGGGCGCCTTGCTCCGCGCCCGTCGGCTGGATGAGCAGCGTGACGTGCCGGGCGAGCACCCACTCGGCGGCGAACTCGTTCGGCCCGTTGCGCGCGCCCAGTCGCCAGCGATCCGCCTGATCGCCCGGGAATCCGAAGTCCACCTCCGGCGTGACGAACGCGTTGATCTCGGACTGCGAGCCGTCGGCGTCGTAGCGGACGCCGTGCCCGATGTAGATGCGGGCGTGGTCGCCCTTGGGCGAGCGCGTGGGGTGCAGGGCATCGCGCACGCTCGTGAACTGGCCGCGGGCGAGGAAGACGATCTCGTCGGCTCGGCGCGGGCGGGGCGTGAGGTCGGCGGGATGAAGGGGGACGGAGTCGCCTGCGAGCGTCAGGGCGCCGTTGGCGTCCACGTCCACGTAGCCGTGCCGGATGACAAGGAACCCGTCGCGGCTCATGGAGCGGAAGTCGTCGCGGAGTTGCTGCTCGATCTGGGCGGCGGCCTGGTTCAGCAGGCTCACGCGACGCCCGCCGGAGACCGTGCGCCCGACGGATTCGAAGACCGCCGCGATGCCGACGGCGATGAGGGCGATCGCGCCGATGGCGACGAGGAGTTCGATGAGCGTGAAGCCGCGCCGGTCGCGATCAGCCCGATTGTTCATGGCTCGCTCCATCTCGCTGCTCACGGTTCGATGACGAAGACGACGGGGTCCACGGGGGGGGCCTGGGGGACGAAGGTGATCGGGCTGAGGTCGGCGGGCGTGATCTCGCCGTCGCCGTCGAGGTCCTGAAGAATCATGGGAATGGGCGGGTCGATGCGGATCACCATCGGCAGCGTCGGGTTGACGACGGTGGCGGAGACGACGCGGTAGACGTTCCCCTGGGCGTCCACGAATCGCTGGCCGGTCTGCCCCAGCATCTGCTCGTATTGGCGGCGCTGCTGGGCGGGCATGGCGTCGCTCAGCGCGATGAGGTCGCGCTGAGTCTGTCCGACGCCGGGACCGAGGAAGTCGGGGAAGAGTTCGGCGACGAGGGGTCGCGAGTAGTTCCGGCGACCGAGTTCGCTCAGGCCGTTGTTGGAGGGCGTGCCGTCGCGGCGTGCCCCGACGGGTGATCGGCGGTCGGCGTCCTTGAGCGAGTCGTCCGTGAGCGCCCGGGCGAGCGAGATAGTCCCGGCGCCGACCTGTACAGGAAGCCGTATGCCGGGGTCGATGCGTCGGAGGAAGAGGGCGACCATGAGGGCGTCGTCGCTCGGGTCGTTCGGGTCGCCGCGGGGGATGCGCTTGCCGACGAAGTCCCAGACGAAGCGTGGATCGAGGCCCTCGGTGTGGGGCGCGGGGAAGAGGCGCGAGCCGACGAGGATCTCGACCTCGCTGGTGCCGGTGCCGAGCGTGATGGTGCCGGTCTTGGCGTCGATGGGGGGCGTATTCCAGCCGGGCCAGCCGCCCGAGGAGTTGTCGTAAGGCAGACCTCGCTGCTGTGTGGTGTTGGAAATCCACTCGACCCAGCCGCCCTCGAACTGACCCGTGCTCGGGTTGAACCGGCGCAGGTCGGATCGGGCGTTGAGTTCGGACTTGATGGAGTTCATGGCGCCGAGGCCGAGCGTGGCGTCGGAGGCGATGCGCTGCTCGCGGACGACGACGGGGAAGACCGCTCCGAGGCCGAGCAGGCCGAGGGCGAGCACGAAGACGGCGATCAGCACCTCGACGAGCGAGAAGCCGAGCGCGGCCGTTCGGATGGCGGTCGTGCGCGTCACCGGTCGGCTCCTCCGCCGGGGACCGGCGCGAGGGCGACTTCCTGGAGGCCCCCGCCGTAACGCTGGACGACGAACGAACGGGCGAGGGCCTGGTCGTCGGCGGTCCAGACGCCGTCCTTGTTGGAGTCGCCCTCGAGCCAGGCGTTGAGTTCTTTGGGCTTGACAAGGAAGCCGGGCAGGCGGACATATTCGGGAATCTTGTTCTGCTTCTCGGAGGGCTGATCCTTGTAGAGTGTCCCCGTGAGACGGTCGGGCTGGAGCCGGAACGTCGCGGCCAGTTCTCGCTCCTTGTAGAGCACGAGTTGCGGAACGGTGCGGGCGAGGACGGTGTCGCTCGCCATGTCGCCGAGCAGTTGCGTCGGCCACAGGCTCGGGGAGACCCGCTGGCGCTCGAGCAGGCCGCGCACCATCGCGCGTGGATCCTCTGCCGCGAGGAAGTTATGGCTCCGGTACGGCTCGGCGTTTCGGAAAGCCGTGGACGGCGCTGGAGCGAGGATGAGCGCCTCGCGCGTCTCGCCCAGGGCCAGCGCGCCCGTGCCCTGGCGGAAGCGGACCATGAACGTCTGGCGCTTGCGGCCCTCGTCGTTCCGCGTGGGATCGAAGAAGGCAGTTTCCGGGAAGACCCAGTTGCGGTCGTCGTCGGCGTAGCGGTCGCGCTGGCCGTTGTCGCTGTCGTACCACGGGCTGTCGGCGTTTCGTTGGCCGGCAGTCCGGGGCGCAGCGAGGCCGCGGACCATCCAACCGGAGGGGAGGCTGACAGGCTCGAGTTCGCGGACGGGCACGAAGACGTCGCGTTCGATGGGTGAGCCTTCGCTTTCGTCGGGGATCGTGCCGACCATTTCGTAGGCGGCGGCGTAGCAGCGTCCGCCCGGCTCGAAGAAGAAGACGACCGCGCCGTCGCCGTGGTCCGAGCGGAGTGCGGCCTCGCGCCCGAGGGCGATGGCGACGCGGAGGCGTGTTTCCGCCAGCGAGCGGTTTGAGGAGTCGAGCAGCGCGCTGAAGGCGGGGATCGAGATCGAGAGGAGGAGCACGATCACCGCCATGACGATGATCAACTCCGTCAGTGTGAACGAGCGTTGGGGACGGCGTGTCATTTGCTCACCTCCGCGACGTTGTCCTCGCGTCCGGCGCGCTCCCGCTCCAGGTCGGTGCGGAACGGACGGCCGAGCGCCCGCTCGATGGCATCGCCGGTCTCGGTCGGGATGTCGCCGAAGACGCGGTTCGGACCCGCCGAAACGATGGCGTAGGCCGCGTTGCGAAACTCGGGGCTGGAGAGTGCCGGCTCGTCGTCGTCGGGCGCGTCGTTTTCGGGCGCGCCCAGGATCTTCGGGACGTTGAGGTCGCGCAGTTCGACGATCTGCCCCATGTTCGACCCGCTCGCCCGCCCCTGCTCCCAGCGGTAGAAGCGGTACGGCGTGCCGAAGCGGTCGACGAGCGAGACGCGCCCCGCGGCGAGGTCCTCGGCGACGACGGTGCCTGCGCGCCCGGGGTCGTACATGGGCTGGGTGCGCTTGGAACTGCGGCGGATGAAGGATCCGTCGGCGCGTGGCGCGGCGAAGCCCGGGCCCGCGACGCCGTCCACCTCGTCGCCCAGCGAGCCGAGCAGGTAGTACGCGAGCGAGTACTCGGAGAAGCGGTAATCGCCGCTGCCCGCGGCCGTGCCGGACGAGTCGATGCCGTCGCCGCGCAGGTAGGCCATGTCGGCGGCGACGGCGCGGTTGTAGACGCGGGGGTTGAACTTGCCCGGTTCATCAGGGTCCGACACGAGTGGATCATCGGAGTTTGGGAAGCCGGGGTAGCGTGCGACGTTGCCGTCCTTGACGAGGGCGGGGAGGAAGCCGAAGTCCGACCGGAACTGCTCGACGGCGACGCGGATGCCGACCACGTCCTGCTGGGAGGCGGTGAGCCGGGCGGTCTTCTGCACGTGGTTGAAGCCCACCAGCAGCAGGCCGATCAGGAGCGAGATGACAAGGAGCGTCACCAGCAACTCCATGAGCGTGAAGCCGGTGCGGCGTGAGGTCGGGATGTGCCGGCCGTTCTGCACGTGTGTTCCTTCCGCCGGGCGTCCCCGGCGCGGGGCGCTGGCCTCAGACCGCGCCGCCCTGGAGCGACTCGATCATGGCGACGAGGGGCATGAACATGGCGACGACGATGGTGCCGACCATCACGCCCAGCACGACGACCATGAGCGGTTCGAGGAGGCTGACGAGGGAGGCGACGGCGACGTCGACCTCTTCGTCGTAGGTGTCGGCGATCTTCAGGAGCATGGCGTCCATCTCGCCGGTCTCCTCGCCCACGTCGATCATGTTCACGACGATGGCGTCGCAGGTCTTGCTCTCGCGGAGCGGGCCGGCGAAACTCTCGCCCTCGCGGATCGAGTCGTGGACTTTGGCGAGCGCCTTCTCGAAGACGTAGTTGCCGGAGGTCTGCCCGGTGATGGTGATGGCCTCGAGGATCGGAACGCCCGCGGAGATGAGCGTGCCGAGGGTCCGCGTGAAGCGGGCGATGACCGTCTTGCGGATGAGTTTGCCGAGGACGGGGGTCCAGAGGAGCAGGACGTCGGTGGCGGCACGCCCCGGTCCGGCCTTGCGGATGAGTTTCCAGAAGACGAACGCCGCGAAGGGGAAGGCGACGATGAAGACCGCGCCGGGGACCATCTGGTCGGGGCTGGCCTTGCCCGCGACCCATCGGCTGGTCTGGATGAGCCAGACGGTGATGCCCGGGAGTTTCACGCCGAAGTCGGTGAAGATCTCCTCGAACTTGGGGATGATGAACATCATGATGAAGGTGAGGATGATGATGGCGACGCTGACGACGACGACGGGATAGACCATCGCGCCCTTGATTCGCCGCTTGAGCCGTTCGCTCTTCTCCATGAACTCCGCCAGGCGCTGGAGGATGACGTCGAGCACGCCGCCGATCTCGCCCGCGTTGACCATCTTGGTGTAGAGGCGGTTGAACGCGCGAGGGTGCTTGGCCATCGCCTCGCTGAGCGATGAGCCGCCCTCGACCTCCTCGCAGACACCGAGGAGGGTGTTCTTCAGCGGGCCGGGCTTGGCCTGGGCCTCGAGGATCTGGAGCGAGCGCAGCAGCGGCAGGCCGGCGTCCTGCAGGGTGGACAACTGGCGAGTGAAGAGCGTGAGTTGCTTGGCCGAGACACGCCCGATGCCGAGGCTCCTCTTCTTCTTTTTGACCGTGGCCGCTTCGCCCGCGACCGCGGACTTGCGGACCTTCTGCTCGCGCACCGACGTGGGGAAGTAGCCCTGCGCCTTGATGCGCTGGATGGCCTCATCGCTCGTGGAGGCCTCCACGGAGCCTTTCTGGGGCTTGCCGGACGCGTTCAGGGCTTCGTACGTGAAAGTCGGCATGGCTGTCGCTCCGCTGGTCCGTCCCGTTCGCCGCCGCCGGGGACCGGCGGCGCGTGCGCGCTCCTCCGCGCGCACGCGACCGCATCAGTCCTCTTCGGCGATGGTCTCCCGCACCACCTCGTCGATCGTCGTCTGGCCCTCGTAGATGGCCAGCAGTCCCGCGTCGCGAAGCGAGCGCATCCCGCGGCGCTTCGCGTGGTCACGCAACACGCCGGTGCTCGCTTCCTGCATCACCAGTTCGCGCATCGCGTCGTCGATCTCCATGATCTCAAACAAGGCCATCCGGCCGCGATAGCCGGACTTGTGGCAGTTGTCGCACCCGCGCCCGCGGAAGAAGCGCCGCCCGCGGACGGTCTCCGGTGTCAGCGCGAGCTCCATCAGTTCCTCTTCCGCAGGCGTGTATTCCTCGCGGCACTTCGGGCAGATCGTCCGCACCAGCCGCTGGGCCACGATCCCCTCAAGCGTCGCGGTCAGCAGGAACGCCTCCAGCCCGAGGTCCACGAGACGGATGATGGAACTCGGCGCGTCGTTCGTGTGCAGCGTCGTCAGCACGAGGTGGCCGGTCAGGGACGCCTGCACGGCGATCTGAGCCGTCTCCAGGTCGCGGATCTCGCCCACCAGGATGATGTCCGGATCCTGACGCAGGAAACTGCGAAGCGCTCGGGCGAACGTCAGGCCCACTTCCTCGTTCATCTGGCACTGGCACAGGCCGTCGATGTCGTACTCGACCGGGTCCTCGGCGGTCAGGATCTTCGTCTCGATGTCGTTCAGTTCGTCGAGCGCGGAGTAGAGCGTCGTCGTCTTTCCCGAGCCGGTCGGACCGGTCACGATCACGATCCCGTTCGGCTTCTGAATCAACTTGCGGAAACGCGCCAGATCGTCCTCGCGAAAGCCGATCCGTTCCAGACTCAGTTCGATGTTCGAGCGGTCCAGAACGCGCATCACGACGCTCTCTCCCCACATCGTCGGGAGCACCGCCACTCGGAGGTCCACCGGGCTGCCCCCCACCATCAGTTCGATGCGGCCGTCCTGCGGCAGGCGGCGCTCCGCGATGTCCAGGTGCGACATGACCTTGATGCGGCTCGTGATCGCCGGGCCGAGGTGCTTCGGAGGCGGCACCATCTCGTACAGCACGCCGTCGATGCGGTATCGCATCTTGAACTCGTTCTCGAACGGCTCGAAGTGAATGTCCGACGCGCGGTCCTTGATCGCCTGCAGCAGCACGAGGTTCAGCAGTTTGATGACCTGGTTGTCCTCCGCCGCCTCAAGCACGGCGTCGAGGTCGATCGACGCCCCGCCCTTGTCGAGCGCCTTGAACCTGTCGTCCGCCGCAAGGCCCGACACGACGTCCATCACGGACTCGGACTTGGAGTAGTGCTTCTGGATGAGCGTGTCGATCGCGGCCGCGTCCGCGACGACCGCCTCCACGTTGAAGCCCATCAGCAGCCGCAGGTCGTCCACCGCCCGGAAGTTGTCCGGGCTTTTCAGGGCGATCTTCAGCCGCTTGCTCTTGGGGTTGAACTCGATCGGAACGACCTGGTAGGTCTTGGCGTTCTCCGAGGGGATCGCCGCGAGGGCTTCCTCGGGAATCTCGACCGAGGAGAGATCGACATAGGCCATCCCGGCCTGACCGGCGAGAGCCTCGGCCACATCTCGATCCGAGCAATAGCCCAACTCGATCAGGAGTTGGCCGATCGGGACCCGGCGTGTCTTCTGAATGGCGAGGGCCTCGTGAACCTGCTCACGCGTCACGTGTCCGAGTTTCGTCAGGACACGCCCCAGTTTTCGGCCCTTCAGTTCTGCCGGATCGATCGCCGCCACAGTACGACTCCTGTCCATCGGAACGCGCCTGTCGACGCAGTCCCGATCGAATCCCTATTCGACACAATAACGGACTCAGATGCGGCACAACAAGAGAGAACGGCATCTGTTCTCATTGCGACTCATGGATTTTTAGACATGTCGCGGTGCGCGGCAGACTGTTCCAAGACAGAACGTCTTGCTAACAAATGCCCGGTTACTCATTGCCGTCGTACTCGGTGTCCCACTCGGTGCGGCCGACGGTTCGGCCTAGGCGGTGCACCTTGTCCCGCAGATCGCCCGGGTTCTTGGACTTGTCGATCATCTCCTCGGCAGAGATGATCCCCTTGGAGTAGAGCGACCAGAGGTGGTCATCCAGCAACTGCATGCCGAACTTCTTCCCGGTCTGGATCATCGAGTCGATGCGGAAGGTCTTGGCGTCTCGGATCAGGTTCGAGATGGCCGGGGTAACCACCAGGAACTCGTAGGCCGCGACGCGGCCCGGCGTGTCGATCCTGGCGAGCAACTGCTGGCTCAGGATGGCGATCATGGCGGTCGACAACTGAACGCGGACCTGGTTCTGCTGGGAGACAGGGAAGGCGTCGACGACGCGGTCGATGGTCTTGGCGGCCCCGTTGGTGTGCAGGGTGGCGAAGACCAAGTGGCCGGTTTCCGCGGCGCGGATGGCGGCCTCGATGGTTTCGAGGTCGCGCATTTCGCCGACGAGGATCACGTCCGGGTCCGATCGCAGCACACGCCTGAGGGCCTCGGCGAAACTGGGGACGTCGTTGCCGACCTCGCGCTGGTTGACGATTGAGGTCTTGTGCCCGTGGTAGTACTCGATGGGGTCTTCCATCGTGACGATGTGGCGGTCGAGGTTGGTGTTGACGTAGTCGATCATCGTCGCCAGGGAGGTCGTCTTCCCGGAGCCGGTCGGTCCGGTGACGAGGAACAGCCCCTGCGGGCGGCGGATGAGTTCCATGACGATCGGTGGCAGGCCGATCTGTTCGAATGAGAGCAGTTTGTTGGGGATCTGCCGGAGGACGATGGCGATGTCGCCCTTCTGGCGGAAGACCGAGACGCGGAATCGGGCCGCATCGCCGTAGGCGAAGCCGAAGTCCGTGCCGCCGACCTCCTGGAGTTCCTGCTGGTTGCGTTCGGGGGTGATGGACTTCATGAGTCCGACCATGTCGTCGGAGTCGAGCACCTTGGTCTGGAGGTTGCGCAGGTGGCCGTGGAGGCGGATGGTGGGTGTACGGTTGACGGTGAGGTGAAGGTCGCTGGCGCCGGTGCGGACAACGGTGTCGAGCAGCCGGTCGATCTGCATGGTGGACATCGGAACGCTCCATCCGGCGTGGCCCCGGCGGGGCGGCCGGTCATCATGCCTGTTCGTCAACGACCTGCGCGACGCGGGCGATCTCGTCCATCGTCGTCACGCCGGCGAGGATCTTGAGCCGCCCGTCGCCGACCAGCGGTCGCATGCCGGCGGCGAGCGCGGCGCGGCGCAAGTCCGCGAGGGAAGCGCCCTTGAACGCCATGTCGCGGATCTGCGAGTTCATCGACATCATCTCGAAGATGGCCTTCCGTCCGCGGAAGCCGGTGTTCACGCAATGCTCGCACCCGACGGCCTTGTAGGCCTTGCCGAGCGCCTCCTCGGCCTTCAGGCCGACCAGGCGGAGGAACTTGGGGTCGAGGTCCTCCGGCTCGGCCAGTTTCTTGCACTTCGAGCAGAGGATTCGGATGAGCCGCTGGGCCATGATCGCCTGAATCGACGAGGCCACGAGGAACGGCTTGATGCCCATGTCCACGAGACGGGTGATCGCCGACGGCGCGTCGTTCGTGTGCAGCGTGGAGAAGACGAGGTGGCCTGTCAGCGCGGCCTGAATCGCGATCTCGCCGACCTCGCGGTCGCGAATCTCACCGACGAGGATGACGTTCGGGGCCTGGCGCAGCATCGAGCGGAGGATCGCCGAGAACGTCAGGCCGATGCTCTCTCGCACCTGGCATTGATTGATGCCGTCGAAGTTGTATTCGACCGGGTCTTCGGCGGTGATGATCTTCTTGTCGGGGCGATTGAGCACGTCCAGCGCGGAGTAGAGCGTGGTCGTCTTGCCCGAACCGGTCGGGCCGGTGACGAGGAAGATGCCGTTCGGGCGGCGGATGATGCGGTTGAAGACGGCGAGATTGTCGGCCTCGAAGCCGAGGTTCTCGAGGCCGATGCGGACCGAGTCCGGTCGCAGAATACGGAGAACGACCGACTCGCCGTGGTAGGCCGGGCAGGCCGACACACGGAAGTCGATCATGTGCTCGTCGACGGGGAGTTTGATGCGCCCGTCCTGGGGAACGCGCCGTTCGGCGATGTTCATGCCCGCCATGAGTTTGGTGCGGCTCAGCAGGGCGTTCTGCATTCGCTTGGGAAGGTTGTCTCGCTCGATGCACACGCCGTCGATGCGATAGCGTAGGCGGACCCGATCGGCCATCGGCTCGATGTGAACGTCAGAGGCACGCATCTTGACGGCCTCTGTGAGCATCCGGTTGCAGAGTTTGACGATCGGGGCGTCATCCGCCGCGACGTCGATGGACTTGTCCACCGAGCGGTCCACCGAGCGGTCGATGGTGCGGTCGATCGAATCGGTGACGAGCGACTCGCCGGGTTTCGGCTCGGCGGTCAGCGATGCCTTCGGTGCGCCGCCGCTCGCGCCCTCGATGAAACGCCGGATCTGCGAGCGCGACGCGAGCCTCGGCTCGACCTCCACGTTCAGGCGGAAGCGGAGCATGTCGAGCAGTTCGAGGTCCATCGGGTCGTGGATGACGAGTTGCAGCCGACCGTTGGACTTGCCGAGCGGGAGGATGAGGTGCTTGCGGACGAGGTCGTCGGGCACGAGTTTCATGTCGATCTTGTCGCCGACGCCGTTGGCGGCGAGATCGACGAACTCCATGCCGAACTGGTTGGCGAGGGCCTTGGCGACCTGCTCCTCCTTCGCGAAGCCGAGTTCGACCATGGTCTCGCCGAGGCGTTTGCCCGCGCCTCGCGCCACCCCCACCGCCTGATCGACCTGCTCCGGCGAGGTGACGCCCCACCCGACCAGGATCTCGCCGAGTTTCTTCCGCGATCGTGCCATGACCCGAACGTTCCCCTTCGGCCGCACCGGATTGTGGAGCGGCCACCCGATCGTAGCGTGCGGCCGGGGCGTCGTGGTGGATGCCCCCCCGACAAGCACGCATCCTGATGATTGCTGACGCGACGTTCGATCCTGAACCCGACCAAGCCGTCGCACGGGCGCGGCGATCGCCCCGCCTATGCTGGCTGGTCGGCGAGTTCCATACGCTCGGCGCGGCCGGGTGTTCCGCCGACGACCCGCCCCGCAGGACGCGAACCGTGCCCCAGACCGAGGCAAACCCCGTCGCCGGGCGGTGTCTCCTGATTACCGCCGGTCCGACCCACGAACCCATCGACGCGGTGCGGTTCATCGGCAATCGCTCGTCCGGGCGGCTCGGCGTCGCGCTGGCGGACGAGGCGGCGCGACGCGGATGGCGGGTGACATTGCTGCTCGGCCCGACCCACCTCGCCCCGGCCGAGCCGGGCGTGCGGGTGCTGCGCTACCGCACGACAAGCGATCTCGCGGGGCTGCTCGAAGCACAGCAGCCCGCGTGCGACGCGCTGGTCATGGCCGCGGCGGTCGCCGACTATCGCCCGACGGCGACGCCCGACCAACTGGCGGGCAAACTGCGCCGCGAAGACCGGGCGATGGTCATCGAACTCGAACCGACCCCGGACCTGCTGGCGGCGTGCTCGTCGCGGCGACGACCGGGGCAGGTCCTGATCGGCTTTGCGCTGGAACCGGAAGGCGAGTTGCTCGCCTCCGCCAGGCGGAAGCTCGACCGGAAGCGGGTGGATGCGATCATCGCGAACCCGCTCGAAACCATGGAATCGCCCGACGTGCGGGCGGTCGCCATGCTGCGAAACGGTACTGATCGGGACGCCGGCCCCGCGATCCCCAAGGCGAAGTTCGCGGGGTGGCTCATGGACCTTGTCGAGGAGTTGGCCGATGCCGCAGGGTCGTGAGCCGGTGAACCGACGCCCGCCGTTTCGGCCCTCGGGCCCGGGCGGCAGCGGCCCGCGCGGGGCTCGCTCGGCGCGGGTGGGGGGTGATGGGCCGCGCGGTCGGCCGATGCGCCCCGTCGGTCGCCCGACGGTGATCCACGAGGACGACCACCTCATCGTGGTGAGCAAGCCCTCGGGCATGGCGCCGCTGCCGAGCCGATCGGGAACGCCCGGCCCCCCCGCCGGGGCGACGCTGATCGGCTGGCTGAGGCGGTCGATTGCGGGGAGCGAGGCGCGCGGTCTTCGCCTCGTGTACGCGCCGGAGAACGATGCGTCTGGGCTTGCCGTCTTCGCGCGCTCGGAGTCGATCGCCGAGCCGATCAAGACGGAGTTCACGAGCCGCAAGGCGGATCGGCTGGCGTACGCCCTCGTTCTCGGCGAGATGAAGGCGGGCGAGGGAGCCGGGGGTGGAACGATCCAGACACAGTTGCGGCGAGATCGGGACGGGCTGTGGCACAGCATCCGGACGGACGAGTTCTCAGGCCCGAGGGTCGCGCCGGGGCCGCGCCGCGGTCCGCCGCGCGCGGCCGCCTCGGCACGCACGCACTACCGGCTGGTCCGCAGCGCGAACGGCCTGAGCCTGGTGCGGTTGCGGTTGGAGACGGACAGGCCGCATCAGGCGCGGGTCCACATGGCGGAACTCGGTCACCCGATCGTGGGCGACCGGCTGTACGGGCGGCCGGAACCGGGTGGGCGGAGGACGATCGACCGGCTCGGGCTGCACATCGCCGAGTTGTCGTTCACGCATCCGGGTACGAAGCAATCGGTCCGTTTCAGCAGCCCTCCGCCGCCCGAGTTCCGGCGAGCCGTGGGCGACGAGGGCGCGGGCGAGAAGGACGCCCGTGCCCGGGATGCCCGGGTGGGCTGGGAGGATGTCGCCGAGTGGTACGACGAACTGATCGCCGAACGCGGCAGCGACCATTACGAGCAGGTCATCCTTCCCGGCACGCTCCGATTGCTCGCCAGCGAAGCGGGGACGCGCGTGCTCGACGTCGCGTGCGGCCAGGGGGTGCTGTCGAGGCTGCTGAACGAACGCGGAGTCCAGACCGTCGGGGTGGACGCTTCGCAGCGGCTGATCGAGTCGGCGACGGCGCGATCGGGACCGCTCGCGCAGTTCCTGGTCGGGGACGCGAGGGAACTGCCGGGGATGATCGACGACCTTGGTGGCCCGGCCTCGTTCGACGCGGCCGCGTGCGTCATGGCGCTGATGAACATCGACCCCGTCGAACCGGTGTTGCGGGGGTGCGCCGGGCTGCTGAAACCCGGTGCGCCGCTGGTCGTCGTGGTGCTGCATCCGGCGTTTCGCGCCCCGGGCCGCACCGCGTGGGGATGGGACAAGGCACCGGACGGCACGGCCCGGCAGTATCGCCGGGTTGATGCGTACCTCACGCCCGGCAGGCGAGAGATCGTGATGAACCCCGGGGGCACGGCCGCGGGGGCGAACGCCGTCACGACGCCGACTTTCCTCCGGCCCTTGGGCTGGTACACGGCGAGGCTCGTCGATGCGGGGTTCGTGATCGACGCGGTGGAGGAGTGGGTGAGCCGCCGCGTGAGCCAGCCGGGTCCGAGAGCGGACGAGGAGAACCGTGCCCGCGGCGAGATTCCGCTCTTCCTGGCGGTTCGAGCGCGTGTGCGCGGCTGAGCGAAACCGCGCGACGAAACCAGCGATTGCGTCGGCCGCGCTAGGATTGGGCTATGAGCGAGCGACAAGACGTAAAGGACGCGTTGAAGGCACTCTTGAATGCGATCGCGGACGCTTTGGAGTCCGACGCGGAGTTGCGCGAAGCCGGCCGGCGTGTAGCGGGTTTGTTGTTCGGGCCGACACCCGCAGCGCCACCACCCGCCGCACCGCCGCGCGACGTGCGGGCGCCCGAGCCGAAGCCGGTGGTGCAGGTTGTGCAGCCGAAGGAGCCGATCCGGGGACCGAAGCAGGTGCTCGAGTTCCGCATCGGGGATTCGAACCCGGTGGAGACGGTGCTCCAGGGGAGCACCGTGCATGCGGTGAGGCCGATCGACCGGCCCGAGCCTGCGCCGGTCGTGGCGGCGCCTCCTCCGGCGCGCGGCGCGCCTGCGACGACGGCCGATCTCCCCGACCTTGAACTGGTGCGACGGTCGGCGTCGCTCAAGGCCCATGCGTGCGCCGCGCCGCCCGGCGCGGCCGCGGACCGACTGATGGCCCAGATCGACCGGGTTCGAGACAGCGGCGCGACGCCGGCGGACCTGTGGATGTTCGACCCGAAACGGCGCGATCCGGAGGGTTTGGCGCTCGGGGTGACGGCGTATGAAGCCCTCGCCGTTGCGGCCGAACTGGGGCGCGCGCTCGACAAGGCAGGGCGCATCCGGCCGGGCGGCGATCTCGAACGGCACTTCGCCCTGATGGCGCAGGCGCAGTCCGCTGTCCGGCGTTTCGTCGATGAGTTTCGGGGCGAGGTGGACACCGACCAGTTGGCGATGTTCCGCTGGCTGCGCACGCTCACGTCGGAGGATCGCTGCGGCGTGCTGGTCGAGCGGTACATGCGTCGCGACGACGTGGCGGATCCGGCGGAGTCGGCGGGCGTGAAGGCGGCGTTGCAGGCGGAACTCGCCGCGCTGGAGTCGTCGTTGAAGGTCCAGAAGATTCTCGACAACCTCGCGTACAAGGCGGAGCGCCTGGCGGCCGACCCGCAGCCGGACCCGGACGAGGTGCGCCGGATGGACGAACTCGTGCGAGAGGCGGTCGCGCTGGGCGTGCGGACGAACGAGGGCCGGTTGACGCGAGCGCTGTCGCCCGCGGCGGGGGTGCTCGATGCCGGAGAGAGCGCGTCGCCCGAGTTTGCCGAGGCGGTGGCGCATGCCCGGGCGCGGGCCGGGTCGAGCGCCCAGAAGGACGATTCCGAGGCCGATGCACGTCTTGAACCGATCGTCGCCGAGGCGGCCGCGTTGCTGCGGACGCGTGGCGTGAGGCGCATGGCAATCGCCGGAGGGCTGGACTACCCCGCGCAGCGGCAGCGACTGGAACGTGACTTTGACCTTGAGGACGTGGTTCGCGTCGAGGCGCAGGCCGACAAGTCGAACGCTGATCTCGGCTCGCGGATCGCGGCTGCGCGTCCCGGCCTCGTGCTGGTGACGCGGTGGCTGAGCCACTCACAGACCGACGCTGTGGTCGAATCGTGCCGTTCGCGGGGTTTGCCTTGTGTGCGCCTGCCGTACGAGTCCGGACTCGGTTCCGTCCGCGTGGCGTCGGCGATCATCGAACAGTTCGGGCCGGTCGAGGCGCGCTGAGCTTGGACGCGGTACAATCACCCCGCCTTCGCGGGCGTAGCTCAGTTGGTAGAGCGTCAGCCTTCCAAGCTGAATGTCGAGGGTTCGAGTCCCTTCGCCCGCTTTTCCGGTCGGGTGGCATCTGCGGAGTCGCCGTCAGGCGGCGGGCGGGGAGGAACGAAACGCCCCGCGACCGGAGGGCCGATCGCGGGGCTTCGGGTCATGCGTGGGCGTCCCGCGTAGGGACGCGCAAGACGATCGCTATCAGCGGGTCGAACCGGAGATGGTGCGTGGCGCTGCTGCCGGCGCGCGGGTGTACGCGATCTCCATCATCTTAAACTCCTTGCCGGTGGCGGGGTCCGGCCCGAACATCTCGAGGGTCATGGTGTCCTTGCCGGTGCGGCGCTCGACCTCGCGCATGATCGTGGGCTTCTTGGTGATGGGGCAGTTGTAGATGAACTTCCAGGCCAGAGTCTTGCCGTCGGGCTCGAGTTCGCCGCTGCCGGTCATCATGCCCGTGCCGAAGTTGTCGACCCAGGTGCTCTGGAACTTCTGCGAGACGTTGTCGAAGCCGCTGAGGCCGAAGCCGTTGAACGCCCCCATGCCGGGCATTTCACCCGCGGTCTCGACCCTGATGAACCGCCCGTCCATGATCGAGGTGATGGTGGTGGTGCACGTGCTCACGGCAGGCTCGGTGTCGGGTGCCATCCACATGGAGACCTTGCCCGCCCATGTTCCTACGCCCTGCACCAGGTACTCGTGCATCTTGCCGGGCGTGGCGGCCTCGATGCAGGCCTGCATGTCCGCCTCGCTCATCCCGCCGGGCAGCGCCTGCTCGGGCTGGGTGGGCGGCTTGATCGCGGCGGGCGAGGCGGGCTTGCCGTCCTGCGTCGCCTGGCCGAGAGCGAACGAACACGACACCGCGACCACGCCGACGACCGTCAGTAGTGACTTCGCGCTCATCTGAACCTCCGGAACGATTGAAGTCCGGCGCGTCCGTCAACCCAACGCGGGCGCGGAGCGCCGATGCCCACAGGATAGCACGGCGGCAGACAGCGGGACAGGCCCCGGATGACCACGCCAACGCCCCGGTAGGCGTGCGTTCGCGGCTGACGATCAACGAACAGGGCTGCTACGGACAGCCCGCGGACCATGCGTTGAGGAAGGCGATGAAGTCGATGGTGTTGACGGTGCCGTCGCGGTTGAAGTCGGCGAGCGGGTCGGCGACGACGAAGGCGTTGAGGAAGGCGACGACGTCGATGGTGTTGATGACGAGGTCGCCGTTCACGTCCGGGCTGCCCGGGCCGCCGGGGAAGGTGCCGCCGTCCGCGGGGTCGGTGCAGACGTCGAGTTCGTCGCGGTCGAACCGGCCGTCGCGGTCGCGGTCGATGCCGAGTCGCTCTGCCGATCCGGCGACGACGATCGTGAACGTGACCTCGCCGCCGGCGGGCTGGGCGAGAGAGACGAGGTCGCCCGCGGTGTGCTGCTGAGAAGCGCGGTCGGACTGGAAGTTGCCGGCGCCCAGGTACTGCCAGCCGCGCTGCTCACCGTTGACACGCCCCTTGGCGATCATGCCGATGCGCGGGGAAGCGTCCGCCAGAGCGAGCAGTTGCGTGAGACGGATGATGGCGTTGGAGTCGCCCACGTCCCTGACGGTGGCCTGCATCCCGACCGCCGCGTGGGTATCGAGGCTGGGCGGACCGGGCGGCACGAGCATGTTGTTCGGCGCGCCGGGCGGAAGGTCCGAGCCGGAGAGGCAGAGCATGAAGGCGACGAGGTTGGCGATCTCCTGGTCGTTCTGCACGTTGAAGGCCGGCTCGGCGACGAACCTGGCGAGGGAGTCGATGCTGCCGTCGTGCAGGTAGCCGAAGCCGGCGAGGCTCTCGGTCCTGGTCATCTCCATGCCGACTTTCTCGTGGAGATTGCGCAGGTGCGGGATCTTGGTGGAGCGGTTTGTAGTGCCGTCCACGGAGACGAGGGCGAGGTGGCGTTCGCCGAGCGGGCCGGGCGGAATCTGCACGAACTGATTGCCCTGCCAGGTCACGTCCGGCCCCGCGCCGGTGGGCAGCGTGTGGCACGTCACGCACGCGAACGCGCCCCCGTCCAGACGACGAGCGGTCGATCGGTAGAGATCGCGCCCGGCGATCGCGTTGCCGTTCGGCAGCGGGTGGCCCGCCGGTGCGAACCGGCCCGGCGTGTAGTGCCCCGGCAGCGGCAGGTTCGTCGGCAGCGTGTTGTCGGCGTTGCGGAACGGGTTGGGCGGGAACTGAACGGTCGCGAGGAAGTCCTCGAAGTCCTGCATCTGCTGAGGCGTGAGTGGGCCGTCGGCGCCGTTCAGCCCGACGAACGCCGGGTTGAACTGCTCGAGGCCGTCGCGGTCGCCGCGCCAGTGGTGCGGCTCAAGACCGATGATGTGCTGCAAGGTCTGCGTCGTCATCGGCCCCTTCATGGGGTGGTGCGGGAGGAACGGCAGCGGGGTGGTGGGCGGGGCAAGCCCGGTGATGCCCGCGCCGAGGTTGCGGTTGTTCAGCAGGTCGAGTTGGCCCGCGGGATTGCCGAGGTCCCAGGCGAGGCGGTCGAGGCGTCCATCGACGTGGCAGGATGCGCACGAGGCCTGCCCGAGACCGCTGGTGGCGTGCGTGTCGTAGAGATGGACGCGGCCGCGGCGCACCACGGGAGGTGTGGGATCGAAGAACGGCACGCGGGCGACCTCGACCTCGCCCGCGAGATCGACCACGGAGACGGTGCCCTCGAAGCGGTTGAACACATAGAGCGCGCCGCGCGATTCGTCGAGCGCAAGACCGGCGGGACCCGCGCCGACGGGGATCGTGTCGCCCAGGCCGGCCCGGTTGCCGGCGGCGTCGATGACGACGAGGTTGTTCGACCCCATGCCCGCGACATAGCCGACCGAACCATCGGCCCGCCAGACGATGGCACGCGGATCGCCGATGGAGCGGACACGCTCGATCATCGGGACGCGGTTGGTCGAGTAATCCAGATGCGGGTTCAGATCGACGATCCACGGCGCGTCGGGCGCCGCCGGATCGACCAGCGCGGCATGAACACGGACGAACCTCCCCGCCACGTTCGGCTCGAAGCGGACCTCATTGATCGCGTCCGTGCCGACCACCGTGATGACCCCGGTGGCCGGGTTCACGCCGACGGCCATGCAGACGTTCATCAGCCTTCGCACATAGGTCACCGAGAGCGAGTTCGCGTCGATCACGGCCAGATCGCGGTCGGGCACGTCCCATCCGAGCGGCCTGCCGGACAGCGCGGCCGAGGAACCCGAGACGAACTCGGTCCAGTCCGCGCCGTTGTCGTCGAGCCACCGGCCCTGCTCGTCTTTCTTCACGATGAGGCCGACGCCGGGCGGGGGCGGCAGGTTCGGGTTCAGGGGCGGCTCGAATCCGTTGCCGGAGTTCGGAGGCGGGTTCAGCCCGCCGTAGGGGCCGCTGGGGTCGTTCACGACGTTTGGCGGGAAGTTGAGCGTTGAGAAGACTTCGATGCCGCCGCCGAGGAGCGTCGAGCCGTTGCCGGACTCGAAGATGGCGACGTAGACCGACGAGCCGTCGGGGCTGACGGCCATGGCTCGCGGGTCCTCGCCCAACATCGGCAGTTGCGCGATGGGCGCGGACGGATCGGCCGGATCGAAGACCTGCACCAGATTCACCTGCGAGCAGGTCACGAACGCACGCTGGGGAAGGCCCGCGAAGACCACGTCGTACGGCTCGTCGTCGGTGTCGATCGTCCGCACGACGGTCATGGTGTTCAGATCGACGATGCTGATTGAGTCCGAGATGTGGTTGACGACCCAGGCCTCGCTCGCGGTGCGGGCACGCACGGTGACCGGGTCGATCCCGACGGGGATCGAGCCGATCCATGCGGGGAGAGCGCCGCTGGCGTCGAAGACCTCCAGGCGGGCGTCGGGAGTGTTGACCACCAGCAGCAACGAGCCGTCAGGCGTGAGTTCGAGCGGATGGCAGGGCGGGTTCTCCCAGTTCGGGAACCACGGGATGGCCCGATCGACCATCTGGCCGCGGGCCACGGGGACCGCCACCCCCACTACCGCTGTACACACAACCGCCGCACGCACAGCCGCCCGCCGGAATGACATCGCTCTCGCCCTCCGAAAACCGAACACCCCGCCCACGTCCGGGCGGCGGCCGACAAGATAACGCACGATGGCGGGATTGCGCACGCCCGAGTCGGGAGATTTTGAGGGCGCACGGGCGGAGGGCGCGGGAGCGGGCCGTGGTAGGCTGGGCGACATGGCGGACGAACTCTCGACGCTCGCCCCGGTCAGGGTGCTTCAGTTGTACTTCCGGGTGCGGCCGCCCTGGAAACTCGCGGCGGATGGGGTGCTGTGCTTCATGGCCTGGGGGGTGTTCTCGCACCTTTGGGTGGCGTTCGGCGACGCGGCCACCTTCGAGGATCGGACCAGGCCGGCCGCGAACCTGCTCGCCGCCCTGACCAGGCCGGCGACGGTAATGCAGTCGATCTCCACCACAGTCTTCTACATCGCCACGGCGTTGTTCGCGTGGGCGTGCGTGCGGCTGGTCGCTGAGTCGCTTCGACCTCGCGATCCGGGCTGAGCGGGTGCTCGGCTACGGTCGGCAGCAGCACGCAGGCGCGCCCTCGTCGCGACCGAGACGTTCGAGGACGCGCGGGAAGAGGATGTTGTTCTCCTTGTGGACGTGGCGGTGCATGTCGGCTTCGAGGGCACGCAGGCCTTCGAGCAGAGCGCGGTAAGTGCCGCAGGCGTCCATCGGCACGGCGTAACCGCCGGTCAGTTCGCGCATGCGTTCGAGGGCGCGCCCGGCGTCGTCGTGCTCCTGCTCCATGACGGCGATAGGCGCGCCGATGCCGCGGATGGTCTGCCCCGCCTCGACCGCGCGGATCGCGGGGAAGAGGATCTGCTCCTCCTTCAGCATGTGGGCGTTCAGTTCGGCGGCGAAGTCCCGGAACACCTCCGCGACCTCGTGCATCTCCGGTCTGCGGTCGCCGTGGGCCTTCACGACACGGTCGAGCCGCCCGGCGAGGGCGGGCAACTCGCGTCGAAGGTACTCGTGGTGGGTGGCCTCGATGTGGTCGCACAGTTCGCTCAGGCTCGCGTTTCGCCAATCGCGCTCGTTCTCAATCGGCCCCGAGGCGGCGTCTTCCAGGCCCGTGACCACCCGGTCCAGGTCGAGGCCCTTGCGTTCGACGGCCTCTGCCAGCGTCTTTCGGCCGCCACAGCAGTAGTCGATGCCGAAACTCTCAAGAGCGGTGGCGACGGCGGGGAAGCGAGCGACGATCTCGCCCACGGTCATGGTCTCATTGATGGCGGGCATGGGGCCTCCTTGGTCTGGACAATACTGTATAATCGGATATACATCTCGTCAATCGTCGGGCTGGTTTTCTCCCCTCTCTCCTGTGGTCGGTATTCTGTCCGGGCGATGGCGATGCAGAAACCGGCAACGGACCCGTCCCCCGAACTCCTGAAGGCGGTTCGGGATGTGTGGGGATTCGACACGCTCCGGCCTTTGCAGGCCGAGGCGATTGCGGCCGCGTTGACCGGGCGCGATGCACTGATCGTGCTGCCGACGGGTGGTGGGAAGAGCCTGTGCTTTCAGGCCCCGCCGCTGGTGACCGGCACGCTGACGGTCGTCGTCAGCCCGCTCATCTCGCTGATGAAGGATCAGGTCGACGCCCTGCGCCTGAACGGATACGCGGCGGCGTGCCTGCATTCGGGCTGCACGCCGGACGAGTCGCGTGCCGCACGCGAGGCCGCGACTGAGGGACGGCTTCGGCTGCTCTATGTCGCGCCGGAGCGGCTGCTCTCGGATGGGTTTATCGACTGGCTGCGGTGCGTGCGTCAGCCGAACGGCGCGGCGGGCGTGAACGCGTTCGCGATCGACGAGGCGCACTGCATCAGCCACTGGGGGCACGATTTCCGTCCCGAGTATCGGCGGCTGGCGGGGCTTCGGCGCTGGTTCCCTGGGGCGAGCATCCACGCGCTGACGGCGACGGCGACACCGCGCCTGCGTGAGGACATCGTCTCGCAACTGGGGCTGCGCGACCCGGCCGTGCTCGTGGGCACGTTCGACAGGCCGAACCTGGTGTACCGGATCGTGCCGCGGGTGAACAGGGAGGAACAGATCGCCGGCGTGGTGGAGCGGCACAAGGGCGAGGCCGTGATTGTCTACTGCATCAGCCGGCGCGACACGGAGGACGTGGCGGAGATGCTCCGCTCGCGGGGCGTCAAGGCGGAGGCGTACCACGCCGGGCTGGACGCGAACTCGCGCCGTCGCGTGCAGGACCGGTTCAGCCGCGAGCGGATCGACGTTGTGGTGGCAACCGTGGCGTTCGGGATGGGGATCGATCGGTCGAACGTGCGGTGCGTGCTGCACGCGGCGATGCCCAAGTCGGTCGAGGCCTACCAGCAGGAGACGGGACGGGCGGGGCGCGACGGGCTTGAGGCCGAGTGCGTGATGCTCTACTCGGGCGCGGACGCGGCTCGGTGGGGCAAACTGCTTCGCATGAGCGCAGAGGAATCGGGCACGCCGGACGAGGTGGTGCAGGCCCAGTTGCGGCTGCTCGACGAGATGCAGCGGCTGGCGGCGGGCATGAAGTGCCGGCACCGCGCACTCTCGGAGCACTTCGGCCAGGCGTACCCCTTCCCGAACTGCAACGCCTGCGACGTCTGCCTGAACGAGATCGGCGCGGTCGATGACGCGACGACCATCGCGCAGAAGATCCTCTCGTGCGTGGCGAGGATCGTGCAGCGGTCCGGATTCGGGTTCGGCGCGGCCCACGTCGTGGACGTGCTGCGCGGCTCGCGCGCCGAGCGGATCGTGCAGCGCGGGCACGACCGACTGAGCACCTTCGGCCTGTTGCGGGACACGCCCCGCCCGACGCTGTCGAGTTACCTGAGCCAGTTGGTGGACCAGGGCCTGCTCGACCGCGACGACAGCGGGTACGGCACGCTCACGCTCAACGATGCCTCGCGGGCGTTGCTGCGGGGCGAGCGGACGGTCTCGCTGCTGCGGCCGCAGGAACCGGCGGCGTCACGCGCGACTCGAGAGGAGATCGTGCTTTCGCCGGAGGAATCGGCTCTGTTCGAATCACTGCGTGGCCTGCGGCGCGCCCTCGCGGACGAGCGCGGCGTGCCGCCTTACGTGGTGTTCGCGGACTCGACCCTGCGCGAACTGGCAGCGATTCGGCCTGGAACGATGGAGGCGTTCCTCGGCGTTCGCGGCATCGGAGAGCGGAAGGCGGAGGAGTTCGGCGAGACCTTTTTGCGGCACATCAGGGAGTGGAGTGAGACGCACGGGTTGTCGCGGGATGCTTCGCCGCGCCGGCGCGCCGTCGAAGCGCCGGCCGCGCCGCGTGCGCTGAGCCACAACCGGCGAGTGGCGTTCGAGCGATTCGAGCACGGGGACTCTGTCGAGGCCGTGGCGGTGTCGTTGGGATTGTCGCCGCGCACCATCGAGCAGTATCTGGTCGAGTGGATTGTGGCGACCTCGCCGCCCGACGTCTCGCGGTGGGCGCCGCCGGACGTGTACGAGCGCGTTGCGGCGCCCGCGCGGGAGTGCGGGCTTGACCGCCTGAAGCCGATCTTCGATGCGCTCGGCGGAGAGGTGCCCTACGGACAGATCCGGGCGGTCGTTGCCCACATGCGGGCCGGGGGCGCTGCCGCGGGCACTGGGGCGCAGCCCGGCGAGGTCGTGACCCGCCGCTTGAACGCCGACTCGCCGGCGCGCCGATGATGCCTCCATGCCGAAGAGGCGTGCGAAGCGGACTCCGTGGCTGGCGATCGGCGTGGCGCTGCTGATCGCGGCGCTGGGCGTCGGCGCGGTCGAGACCACGCGGAACCTGAACCGGCTGGAAAGGACTGTCGGTGGAGCCGTCGTCTATGTGGGGTACACGAAGTTCGTGCGGGCCGTGGAGCGGTCGCCTTGGACGCTGACGTTGGCCTTCGCGGGAGGATTGGCGGTCGTGGTCGGGCTTGCCGGACGGGCGACCGTGCCGGCGCGGAGGAAACGGCGACGCAAGCCTCGGGGGTCGGCTCGCTCGCGCCGGCAGTGAAGCAGTGGAACCTCAGATCGATCGCTCCCGATCCTCACGAGTGAATGTCAGAAACGCACAGGCGGGACACCTGTGCCACCATTGCTGAGAGGGCCGAACGCCCATCAGGACTCAAGCGTCGGGTTCATTCCCCAGAATCTCGCCCAGTTGCCCCAGGCGAATCCATGAATCTCGTCGTCCGTCCACCCTCGGGCTTCGAGGGCCTCGGCGATGCGGTGCAGGGCAACGGGCGAGTCGATGCCGCGCGGCAGGTCGTTGGCGGTGAGGCCGCCGTCCATGTCCGAACCGAGCGCGACGCCGCGGGCGTGCCCCATGACTTCACGGATGTGCTCGATGTGCTCGACCAGATCGTCAATCGTCGGGCGGTCGTCGGGGTTCGATCGGTCGATGCCCGGCTTGATGAAGTTGCGGACGAGGTTGACGCCGACGATCCCGCCGCGGCGGCCGATCTCGCGGATGGTCGCGTCGGCGAGATGCCGCTGCCAGTCCTTGTTCTCCTCTCCGCCGAGCAGGGCGCGGCAGTTGGAGTGCGAGGCGATGACCGGGCGGTCGGTGAATGCCAGCAAGTCGTCGGTCGCCCGCTGGGAGAGGTGCGTCAGATCATGCACGACGCCGAGGGTGTCCATCAGACGGGCGAGTTCGCGCCCGAGGTCGGTCAGACCTTCATACGTCCCGTTGCCGCCCGCGTAGCGCGTGCCGCGCCACCACGCCATGCCGATGGCGACGACGCCGCGCTCGGCCCACCACGGGAGTTCGTCGGGGGTGGTGATGGGGTCGGCACATTCCATGAGGATGCCCAGGAGGAGCGGAGAGTCCTGAGGCTTGAGTCCTGAGGCTTGAGTCCCGAGCCTCGCGGATCCCTGCCCGGGTGTTGCGGCGTTCGTTCCGATGGGATCGCGAGGTGGGAGGAGTGAAGCGAGGCCTGCCTCGCGCCACGAGTGGTAGATGTCGAGTTGGCGAAGGCCGGCGCGGTGGGCTGCGGCGGCGTCTCCGGTGGGGTAGGAGAAGGGTCCGAGTTCGGCGTTGTGCGGCGGCGGATCGGCGATCGCCTCCGTGAAGATCGTGCCCAGGCACGCCCGGACGCGGCCTGCACGCAACGAGGGCAGCGTGACCGCCGCCGGGGCAAGCGATCCCCCGCAGGATTCGAGGGGCGCGTGCAAGTCCCGCCCCAGTTCCACCAAATAGGCAAGGTCGAGGTGGCCGTCGAACCAGATGGGGGCGTCCGGCATGGCGGCTGGACGGTAGGACACCCAGCGAGCAGCCAAGGCACACCCCGCACGGAACGGATACCGTTCCCGAATCGCGGCCTCAGGGAGGGCATGCTATGCCGAGCATTTCGAGGGTTCGTCGGCGCGGGGTCGTCAAGGTGGGGTGCGCGGTCCTGCTTGTGATCGTCGTGCTGGCGATGGCGGCTGGCTTCTGGGTCGCCCTGAGTTGGCGGGGATGGGTCGCCGATGCCTCCCGCACGACGTTCGCCTCCCTCATCGACAAGACCGGCCTCCCCGACGAGCAGAAGCAGGGCATGATCGCGCATGTCGATTCGCTCGCGTCCGAGTTCGAGGCGGGCACCGTCTCCGCCGGCGACCTCGTCTCGGTCATCGAGGAGGTCTCCCGCAGCCCGATCATCCCGGCCGCGATCGTGGCGGCGATGTACGAGGGATACGTCCGGCAGTCCATGCTGTCGGACGAGGAGAAGAGCGACGCCCGGATCGTGCTGCGGCGCTTCGCTCGCGGCGTCTACGAGAAATCCATCCCCGAGAGTGCGATCGGGCCGACGCTCGAACCGATCAGCGCCCCGCGCGACGGCTCGAGCGTGTCGATCGGCACGGGGAACGCGGAATACCACCTGAAGAAGCCGGAGAGCGTCACGCCCGACGAACTCCGGGCCTTCATAGCGAACGCCAAGGCGAAGGCGGACGAGGCGGGCGTGCCCGGCGAGGTGGCCGAAGTGGACTTCGCGGCCGAACTCGGCAAGGCGATCAACACCGCGCTGGGGCGGAGCCAACCTCTGCTTGAGAGCGACAGCGACCCGGCTGGGGACGACTGAACGCCCGGGATCAGGGGCGGCTTCCTGCTCAGACAGCGATGGATGCAGGATTGCCGTTCACGGCGATCTGCGCCGCAGTCTTGGCGATCACCTCGTCCTTGGTAACGCCGGGGGCCAGTTCGGCGAGCACGAATCGTCGCCGGTCATAGTCCATCCGCAGGACGCACAGGTCGGAGATGACCATGTCCACGCACCGGCGGCCGGTGAGGGGGAGGGTGCACTCGGGCAGGATCTTGCTCTCGCCCTTCTTGTTGCAGTGCTCCATCATGACGATGACGCGGCGGACGCCGGCGACGAGGTCCATCGCGCCGCCCATGCCCTTGACCATCTTGCCGGGGATCATCCAGTTGGCGATGTCGCCCTCCTGGCTGACCTCCATCGCGCCGAGGATGCACATGTCCACGTGCCCGCCGCGGATCATGGCGAAGGAATCGGATGAGGAGAAGGAACTCGCCCCGGTGCGGGCGGTGATGGTCTGCTTGCCGGCGTTGATGAGGTCGGCGTCCACCTCGGCCTCGGTCGGGAAGGGGCCGATGCCGAGCAGGCCGTTCTCGGATTGAAGCCACACGTCCACGCCGGGAGGGATGTGGTTCGCCACGAGCGTCGGCATGCCGATGCCCAGGTTCACGATGTAGCCGTCGCGGAGTTCGCGGGCCGCCCGGGCGGCGATCTGGTCGCGGGTCAGGGGCATGGGGGGAGTCTACAGCGGGACAGTGGACAGTGGACAGTGGACAGTGGACAGTCAGGATCGTGGGGCGTTGGGACCATTCAAGCGCCGGATAGCCCCGCGAGGTCGGGACTTCGAGGGCGGCCTGCGTCGCTCTGCGGCGCTGCGCCGTGGGGTTGATCCGGGTTACTGAGGCGGGCGGGCGTTGAGGCGATCCACCCTTGACCCGGACCGGGCGAGGCGGGTGCGAATCCGGGCCGCCATGAGCATGAGGGAACCGGTGAGCAGGAAGGGCACGCCGGCCGCCCCGATCAGCACGCCGCGGAACATCGCGGGCACGACGGCCTCCTCTCGCCCCTCGGGCTGGCCGAGTGGGTCGGTCGTCATGTCGGCGTAGAGGGAACCGAGTTCGCGGAGTGCGGTGCCGATCCCGACGAGGACAATCCCTCCCCCGACGAGCATGAGCAGCCATGCGACGGTCTTCCGCACGCCCACATCGTAGGGGCGACTGGGCTGAGTAGGGAGACGGGGCGAACGGGGTCGGCGCAGAGTTTGAGCCAAAGGCGCTTGCGTCGGGCGGGGGACTTCGTGTAAAGTGTGGCGGTCGGTCATGGAGGGGCGTGCTTCCCTGGTTTGGACGATGGGTAACTCTTCAGCCGTCTTCCACGGGTTGACCCGAACAGGGTCCGACTTGCGCC
>DAOMNQ010000031.1:0-36207 GCA_035443945.1 Phycisphaerales bacterium | reverse complement strand
CCGGGACACTCCCGCCCATGCCGCAGGCCGTGGAAGACGGCTGAAGAGTTACGTCCCGTCAAGCTCACCGTCCTCGTTGTCGACGGGTTTATTTCTTGCTGTACCAGCCCTTTTCCTTCGCCTCTGAGAGCACGTTCTGCGCAAGCTCGACGATTCGGGGCCAGCGAGGGTCCGAATGTGGGTCAAGATCGATCTTGGGATCGTCCTTGGTATTTTCAAGGAATCGGCCGAACTCATCACGAAACCGCTGGAGAGCCCGTAGCACATCCGGCTGGATGTCATCGTGCCATTCGGACAAGCCTTCGTCAATGTCGTAGCCGAAAAAGGTACATACACTCTCTACAAAGCTATCAACCACACCCGGGATCGACCCCTCGTACCACGCTTTTCTTTGGTAGTCGAAGTCAGCGAATCCCTTGAGCGACTCCTCAATACACTCTATCCAACGCGACAGTTCCATCAATCCCCCAGAACGCTCTCAATCAACCGCCACCTGAACTGTTCGATCGGGAAATGAGCCTCCTCGCACTTGACAGTGGGAAGAACTCTTCCGTTCGCATCCAGCGACTGACCGTGGCTGTTTTGCCACCGAACATATGGCGAGCGAGAGTTATGGAATTTAGAAGCAGGGTTTCCAGGCATGATGCGGACGTACCTAGACCCACCGCCTTTGACTCCGCCTGTGGTGGGTTTGTACATTACTCCGCCGCCTCTATCCGAGGGGCCAGCCTTCCAGCCGCTTGGGATTCCGGGCGGGCGGACCCTGCCTTCGATGATCCCTTGAACGAGCGAACTCTTGGCGGATCCTCCGGCTCGGACGCTCGACCTCTTGATCCGAAATGAGAACCGCGAGAAGTTCTTGCCAAACGCGGCGTAGGACGGGCCTGAGCTGTCATCTGCGTAGTCGTAGTCGTCGTCGCCCCCGTAGCTGAAGAGATCGTCGTCGGAATCCCAGTCGAGCGCCCACTCGATGGCCATCTCGAGGGCGAAGTTGTAGTCCTCGGCCATCCCCCCGAGCTGGAAGCCTGCCGACACGCCCATGTACGCTGTATCGACGGCGTCGAGGACGTTGCTTGCGATGCCCAAGCCGCTGAGAAGGCCGCCAGCCAACGACAGCCCAGCCGGATCTCGGTGCGTCAGTGGCTTCGACCCCACGAGTGCGTACCCGTTCAGGCCGTCCTGGTAGTGGACCAGAAGGTCGGCGTGACCCAGCGCGAGGAGCGTTGACGCGCCGTGGTAAGTTCCGCCGGATGTGACCACGGCCGCCGTCCCGTTCGGATCCCCTTGCAGCCACCTTCCCAGCCTCGGCTCGTAGTTCCGGTTGCGCGCGTAGTAGACGCCGCGGGCCGTGGCCGTCAGGTCGGCGTTGGGCGCGTTGGCGTCGAGGCGGTCGAAGAAGAGGCCCTGGTGGCCGAGGCGGTTGTGGCCGAAGATGCCCAGGGAATCGACCGCGATCGCTTGGCCGTAGGGGTCCCAGGCGTACTGGCGCAGCAGGCCGCCCTCGTCGTCCACCAGCCCAACCACGTTGTAGTTCGCGTCCTGCAGGACGAACGCCGCGTCGCCGACCTTGTCGATCTGCCAGAGGCACTCGTCAACGTACTCAGGCCCCCACACGTACTCGCGGTCGGTGTACGTCGTGTAGTTGCCGGTCGGCACGCCGCCGCCGATGCCGCCCCCGGTCACCAGCGGGTCGCGGAAGACCTCGACGATCCGCCGCACGCCGTCGTAGTAGTACCAGCACCAGCGCTCGTCCGCGCCCTGCGCCCCCCACGGAACCTGCTTGCTGACCAGACGCCCCAACGCGTCGTACGCGAAGTTCGCCCGCCACGCGCCCGGCTCGCCGTCCTCCACGAACCCGTCCGCGTCGAACTCCAGCGTCCCCTTCAGCCGCACGCACGCCAGCCGGTTGAACGCGTCGTACTGGTACCAGTAGACATCGTCCGCGACCAGGTTCCCCGCCAGGTCGTACACGATCGCCTCGGCCGAAGGCCCCCCCCCCGTGTCCGTCTCGACCTCCGTCAGCCGGTTGCGCAGGTCCGCCGAGTGCGCCCGCGCCTCCACGAGTTCACCGGCCTCGTACTCCCCGTCCAGGTCGTCGTCCGACTCCTCGACACGACCGGCGTACACGAACGCCCCGCCGCCATCGGTCTGACCCGCCCCCTGCGTCCAGTTCCCGAGCCGGTCCAGGCCGCAGCTGACCGACGAGAGCACGAGCGCAAGGAGCAGGCACAGCACGTTCACGTTCGTCCATCCTCGCTCACAGGTGGGCACATCAGTCTACAAGCCGACCCGGCCGCGCCGCAACCCTGGCCCAGCAAGGTCCGCGATAACCCGTCCGACCCCCGCGAGCTCCGATGCACGCTCGCCGCGCACAGCTCGACGCTCATCGTAGAGCCGTCTACGGCGAGCGTAGAGCCGTCTACGGTCGTCGTAGAGGCATCAACGGTGACCGTAGAGCCGTCTACGACGAGCGTAGAGCCATCAACAATGACCGTAGAGCCATCAACAGTGAAGCGCCTACGCGATCGTCATCGTCGGCGGGTCCAGCGGCAGGCTGCGGGCGAGGTTGATGTAGGTCCGGCACGCCGCGTCCAGTTCGGTCATCGAGTCCGCCGGGAACTTGTCGAGCAGGGCGCGGGCGATCTCGAACGCCGCCACGTTCTCCATCACCACGCTCGCCGCGCTCACCGCGCAGATGTCCGACCGCTCGTATTGGCTCTGCTCCGGCTGTTTCGTGTTCAGGTTGACGCTCGGCAGCCCGCGCAGCAGCGTTGAGATCGGCTTCATCGTGCCACGCACCACCACCGGCTGGCCGTTGGTCATGCCGCCCTCGGTGCCGCCGGCGTTGTTCGTCGGCCGCTCGAAGCCGAGCGTGTTCGTCCCGACCTTCGCGGCCTCGAACCCGATCGGGTCGTGCACCTGGGAGCCGGTGCGCAGCGCACACTCGCGCCCCAGCCCGATCTCGACCGCCTTGAACGCCTGGATGCCCATGACGGCGTAGGCGATGCGGGCGTCGAGTTTGTCGCGCCAGTCCATGCACGAGCCGAGGCCCGGCGGGCAGCCGAAGACGTGCGCCTCCACCACCCCGCCGACCGTGTCCTTGTCGATCTTCGCCTGCCGGATGATCTCGCACTGCCGCTCTGTCACCGTGGCATCGGGGCAATAGGTCTCGCTCGCGTCGCGCGCCGCCGCCAGCCCCCGCCAGTTCTCGGGCGTCACCCGCACGGCGGTCTCCGCGTCGAGGATGGACCGCACGAAGCCGAACGCCTCGACGCCGTACTCTCGCAGCAGGCACCGTGCCACCGCCCCCGCCGCGACTCGGGCCGCCGTCTCGCGTGCGCTCGCTCGCTCGAGCGTCTCGCGGCAGTCGGTCGTGAGCCACTTGACGCTCCCGGCCAGGTCCGCGTGCCCCGGCCGCGGGCGATGCACCGGCGGCGTCTTCTGGGCGTCGTCGATCCGGGAGTCCTTGTTGCGGACGATCATCGTGAGGGGGGAGCCGATGGTGTGCCCCTGGCGCACGCCCGACAGGAACTCGACGCGGTCGGTTTCGATGCGCTGCCGCCCGCCGCGCCCGTAGCCGCCCTGCCGCCGGGCGAGTTCCACGTTGATGAAGTCCACGTCGAGCGTGAGTCCGGCGGGCAGGCCGGTGACGGTGCAGAGGACCGCAGGCCCGTGCGACTCGCCGGCCGTCTGGTAGTCGAGGCGTGGCATGGCGGAAGCATACCGCTACAGCCAGCGCAGGATGCGCAGGATGTCGGCGTGGTTGTCTGTCCAGACCGGGAAGCCGGGCGGGGGCGTCAGCGGCAGCCAGCGGGCGTCCGGCTCGATGCGCCGGAGCGTCTCCCGCGACGGCGAGAGCACGATCCACGTGCATCCGAAGCGGCCCGCGCTGCGAGTCTCATCCTCCTCATCCTGCCGGATCAGCCCGTGCAGCGAGGCGTCGTCGGCAAGCGCGGCCACCACCGGGGGCAGGTCGAGGTTCCGGTTCGAGACGTGCAGCGCGATCACGCCGTCGGGCGCGAGTCTGGCCCTGTAGACCTCGAACGCCTCCCGCGTCATGAGGTGGATGGGGATGGAGTCCGAACTGAAGGCGTCGAGGATGAGCAGGTCATACTGTCCGTCAGGCTCGTTACGCAGCGTGAGCCGGCCGTCGCCGAGGATGTAGCGGATCTCGGCCTTCGAGTTCGGCACGAAGGTGAAGTGCCCCGAGTCGCGTGCGATCCAGACGACGTGCGGGTCGATCTCGAAGTAGTCGAACCGCTGCCCGGGCCGACCGTACCCGGCCAGCGAACCAGACCCAAGCCCGACAACCCCGATGCGTTGTGCGGTTGCGCCGAATGTGGCCATGATCGACCCGCCCGGTCCGTCCGGGTGGTAGTAGGCGATCGGTATGCCGGCGATAGGCGTGCCTCGGCTCTCGAGCCCGTGGATGGTTGTGCCGTGCAGCAGCGTGACGGTTCGGCCCGACTCGGACAGCGTGATCGTGTGCACGCCGAAGAAGGTCCGGTCCTTGTGCAGCACGCGCACGCCCTGCGTCGCGCCGACCGTCCCCGCGCCCATCAGCACCGCGAGCGAGAGCGCGAACGCGAGCGGCCTGCCCGACGCGAGGTACGCGGCGAACGCGGGCACACCGACCAGCAGCGCCTGCTGGTTGATGCCCGGACCCCCGCCGTGGTTCGTCTTGATCCACGCCCGCATCAGCACGATCCACAGGACGAGGCCGACGGGGAACAGCACGGGCGCTGCGAAGTCGAAGGCGTCGCGCCACGTCGGGCCGGCCTCGCGCTGCTCCTTCGCGCTCGGGGGGTGCTTCTTCGCCGCGGGCGGCTGCGCGGGCTTCGGCGTCCGCGGGATGGCCAGGCAGGCCAGCGCGATGACCAGCGGGTACTCGAGCACGTCGTTGAAGACGACCGGCGCGATGAGCGCGTTGAACACGCCGCCCAACGCGCCGCCCACCGAGATCAGCAGGTAGAACTCAGTCAGCCGCGCCGGCTCCGGGCGCAGCGAGGCGAGCCGACCGTGACAGAGCAGCCCGCCCGCGAAGAGCGCGGCCAGGTGCAGCACGACCAGCGCGGCGATCGGGTTGTGAGCCTGCATCAGGAACGCCAGCGCGACCCCGACCGCCAGCACCTTCCACGTCTTCGTCACGCGGCTGGCGTGCGTCGGCCCGGACGACGCAAGCGACCGGCGCGAGAACGCCAGGATGAACGTCAGCAGGTACACGCCCAGCGGCAGCACCCACAGCAGCGGGATCGCCGCTACGTCCGTCGTGACGTACTGCGTCACGCCGAGCATCAGGCTCGACGGCAGGAACGCCAGCGCAACCCACGCTACGCGAGGGGAGAGCGAAAACCGAAAACCGAAAAGCGAACAGGAAAGCGCAATCGCGGGCCGCGAGGGCTTCGTGTTCGGCGCCCCGGCATCTGCGGCGGGGTCGGTCGTCTTCCGTCCCGCGCGCATCACCGCCACCGCGCACGCCGCGGCCAGCAGCACGAACGCCGCGTAGCCGATCGTCCACGCGACGCCCTGCTCCTTCAGGCCCAGCGCAGGCCCGAGCACGAGCGGGTACGCGAGCAGGCCCAGCAGGCTCCCTGCGTTGCTCGCGGCGTACAGAAAGTACGGGTCGCCCGCCCCCTTGTGCGGCGTCAGGCTGAACCACCGCTGCAGCAGCGGTCCCGCGCTCGCCACGGCGAAGTACGGCAGCCCCACCGCGATCCCCAGCAGCGCGAGCAGCGCGAGCGACGGCGGCGCGCCCGACGCCAGCCCCAGCCGCGCCTCCGGCACCGCGATCGGTAGCGCGACGAACGCCGCCAGCAGCACCACGCCGTGCACCGCGCCCTGCCACCGCGCCGCCACGCGCGTCGTGAGCAGGTGTGCATAGAGGTACCCGCCCAGCAGCGCGGTCTGAAAGAACAGCATCGCCGTGTTCCAGACCGCCGGCGTCCCGCCGAACACCGGCAGGAAGAGTTTCGCGGCCAGCGGCTGCACGATGAACAGCAGCGCGGCCGCGACGAAGATGGCGATGGCGAAGACGATCGGCATAGCCCATCCCTCGGATCGGACCGAGCATACCACGCCTTCCGCGGCGCCATCAGCCTCCCGTCAAGCCCCTACCCCACGTGGTCCCACCCCATCTCGCCCACGTCGTGCCCGCGCCCATCGGCGTCCACGATCGTCGCCCCCGGCGCCTCGCCCCCGCGGCAGGCACGGACCACGCCGATCGGCCCGATCAGCGGCGGCGCGGCGTCGAACGGGCGGATCTCCGAGCGGCCGTCGATCGCAGCGACGCACATGAGCAGTTCGTAGTCTTCGCCCTCGCCCACGGCCTGCCACCAGTCGCGGCACCCGTGGCTGACGGGAATCTTCGCGCCGTCGATCACGAGACGCACGCCGGAGGCCGCACCGATCCGACCCGCGTCGCGCCCAAGCCCGTCCGAGAGGTCGATCATCGCGTGGACCATCCCGGACCGCGCCGCCGCGAGCCCCGCCTCCAGGCGCGGCTCGAACCGCAGGTGCCACCCGGACTCGAACGACCCGCCCACCTGACCGGTCAGCCAGAGTTCATCACCGGGCAGCGCGCCGCTGCGCAGGACCGGCTTCACGCCGTCCATCCGCCCGACCACCGTCACGCTGATCGTGAGCGGCCCCGGCCCCGTCGCGATGTCGCCACCCACGATCGGGCACCGCCAGTGCAGGCCCCAACGGTGCAACGCCTCGCACAACTCGCGCCCCCGCTCGTACCCCTCCGGCAGCACCCCCGCGGCCAGCCCCGACGCCGGCACGCCGCCCATCGCGGCGATGTCCGAAATCGACCGCGCGACGGCCTTGCGGGCGATCAGGTCCACGGGCGTCCCCGGTTCGAAGTGCCGCCCCTCGACGACCTGGTCCACCGTGAGCAGCAGTTCATCGCCGCCCGGCGTGCGCACGACGGCGCAGTCGTCCCCCGGGCCGACGAGAACCCCCGCCCCGGCGGCATCGGCTCCCGACGCGATGGCGTAGACGTGGGCGAGCAGGTCGGACTCACGCATGCGGAAGAGTCTATCGGTAGACTCGCCGGGCATGGAGACGCCGATCGAACTCCGGTACACGCTGACGAAGCAGCACCTGGTGGAGGCGTCGCCAGCGTCGGCGGCGTCGAGCCGCTCGTCGTCGCTCACCTCGCCGATCACGACGCCCTGTGCCGGGCGTGCAAGTACAACCTGCGCGGCGTCGGTCAGCCAATCTGCCCTGAGTGCGGACGAGCAGTGGAGATGGGCGACCTGTGAACGAGGACGGAGTTAGCGCCCCCGCCTCCCCTCCACCCCCCGCTGGAGCAGCACAAACCCCAGCAGCAGCCCGCCGACGGCGATGCGGAACCACCACGAGTTCGTCACTCCCGCGCGGGGCATCGCCTCCTGGATCAGCCCGAAGATCAGCACGCCCGCCACCGTGCCCACCATCGATCCCGCCCCCCCCGAGAGCGGCGTCCCCCCGATCACCACCGCAGCGATCGCGTCCAGTTCGGCCAAGTGCCCCGCCGTCGCGTTGCCAGCGCCGGTCGCCAGCGTCATCGCCACGCCCGCCAGCGCAGCGCACAGCCCGCTGATGGCATAGACGCGCACCTTCACGCCCGCGACGCGCACGCCCATCAGCCGTGCGGACTCCTCCCCGCCTCCCAGCGCGTACACGTCGCGGCCGAACCGCGTGCACCGCGCGACAACGAACCCCGCGGCGGCCGCAGCGATGAACATCACCACCGCCGGCGGCACCGTGCCTGAGCCCCACTCCGCGAACGTGCGGTGGAACGGGTGGCGGATCGTGATGGACCGCTCGCTCACCATCAGCGCGCCGCCGCGATACAGGAACATGCCCGCGAGCGTGACGAGGAACGGCGGGAGCGCGAAACCGTGAATGAGCGTGCCCATCGCCGCCCCACCCGCCGTGCCGATCGCCAGCGCCACGCCGAACGTCGGCAGCGGGTGCCACCCCTGCTGCACGAGCGAGGCGATGAGGATGCCCGAGAACCCGATCGCCGCGCCGACCGACAGGTCAATCCCGCCGGAAATGATGACGAACGTCATGCCGACGCAGACCAGCCCGAGCACGGCGTTGCCCACAAGCAGGTTGCGGGCCACGCCCGGCGACAGAAACCCCGGGAACGCGACCGCGCAGGCCGCGAAGAGCGCGAGCAGCACGCCGACCGTCGCCGCCAGCGGCACGTCCTGCGGCGAGAGCAGCCCCTGAACGCGAAGGGCGCGAAGCACGCGAAGGAACCGGAATCGAGCAGGCCGCTGTACCATCCGTCACTCCGTCACTTCCACTTCACCCACGCCCTCACCCGCTCCGACACCGCCAGGCACACCGCCAGCACTGCGCCCGCCTTCACCGCCAGTGTCGCGTTCGGGCTGACGTCGTGAAGGTAGAGCGTCGTTGTCAGCCCCTGGATGAACAGCGCGCCCAGCACGGCCCCGACGAGGGAGAACCGGCCGCCGCGCAGCGATGTGCCCCCCAGCACCGCCGCCAGGATGGCGTCCAGTTCCAGGTACAGCCCGGCGTTGTTCGCGTCGGCGGCCCGGATGTCGCTCACGGCGAGCAGCCCAGCGACCGCCGACCCCACACCGCAGAGCGCGTAGGCCGACGCCTTCACGATCCGCACGCGCACGCCCGCGAGGCGTGCCGCGCGCTCGTTGTCGCCCGTCGCCTCGATGAACAGGCCCAGGGCCGTGCCGCGAGTGAGCGCGAGGCCCAGCGCGAGGGCGCCAGCGCCGATCAGCACCGGCATCGGCACGCCCGCGACGAAGCCCCCGTCGATGAAGTTCAGCACGGGATCGTTGAACGTGATGATCTGCCCGCCGGTGAGCAGTTGCGCCGCCCCTCGCCCCGCGACCATCAGCACGAGCGTGGCCACGATCGGCTGCACGCCCGCCACGGCGACGAGCGCGCCGTTGAACGCCCCCGCCGCCGCCCCGACGGCGAGTGCGCCCGCGACGGCCGCCCACGGGCTTGCGCCGTGCTGCGCCACCAGCGTCGCCGCCGTCGCGCCCGCGATCGCCATCACTGCGCCGACCGAGAGGTCCACCCCGCCCGTCGCGATGACGAGGGCCATGCCCAGCGCGAGCAGCGCCACCACCGCGCCCCGGTTCAGCACGTCCACCAGCGATCCCGCGAGCCGGCCATCGACGACCGTCAGGTCGAAGAACCCCGGCGTGAACCCCGCGTTGAACGCCAGCAGCAGCCCGACCGCCGCCGCGGCCGGCGCGGCCCGCCCGATCGCCCGCAGCGCTGCCCGCGCCGAGTCACGCACGCTCGCCCTCCGCCGCGATCAGCCGCATCACCGCGGCGACCGTCACGCCCTCGCCGGACAGTTCGCCCGCTACGCGCCCATCGCGCAGCACCAGCACGCGGTCGCACACGCGGGCGACCTCCTCGACCTCCGACGAGATGAACAGCACCGCCACGCCGCGCGCGCACAGGTCGCCCACCAGGCGCTCGATCTCGGCCTTCGCGCCCACGTCGATGCCCCGCGTCGGCTCATCCAGAAGCAGCACCCGAGGCTCTGCGGCCAGCCAGCGCGCCAGCACTACTTTCTGCTGGTTGCCGCCGCTCAGTTCGCCGGCCGGCTTCTCGACGCCCGGCGTTGCGATTCGGAGCGAGCGCACGAACCGCTCGGCCAGGTTGCGCTGAGCGCGCCGTCCGATCGGACGCCACCACCCTTGGCGCGCCTGCACGGCGAGCGCAATGTTCTCGCGCACGGACAGCCCCGGCAGGATCGCCTCCGCCTTGCGGTCCTCCGGGCAGAGCGCGACACCCGCGGCGATCGCGCGGCGTGGCGGGCTGGTTGGCACGGATCGCCCGTCAATTTCGACGCGGCCGCTCTCGTGCCGGTCCGCGCCGGCGATCATGCGGGCGGTCTCGGTGCGCCCCGACCCGAGCAGCCCCGCCAAGCCGAGCGCGCCGCCGCGCCGCAGGTCCAGGTCGATCGGCCCGACCCGCCCGCGCCGCAGCCCGCGCGCGCGCATCGCCACCTCCGCCGACGAGCCGGCCCGCGCGTGCGCACGCTCGATCGCGCTCGCCTCGTCCATCGACACGCCGAGCATGAGCGCCACGAGTTCCAGTCGCGGCAGGCCGCCCGCGTCCCGCACCGCGACCACCCGCCCGCCGCGCATCACCGTGATGCGCCCGCACACCTCGTACACCTGCCCGATGAAGTGTGTGATGAACACCACGCCCATGCCCCGCGCCGTCAGGCTGCGCACCACGCCGAACAGCCGCGCCGTCTCCTCCGCGTCGAGACTCGACGTCGGCTCGTCGAGGACGAGAACGCGGGCGTCGAGGTCCAGCGCGCGCCCGATCGCGGCCATCTGCTGCACCGCGATAGGTAGCGACCCGAGCGGCCGCCCCACGTCCGCGCGCACGCCCAGTCCAGCCATGATCGCCTCGGCCCGACGGCGAACCGCCCGCCGGTCGATCAACCCGAACCGGCGCGGCTGCCTGCCGAGCAGCAGGTTCTCCGCCAGCGACAGGTTTGGCGCGAGATTCACCTCCTGATACACCGTGCTGATGCCCAGTCTCTGCGCCTCGACGGGCGACCGCGGGCGAACGACGCGCCCGTCCAGCCGCACCTCGCCCGCGTCGGGCGCCACCGCGCCGGTCAACGCCTTGATGAGCGTGGACTTGCCCGCGCCGTTCTCGCCCATGAGGGCGTTGACCTCGCCCGCGCGCAGCGTGAAGTCTGCGCCGTCGAGCGCGCGCACGCCGGGGTATACCTTGACCAGCCCGCGTGCCTCGAGCAGTGGGGGAGCCTCGCCCATGCGGCCGCCAGCATACCGGCGCACACGCCCGCGCTCTCAGTACTTTCGCGTGCCGATGACTTCGGCCGCCACGGACTGGTCGAAGACCCGGTCCTCGACCCTGATCCACTTCGGCAGCGTCTCGCCGGCCAGCGCCCGCTCGACCGCGTCGAACGCGGCCGGCCCGAGCAGCGGGTTGCACTCGACCGTGCAGTTCAGTTTGCCCTCGACCATCGCCTCGAACGCCGCCCGCACGCCGTCGATCGAGACGAGGATGACGTCCGTGCCCGGCTTCAGCCCCGCCTCCTCGACCGCCTGGATCGCGCCGAGCGCCATGTCGTCGTTGTGCGCGTAGACGGCGTCGATCTTCTGCCGCTCGGCCTTGAGGAAGGCTTCCATGACTTCCTTGCCCTTTGCGCGTGTGAAGTCGCCTGACTGCGAGCGGACGATGGTCATGCCGGGAAACTCGGCGATCGCTTCCTCGAACCCGCGCTTGCGGTCGATGGCCGGCGCGGACCCGGGCGTGCCCTGGAGTTCCACGATGCGCCCCGCGCCGCCGAGCCGCTCCGCGAGCCACCGGCCGGCCATACGCCCCTCCTCGACGAAGTCCGAGGCGATGAGCGTGGTGTAGAGCGAATCGTCCTCGACGTCCACGCCGCGGTCCACCAGCACCACGGGGATGCCCGCCCGCTTCGCCTCGCGCAGCACCGGCTCCCACCCCGTCTCGACGACCGGGGCAAGGATGATCGCGTCCACCTTCTGCAAGATGAAGGTGCGCAGGGCGCGGACCTGGTTCTCCTGCTTCTGCTGCGCGTCGCTGAACTTCAGGTCCACGCCACGCGCCGCGGCCTCCGACCGGATCGACTCCGTCTCGGCCGTGCGCCACGCGCTCTCCGCGCCGATCTGCGAGAACCCGACCACCAGCCGCTTCGGCCCGTCGGCGTCGGGGGCGGCGGCCTGTTCCTTGCACCCCGACACCAGCAGGGGGAAAGCGGCACACGCGAAAATCAGCCTGCGCATCGCTCGCTCCTCACTTCGGTTGCGTCACCCGCTCCCAGTCGTCGCTGCGGAAGGGCGAGGCGGGCAGCCCCGCGCCGTTGAAGAGGTTCGGCTCGACGGCCGCGCCCCACCCGTACCGCACGGCCACCGGCTCGGGCACCAGCGGGCTGAACACAAGCACGCTCGACCCGTCGATGATGGCGCCTGCGGGGTGGTAGACGCGGTCCGCGCCGGCGACCTCGAAGCCGCGCGGCAGGCCGCCCCGGGCCAACAGCCCGTCGGCGTGCGCGAAGCGGGTGCGGATCATGCCGTCCTCGGGGGATGCGCCAGTGAAGTGCGGGCCGGAGCACTCGACCCCCTCCGCGCCGTAGGTCTTCGCCAGCGCCCACAGCGCCAGCCGCCGGCCGACCTCGCGCTTGTTGCGCGGGTGGATGTCCTTCGCCTCGCCGATGTCCATCGTGACGACCATGCCCGTGTGCGGCGCGCGCATGGCGAGCAGTTGCGCCTCGCGCAGTTCCGCCGTCTCGCCGCGATCGTTCTGGTACTCGAACGGCGCGATCTGCACGAAGTAGAACGGCATCTCCGGGTTCTGGAACACGGCGCGCCAGTCCTCGATCAGCGCGGGGAAGAGCGTGCGGTACTGCCACGCCCGCCCTCGGTTGGACTCGCCCTGGTACCAGATCACGCCGCGCACGGCCATCGGCGCGAGCGGGGCGATCATCCCGTTGTGGAGCGCGGTTGGCGAGTTCGGCCCCATCCGCCGCGGCTCCGGCCGAGGGGGGGGTGAGCCTTCCGGCGCCCGCCGGTAGCGCCACTCGCCCGCCAGCCGCACCGGCTCCGCGCCCTCCGCGTCCGCCGGGCGCGCCCAGACGTCTTCCGGTGAGCCGTTGATCCCGCCCAGGCCGCCCGTGTCCAGCACAGCGACGGCGATCGTGTTCCGCCCCGCCGCGACGAGCCGACCCGGCGCGGTGTACCGGCGCGGCTGGTTCCAGCGGCCCGGCCCCGTCATCTCGCCGACCTTCTCGCCGTTGAAGAACGTCCAGTCCTGGTCGTCGATCGGCCCGAGCGAGAGGAGCAGGTCGCGTCCCGCCCACTCGCGCGGCAGGTCGATCGTCGTGCGGAACCACGCCGTGCCGTCGAAGCCGCCGAGGTCCGGCCCGCTCCACGTCGCGGGCACCGGGTGCGTAGGCCACGCGCTGTCGTCGAAGTCCGAGCGCGCCCAGACCGCGCGCTCGTCGCTCGCCATCGACTTCTCCCACGCCGCCACCGCCCCCGCGTGCTCGCGCTCCAGCCGATCCGGGTCGTCGCGCGTCAGCCTCACGACCTCGAGCCGATCGGCGAGTTCGGGAAAACGCGCGGTCGCCCCCTCGCTCATCCACGCCTCGCAGACCGTTCCCCCCCAGTCCGCCGCGATCAGCCCGATCGGCACGCCCAGTTCGCGGTGCAGTTCCCGCCCGAAGTAGTACGCGGTCGCGCTGAACGTGCGCGCGGTCTCCGGCGTGCAGGCCGTCCACGCCCCGCGGCAGTCGTCCTCGGGCTTTGCGGAGATCGTGTTTGCGACGGTGAACAGGCGGATCGCGGGGTGGTTCGCTGCGGCGACCTCCGCCTCCCAGTCGAGCACGCCGGTGTAGCCGGGTCCGATGTTGCCGAGGGGCATCTCCATGTTCGACTGGCCCGAGCAGAGCCAGACCTCGCCCACCAGCACGTCGCCGATCGTCAGTTCGTTTCCGCCGCGCACGACGATCTCATGCGGTCCGCCCGCTCCGGGCGTCGCCAGGCGCACCATCCACCGGCCGTGCTCGTCGGCCGTCGCGCTCGCGGACCGCGCGCCGGGCCAGTCGGGCGAGACCGTGACACGCTCGCCGGGGTCGGCCCAGCCCCACAGGCGGGCCTCCGCGTCGCGCTGGAGAACCATGCCGTCATCGAACAAGGCCGGCAGGCGCACGTCCGCAAGCGACGCCGATCCGAGCGCGACGACGACCACGGCGGCGATCCGCAGGGCAAAGGCTGTCTTCATGGGGACAGGATACCGCCGCGGCACGCGGGCAGGGCCGGGCTGCCGGTATACTGCCCGCATGACGAATGCGGCCTTCGACCCCCGGGCGATCACCCGCCCCGACCCGACCCTCATGCGGTACTACACCGTGGTCGCCCTGCTGACCGGGCCGTTCTTCCCGATCTTCTTCGTCGTGCGGTACTGCCGGTACCGGACGCTCCAGTACCGCTTCGACGACGAGGGCGTGTGGATGTCGTGGGGCCTCCTCTTCAAGCGCGAGATCAACCTCACCTACCGGCGCATCCAGGACATCCACGTCTCGCGCGGCCTGATCCAGCGGTGGTTCGGCCTCGCCGTGGTCGAGATTCAGACCGCCTCGGCGAGCGCAACGCCCGAGATGACCATCGAGGGCGTGATGCAGGCCGACGCCCTGCGGGACTTCCTCTACAAGCGGATGCGCGGCGCCCGCGGCGAGAGCGACGCCCAGCCTGCGGGCGATGGGCCGCCGGAGGGCGACGAGTTGCTCGACACGCTCCGCGAGGTGCGCGATGCGCTGCGTGCGCTTGCCGCGCGGGGAGGCGCCGCGTGAGCCGCGCCGCCGACCGCGCCTGCGAGTGGGTCTACCGCGGCGTGTGGGGCGCGCTCGCCCGCCGCTTCCGCGTGCCGGAGGAGCCGCCGTCGCTGCCGGTGCGCCCGGGCGAGGAGATCCGCTCGACGCGCCCAGCCCCCGGCTATCTCCGCTACGTCAAGTTCAAGTTCTGGATCGTGCTGCTGTTGATCGACGGGGCGCTGACCGCGCTCTGGGTCGGGCTGCTCGTGAACCACCGCATCCTCGGGCTGGCCATGCTTCCGGTGTATCTCGCTGTGGCGATCGTCCCGGACGTCATCGCCTACGTGGCGATCCACCTGCGCTACGACACCACGTGGTACGTCTTCACGCCGCGGAGCCTGCGCATCCGGCGCGGCATCTGGACCATCCGCGAGAGCACGATCACTTTCGAGAACGTGCAGAACGTGGCCGTCCGGCAGGGGCCGCTCCAGCGGCACTTCGGCGTCGCGGACCTGCACGTGCAGACGGCGGGCGGTGGCGGCGGCGCGGGGCCGCACGGCGCGCAGGCCGGCGCGGGCGCGCACCACGGCCTCATTGAGGGTGTGGACGACGCGCCAGCCCTCCGTGACGCGATCATGCGTTACGTAACCGCCTCGCGCTCCGCCGGCCTCGGCGACGAACGCGACACCGCGAACTTCGAGCGACCCGGCACGGCCGCGCTGAGGCCGGCGCATCGCGCCATGCTGCGCGAGATCCGCGAGGCGGCGCGGGTGTTGCACGCGGCGGGAGCCTGACCATGCCCGCGCGCTGCCCCTGGGCGAAGACGGACCTCTCGATCGCCTACCACGACGCCGAGTGGGGCGTGCCGCGGCACGACGATCGCACGCTCTTCGAGTTCATCACGCTCGAAGGGGCGCAGGCGGGGCTGTCGTGGGAGACGATCCTCCGCAAGCGGGAGCGCTACCGCGAGGTCTTCGCGGGGTTCGACGCGCCCCGTGTCGCCCGCTTCACGCCCGCCCGCGTCGAGCGCCTGCTGGCCGACCCCGGCATCGTCCGCAACCGGGCGAAGGTCGAATCGGCGATCGCCAACGCCCGGGCGGCGCTGCGCGTGCGCGAGGAGTTCGGCTCGCTGGACACCTTCCTGTGGCGGATCGTGGACGGTCGCCCGATCGTGAACCGACGGCGGCGCATGAGCGACGTGCCCGCGAGCACGCCCGCTTCGGACGCGATGAGCAAGGATATGAAGCGGCGCGGGTTCGGCTTTGTGGGCACGACGATCTGCTACGCGCTGATGCAGGCCGTCGGCATGGTGAACGACCACCTCGTCACCTGCCCGCGCCATGCCGAGGTCTCCCGCCTGAAGTGACGCACCGAGCCGCGCGTGTCAGCAAGCGGTCTGCGCCGTGACCCTCGTCGCGTTCTCAGTTGAACCACCACGCGTGCCGGAAGACCTGCCCTTCGAAGGCGCGGACCATCCGGTTCCAGGTGCCGTCGGCCGTGAACTCGCCCTCCTCCAGGTACGGCCCGGCGGCGGACCCCTGGACCCAGAGCACGAGGTCGAACCGTCGCGGCTCGGCGAAGACGCGCCGCACGTTGATGCCGCGCGAGCCGTCGCCGCGCCAGAAGCGCAGCAGCCGTCGGCCCTCGAGGAGCGTCTCGGCCTCGTCCAGCCCGAGCAGCCACGCCTCGCGCATCTCGGCATCCACGCGGGCCCGTGGGATCGCCGCGCTCTGGCGCGGGTTCGGGATCCACTCCCGGTCGTCGTCGGTCTCGGCGTCGAAGTGCCGCCACATGGCCCGGCTGTGCGCGACCGCGGCCAGCAGGTGCGCGCGGGCCGCCTCCAGTCGCGCCGGCTCCTTCACGTCGAAACTCAGCAGGTGCACGAACGCGATCACGTCCGTCACGTCCACGCCGGTCTCGAAGTCGAACGGCTTGCGCGGGCCTTTGAGGTACTCGTGCGGCGTGACGTTGGCGGGGAAGAAGACGTGCCCGGCCCGCTCGAAGATGTCGCGCGTGTCGTGTGCGAGGAGGAACTCGCCGAACGCCATGCAGATGCGACAGTACCCGCGGAGCCAGTCCACGTCGCCGCGGTCGAAGGCGACCACGAACTCGGCCGCGCTCTCTCGGTCCGGCCGGAAGGCGTTTTGCACGATGCGAAAGAGCCGCCAGAGTTCCTCGTCCTCGGACGCCACGCCGTCGGCGTTCAGGTCGAACCGCACCATGCCGAGCCGCGCCCGCACCTTCACCCCGTCGCCGCGCACCTCGGCGAGCGTGCGCTCTACGCCCTCGACGTCTGCGATCCACGCCCGCACGATCTCCTCGAACCGCTCGTGGGTGATGGGCTGCGGGTCGGGGTTCACGGCGACGCCCTGGTTGATGCCGCCCATGCCCGTCATGATGCTGGCGAGGGCCGCCGTGTTGAACCCGCCGTGAAGGTAGATCGACTGCGAGAGCCGCTCGCCCGAGCGGAGGAACCCGACGACCGCGTGCGCGAAGCGTGCGTCGTCGTCGGCCGGATTGTCGCGGAGATGGGCGTCGAGCGCGGCCCCCGCGGCCGTGAGCGAGCCGTCGCCGTGCCCGGCGGTGAAGGCGCGCTCGATCACGTCCGGCTGTGCGTCCCCCTGCGCAAAGGCGGGCGACGGAAGAATGGCGACGGCGAGCACGGCGGCGACGATCTTCGAGCGCAGCATGGCACGCTCCTTTCACGCGCATCATACCTCGCGGCGACCGAAGAAAACGCCCGCCCCGGCGGCGTGCGTGGGGGCGGGCGTGTGCGTCCCTTCTGGGGCGATGTCAGGCGGCCGCGGTCACGGGCAGCCCTCGTTGTAGGCGTTCAGGAACGCCAGCACGTCGAGCGAGTTGATGACCGTGTCGCCGTTGAAGTCCGCCTTCGGGTCGCCGTCGTTGTAGGCGTTCAGGAACGCGAGCACGTCCAGCGAGTTGACGACCGTATCGCCGTTGAAGTCGGCGGGGCAGTCCGCGCCGCAGTCCACGACCGTGATGCGGAAGTCGTCGATGCAGGCCTCGACGAGCGACTGCGGGTTGTAGTCCGAGGCGATGAACCGGAAGCGGATCTGGCTCGTCGGCGTCACGACATCGGCCAGCCTGAACTCCTTGTAGAGCCACCCGCCCTCGACCTCGGACCCGCTCGGCCCGACGGTCTCGACGTTCGTCCACGTCGAGCCGCCGTTCGTGGAGACGTCCACGACGAAGACGTCCGAGTACGGCCCATTGCCGGCGTGGTTGCAGAACCAGCGCCAGTAACTGACGATCGGGTCCTGCCCGGCGAGGTCGAAGACGGGGCTGAAGAGCGTGGTCTTGCCGTTGTCCACGTCGTACTGCCCGGCGCTGCCGCCTCGCCCGTCCGTCACCCAGCAGTTCGTGCCCGAGACCACGGAGCCGGGCTGCACGATGATGCCGTTGTTGGTGGTCTGCTGCGGCGCCATGCGGCTCCAGTGGCCGGTCGTGGCGTCGTCGTCCGGCGCGCCGGCCGTCCACCCCTTGTTCGTGTCGAAGTTGTCCTCGAAGAGCGTGACCAGGCCCTTGGCCGAGAGCGCGCTGTGCGAGTTGGTCGGGGCGTTGCCGGGCGAGGTGTAGGTCTTGCTGTCGTCGGCCTGCGCGCTGAAGTAGAACGCGACCGCCGAGCCGCACGGGGACGAGGGGAAGATCGCGTCGTAGACGTGCGGCGAGACGACCGTCATCGGGATCGCCTGCCACCCGCCGCCGGAGTTCACGTGCAGCGTGCCGCTGCCGGGAACTGGGTTGATGCCCGTGCCGGTGACGTTGACGCGCACGGTGTCGCCACCCTGCGGGTCCACGAGGCTCGGCAGGCCGTTCGGGAAGTCGAACTTGAGCGTGGAGATGAGCGAGAGCGAGCCGAGGACGTTGATGCGCCCGTACCCGAACGTGTTGTCCACGCCGGGCGTGCCCAGGTCGGTGCAGCCCTGCTTGAGGATCGCCTCGACCTCGTCCGGCGTGAGCGAGGGGTTCGCCGAGAAGATCAGGCCGCACAGCCCGGCGGTGAGCGGGCACGCGAAACTGGTGCCGCTCACGCCCCCGTAGGCGCTGTTGCTGCTGTTGCTGGTCGTGTAGACGCTGACGGCCGGGGCGACGACGTCCACGAAGGGTCCGTAGGCCGAGAACGACGCCTTGTTGTCGTTCTGGTCCGTGCCGCCCGCGACGATCAGGTCGTCGGCGTCGCGGTTGCCGAAGGTGAGGTTGCGGTTGTCGTTGCCGGCGGCCCAGACGAGCAACCCGCCGAGCGACTTGATGTAGGTCGCGCTGGTGAGGTTGGTCTGGTTGTCCACGCCGCTGTAACTCACGCTGGCGACCTTGTCGCCCGTCTCGATCGCGGTCCGCGCCGCATGGTTCAGCATGTTCAGGTCGGAACTGCCGCCGCTGGAGTTCGAGACCCGCATCATGCGGTGGCCGAGGTTCCAGCCCACGCCCGACACGCCCACCGCGTTGTTCCCGTTGGCGGACCCGCACCCGGTCACGTTCGTGCCGTGTCCGTTGATGTCGTTGATCTGCCCGCCCGCGGACTCCCACACGCGGTTGACCGCGTTGTACGCCTCCTGGCGGTGCAGGAGCAGGTCCTGGTGCGTCGTGCGGATGCCCGTATCGCAGTACGCGACCACCGTCGTCGGGTTGCCCGTGTGGATGTCCCACCCGGCGCACGAGCTCATCCGGTTCGCGTTGTGGTGCCACTGGTTGTTCAGCAGCGGATCGTTCGGACACCCGATCGGGTACACGATCCAGTTCGGATGCACGTACTGGAACAGCCCCGTGTCGAGCAGTTCGCGCGCGACGCGCTCCTCCGCGCCCAGGCCCACCTCGAGCACGTACTCGTCCGTCTGCCAGACGTACTCGACCAGTTCGTGCTTCAGCGCGGCCTCCTTCGCGGCCTGCGCCTTCGCCCGCGCCTCGTCGAGACCGACACCCCGCTTCGCCCAGTCGTTGTCCTGCACCGGGCGCGCGATCAACTGTCCCGAGAACTCCTGAAGCCCCGGGCGCTCGACGAACATCGGTCCGTCGGCAGCCGCGACCTGCTGTCCCCACCCGCACGAGGCCGCCGCGCCAAGGGCGACGACAACAATGAAACCGGCCGTTCTTCGCAGCATGTTCCTTCTCCGTTCCAGAATGGTCCACGTTCGCACCGCGACCCCCCGTCGCGGACGACCCCCACACCCACGCCCAACGTACACGATCCGCCCCCCGGGGCACAACGCGGATCGGGCCGAATCGGGCCGATTTTCGTGCTTTTCGGACACTCGCGGGCGAGAGACGCGGCCATCGCCGCGCAAACCGGGGGAATCATCCAGAAGTGACCCCGTCCTTCCCCATCCACTCGGCCAGCAGGCGGTGGAAATGGTGCACGCCCTGCTCTCGCGTCGGCGAGTACCGGCCCCTGTCGTACAGCCGCGAGCGCACGCCCCGCTGCACGGCTTCGACCACCGCCTCATCCTCGCGCTCGACCCGGTCCAGTTCCGCCCCCGCGCCCGTCGAGATGCGCGACTCGTCCCAGACGTAACTGAGGAACGACACCCGCGTCCGATCCACGCCCAGCGGACGCACCACGTTCACCGAGACGCCCCACGGGTAGAAGTTGAGCATCGTGTTCGGGAAGAGCCAGTAGTAGTACGCCGCGATCTCGCTCCCCTTGTCCGGCGAGTCGGCGGGAAGGTCGAACACGTCCTCCCCCCCCTTGCTCACGCCGAGTTGGAGGCTGGAGTAGCGGTACGTCTCGGTGCGGTACTGCCCGTAGTCGAGCGCGGCCGCGAGCGAGGCGTGCACGAACGGGATGTGGAACCCCTCGAGGTAGTTCTCGACGTAGAGCGCCCAGTTGCACTTCACGAGGTAGTCGCGGCTTCGTGCCGGGTCGAACCGCGCCTGCTCGATGGGCAGGAATCCGACCCGCCGGTCCATCTCCGCCGAGAGGTCTTCGAACCCGAACGCGGGCGACAGGCCCGCAAAGATGAACTTCCTCCACACCGCCATCGGCACACGCGGCAGGCTGTCCTTCTCCGTTGGAAACCCCTCGCACTGCTCGAACTCGGGCATCGACCGGAACCTGCCGTCCAGGTCGAACCGCCGCCCGTGATAGCGGCATGTCAGGCAGGTGGCCCTGTCGGGAGCCTCGGCGACCAGGGTTCCGCGATGCGTACAGACATTTGACAGGCAGTGCAGGGTGTCCGCGCGGTCGCGGGTCAGCACGATCGGCTCGTCGAGGCACCCCTCGAGGAGTGTCACGGGATGCACCTGCCCCGGCAGACGCAACTGGTCCGTGTCCGCCACGAGTTGCCACGACCGCGCAAAGACCGCTTCCTTCGCCCGCTCATACACCGCCGAACCGGCGTAGAAACGGCCCGGGAGCGTCCACGCCCGGCGGATGTTCGCGTCGATCTCCATTCGGTGGCTCCTCAGAAGCGGCCCGAGAGCCGAAGCCTACGGCCAATTCCTGAATGTACACCGGGACGCAGCCCCGTCGATCTGCTAGGCTCTCTCGCAGACGGTCAGGGGGCGATGGATGGCGTCGGGCGAGCAGCACCACCCACAGGGAAGCGGTGATCCAACCGGCGGGGACGCCGGGCGGAAGCCGCCCTCTTCGCGGTCGCCCGGCTTCGCCGATCAGCCGACGCTCGCCCCCGGTGAGTTCCCGGTGGCGGCTTCGACGGGCAGCCAGACTCCGCCGCCCGTCTCCAAGCCGCCCACGCCTCCTCCGCCTCATGCCGACGATTCCGGGACCGCACGCCCCGGCTCGTGGGCCCCGCGACCTTCGCAGCAGCGGAACGTGACCGATTCCTGGGATCGGCCGCCCCCGGGGTCCTCCGGCGCGCTCGGATCGGACCCTGACCGCGGCGAGGCTCCGACCATCGCCCCGTGGCAGAGTTCCTTCGGCGGCCAGCGCATCACCGCCGGCAAGAACATCGGTCCCTACCCGATCGAGCGCGAACTCGGCCGCGGCGGCATGGGCGTCGTCTACCTCGCCAAGGACACCCGCCTCAATCGGCGTGTCGCCATCAAGGTCCTGCCGGACGTCTTCGCCCAGCACCCCGAGCGGGCGGCCAGGTTCCGCCGCGAGGCCCAACTCCTCGCCTCTCTGAACCACCCCAACATCGCCGGCATCTACGGCCTCGAAGAGCACGAGGGACACCACTACATCGTCATGGAGTTCGTCCCCGGCGACACGCTCTCGGAACGGCTCACCAACGGTCCTCTCGGCATCGACGACGCCGTCCACATCTCGGCCCAGATCGCGGAGGGACTCGAGGCCGCCCACGAGCGCGGCGTCATCCACCGCGATCTCAAGCCCGGCAACGTCAAGATCACCCCGGAAGGCCTCGTCAAGGTGCTCGACTTTGGACTCGCCAAGTCATCACACGAGAGCAGCGCCGTGGGCGACTCCGAGACGCTGCAGAGCGCCTCCCTCGAGAACACCCAGGAGGGCGTCATCCTCGGCACGGCGGCCTACATGAGCCCCGAGCAGGCCCGCGGACGCACCCTCGACAAGCGCACCGATGTCTGGAGTTTCGGCTGCGTCCTCTACGAGACGCTCGTCGGCGCGCCCCCGTTCCGTGCCGACACCATCTCGGACACCATCGCCCTCATCCTCCGTTCCGAGCCGGACTGGGCCGCACTGCCCGCCGACACGCCCGGGCGGGTGCGGGAAGTGCTCCGCAAGTGCCTCCAGAAGGACCCGAAACGCAGACTGCGCGATCTCGGCGACGCACGCATCGAACTCCACGACGCCTACGGCGCGCTCTCCGGGTCCAACGTCGACGTGCCCTCCGAAGTGCGCACGATTCAGGCCGACGAAGCCGAGCCTTCCCCGTGGCTGACGCAGTTGCCGTGGATCGTCGCCGGCCTCGCGCTCGCGCTCGCGGCCACGCTGCTGGCGATCGTTCTCAAGGGCGGCCCGCCCGCACCCGCCGCAACGGCGGCGCTCCCGTCGCCCGCTTCTCGCTCGTCGCGCCCGGGGACGGCATGTTTGACGCCCCCGACGGCGCGGGTGCAATCGCGCTCTCTCCCGACGGCGGCCTGCTCGTGTATCGCGCGCGGGACGCCGCCGCCGCGCGCCTCTACCTCCGACGGCTGGACTCGGTCGACGCTGAACCGATCGCCGACACCGACGACGCCCGCATGCCGTTCTTCGCCCCCGATGGCTCGTCCGTCGGCTTCTTCACGCCCGGGCGCCTTCGCCGTGTCGGCCTCACCGGCGCGCAACGGTTCGTGCAGGACGTCGCCTCGGTCTCCGACGGTGTCGCGGGCGCGACATGGGGAAGCGACGACGAGATCATCTTCGGCGCCATCGGAGCCACACCCGGCCTCTACCGCGTCGCGGCCTCCGGCGGTTCGCCCGTCTCGATCACCACGCCCGATCGCGCCAAGGGCGAGGTCGCCCACGTCTGGCCGCACGCCCTGCCCGGAGGCAAGGCGATCCTCTACGCGGCGGTAACCGGCGAAGGCCAGCAGAACGCGACGATCTACGCGATGCGCCTCGACGGCGACCAGCCTCCCGTCAGACTCCTGGAGGGGTACACCGCGCCCCGCTACAGCGACGGCTACCTCATGTGCGTGCGCGGCGACTCGTTGTACGCCGTCCGTTTCGATCCCGATCGGCTGGCCGTCTCCGGCACGCCGGTCTTTGTGAACCAGCGCATGCTCTCGTCCGCGAGCCGCGCCTCCGGCGAGTTCGCTGTCTCGCGCGACGGCACGCTCGCCCTCATCCCCGGCTCCCTCGCGCAGTCCGCGAACACGCTGCTCCGTGTGCCGATCGACCGTTCAGGCGCCGACCCCGTTGAGTTGCTCACGTCCGATCGCGTCCAGTCCTCGCCGAGATTCGACCCCGGCAACCCGTCTCGGATTGTCTTCGCCTCGGGCCGCGAGGGCGGTGTCTGGGCGTTCACGCCGGGCGATGCCGAACCGCGGCAACTGATCCGCAACCCACTCCTCGGCCGTCCGATCGCGCTCGCCGTGAAGCCCGACGGGTCGGGGATCACGGCCACGCTGAGCGCGGGGAGCAAGTGGGGCATCAGCACCATTCCCATGGACGGGTCGTTGTCGCCGCGCGAGGAGTACAGCACGGACAGGCCCATCGTCGCCTCGTCCTGGCGCCCCGGTCCGACCTCGGAGATGGTCGCCGTCGAGACCTCCGCCGACACCGGGCGCGACGTCGTGCGCATCGCCGCCGGGCAGCGATCGCCCATCGTCGCGACCGCGGCGGACGAGCACTCACCGGTCTTCTCGCCCGACGGCCGATGGCTCCTCTACGTCTCGAACCAGAGCGGCACGCCCCGGGTCTACCTGCGAGGCTACCCCGACGAGCGAACCGTCGTCGATCTCTCGCAGGGGCACGGCGAAGAGCCGCTCTGGAACACCGCGGCGTGGAGCGAGACGAGCGCGGAGGTCTTCTTCCGCGACCGCGAGACGATCAAGCGTGTCCACATCCTGTTCGAGAACGCCCGCCCGCTGGCCGGCGCGCCCGACACCGTCTATCGCGGCACGTTCCGCGCCGGCACGGACGGTGTTCCCGCGTGGGACCTCGCGCCCGACGGCCGATCCATCGTCGTTATCCGCGAAGGGCACGCCAACGCCGTCTCCGACTCGCTCCACGTCGTGCTCGGATTCCGCCGCGAGATCGAGCGCCTCCTCGCACCGAACTGAAGCGGGCCTCGTTCACCCATGCGCACGATCACCGTCATCACCACGGGCGGGACCATCGAGAAGACCTTCGACGAGCGCACCGGATCGCTCGAGAACCGCGGCTCGATCCTCCGGCGGATGCTCCGCCGCATCCGTCTCGAAGCGACCGACACTCGCATCGTCGAACTGATGAGCAAGGACAGCCTGCTCATGGACGATGCCGACCGTGCCCGCATCGTCGCTGCCGTCAAGGACGCCCTGGCGTCCTCCGCTGTCTCGGGCGTGGTCGTTCTCCATGGCACCGACACGCTCGAGCACACCGGCGAGGCGCTGCACGCCGCGATCGGTCTCCCGCCCGTCCCCGTCGTCGTGACCGGCGCGATGCGCCCCTTCGAAATGAAACGCTCGGACGCGCTCCAGAACCTGACCGAGGCCCTCTTCGCGGTCGGCGTCCTCACGCCCGGTGTCTACTGCGTCGCCCACGGGCGAGCGCTCCGATTCCCGGGCGTCGTCAAGGACCGCGCCCGTTCGACCTTCGTTCGTGCCACGAGTTGACCCTGCCGGGCGGAAGGGCTGCGGGGAGTCCCCCGGCGGACGCGCTTTTGCGGCATTCCCGCTCGGTCCGCCGCGGCCTCCGGGTACACTGCTCGCGGGGCCGCGCCGACGGCGACTCGGCGTCGTTCGCGGCCGCACGCTCCCACCAGGCACGCAACGAGGAGAGATCACATGCTGAGGAAGAGTTCGATCGTCGCCGCCGCTGTCCTTCTCTGCACGACCGCCGGGTTTGCAGCGGGTCAGGTCAGCCGTCTCTACATGATCGCGTACGACACCAACCAGGCCGTCATCATGCAGAACGGCCAGATCGTCAAGCAGTTCACCAACAGCGGCGCCGGCAAGGAGTCCGCCATGGCTATCCACGCCAGCCTCCGTGTCCTCGGGCGCAACCCCGGCGAGAACGGCCGCGAGTACGATCTCGACGGCAATCTCCTCGGGGGCGGGCCCTACACCAATCCCGCGTATGTGGACGTCTACGACGGCACTACCGACGGCACCTTCAACTACGGCATCGCCCACAACGACTTCAACACCAACTTCGCCGTCGTCCGCGGCGACGCCAACTGGAACAACCTCACCGTCCACTTCGTCCCCGTCGACCGCAGTTCCGGCATCGCCTACGACGGGAAGACGAACACGCTCTGGATCGCGGGCAACGTGGGCGGACTGACCAGCCTGATGCAGTACGACCTGAGCGGGAATCTCCTCCAGCACGTCTCGCTCTCGTTCATCAGCGGCGCGGGCTACGGCCTCGCCTGGGACCCCGCCGACGACACCCTCTGGATCACCGGCGCGTTCAACGGCGGCACGGTGGACGCCTACCAACTGAGCAAGAGCGGCGCCGTCCTCCAGGCCGTCGACCTCCCCGGCATGAGCGCCACAAACTGGATCAGCGCGGAAATCCTCCCCGAGGACGACTGCTTCGTCGACTGCAACGGCGACACCGTGATCAACTCGCTCGACGTCCTCTGCTTCCTGAACCTCTACACCGCCCAGGACCCGGCCGCCGACTGCAACGGCGACACCGTCATCAACTCCCTCGACGTCCTCTGCTTCCTCAACCTCTACAACAACCCGCCCTGCCCGTGATCGCCAACGCCTGAAGAAACCCGGCGCACACCCGCGACGCCCGGTCCACTCGGATCGGGCGTCGCCATGTCATGGTCGTATCCGAAGCGAACCGCCTGGCGTCAGACATCGACGCGCTCGAAACGCACCCGCCCCTCGACGAGCCGAGCGAAATACCCCTCGATCCGCTCCACGCCCGTCACACGGTGCGCGAACGCCGCCGCCCGCACGAGGTCGGCCCGCTGCACGAGTTCCAGCCGCGGCTCACCCAGCGCAAGCCGCGTGCCGTAGAACGCGCACCCCTGGTGCGCGATGAGCACGATCCGCTTCAGCCCGTGCACCTCGACGAGGAACCTCAGTTCGTCGACGACGCCCTGCTCCTCCAGGTTCGCCTGCGCGTGCCCCGCGAGGCACGCCGGCCCGCCGGGGAGCGCGACCCGGTCGTACCGCGGCAGCCCCAGCCCGTTCTGAAGAAAGTCGTCGAAATGCTCGCCCACGCGACCGTCGGAGCAGTAGACCGCCGCCGCACGGATGCGGCTTGCCTCGTAGGCGATCCGTGATTCGTACCCGTCCGCCCTGCTCACTTCGAGTCCCGCTTGGCCTGCTGCACGCGGGTGCGAGCGGCGACGTGGCTCATCGCCCGCTTCACGTTCGTGTCCTCAAGACGCCGCTCCTTGCGGACGGCGAGCGAATCCGGCGATGCCTCGGGCCTGGCGACCGGGCCGGTGGGGTGCGGTCCGGGGCCTGGAGTCCTGGCCGAACCCGGCTTTTTGACGCCCGCTCTCTTCTTCGACGAACGCTTTGCGCCGCCCTGCGCTCCGGTGCCCTTCTTCTTTGCCATGCGGCCCTCCTCCCGGCGTTCAGGTTGCCGGCGCGGCAAGTCTATCGCGCCGGCGCGGGCGCCGCGCGAGTCAGAACCGCAACTGGAGTCTGGCGAAGAGTGTGTCCGCGCCCAGGCCGGCGCCCATCGAGTCGTCCGCTCCGGCGCGGAGGAACTCGTACCCGAAGCGAAGCCCGGCGTTGTGCGAGATGTCCACGCCCGCCTCGGCCCCGATGGCGAGGAACCGGCGCTCGTCCTCATCGGGGCGGCGGCCGACGCCGGTGCCGCGCAGGTGCAGCCAGTCGCCCACATCCCACTGCATCATCGTGTAGGCGTCCGAGAGCGGGGTGAGTTCCTCGGCATCTTTGCCGAAGCCCGCGGTCATGCGGCGGTCGAGCCTCGCTGCTGGGTCGCGGCTCAGCGTGTCCCGGCCGGCGTCCGGCGCAGCGAGCGGCGCGCCGAGTCGTACTTCGGCGGCGCGAGCCTCGAGCCGATCGGACGAGAGCGGCTCGATCACGAATGCGTCCGCGTCGTGCGTCTCCGGGGACCGGACCACGGACAGGAGCCGGAGGGACAGTGGGGAGTGGGGCGCGACGCCCTCGACGCCGAGCGCCTCGGCCGACCACTCCGTGTCCGTCGCCAGGACCTCGAACGGATCGTGCGAACCGGTCTCCGTCGCGAACGCCGCCGGCGACCGGACCAAGGCAAAGTCGTGCGGTCCCGCGTCGTCCGAGTGGAGCCAGGCGAGGACGCCGGGAGAGTCGGCAGCATCGGGAGCAAGTCCCTGTGCGGCGGCCGTGCGACCGAGCATGAACACCGCGACCAGCGCTGCGATCCCGTGTCTGCCCGCCATCGCACGTCCTCTACCGACGCCCCGAGGCACGGTTGCCCCGACCGCCGGCGAAGCATAGAGCCGACGCCGAGCGGGCGTGCCGGCGTGTCCGGAGCGGGACCGCGACGATACAAGCCGGGTGAAGCGGCGAGCGCCGTGGCGCGTGCCTCACTCGTCGAGCGAAGCCAGCCCGGCGCGGATCGCGATGCGCGCAAGTTCGACGCGGTTCGACGCCGCGAGTTTGTTGCCGAGGGAGACCCGGTGCCACTCGACCGTCTTGACGCTCCGGTGCAGTTTCTTGGCGATATCGGCCGTGGAGAGGCCCTGGCCGATGAGGGCCAGCACCTCGCGCTCGCGCGGCGTGAGCGTGCCGATCGGTCCCTCATCGGCGTGCTTGGCTTCGATCCGCTCGACGCCTGGCTCGGGCGCGGTCGTCGCGGAGATCGGATGGCAGACGATCAGAACGCGGGCGGGTTCTCCCCGCTCGGTCGGGATGGGGCGGACATGGGCGCGGCGCATTCGGCCACCGAACATGCCGTCGACGATCAGCGGCTTGCCGCTCTCGATCGCACGGCGGGCGAACTGGACTCTCTCGTCGGCGACTTCCGTCGGCATGGCAACACGGAGGTGCTGCCCGCGCACGGCATCGGGAGTCACGCCGAGGACACGCGCCGCTTCGCCGTTCACGAACTCGATCCTGCCGTCTGTGTCATGCACCAGAACGCAGACGCCGGTGTCATCGGTGAGCGCCTGCCAGCAGACGGGTGCGGGGTGCATGGGCTGCAGGAAGTACCCCTCCTGCGATCCGGTCGCCGGGGGTGACCCGGTCGGTGTCGATGTGGTAACCATGGGGTGCCGTATCCTCTGCGAGATGAAGGCCGCCTCTCGTACGCCCGACGGTCCGTCGCCGGGGCCCACCGCACGAGAGCCGGTCTCAACAGACAACAGACAGATTAATCGTTTTACTGGGGGGTGGGTCAAGGAGGAGCAACTCCGAAACTCCCGGATCGACCCAGAGGTTACCCGAAAAACCGCACGCACTGGCCAGAAACCGGCACTCCTACCCAACAGAATTACCCCACCCGCCTCCACCCGGCGTCTCGACCACAAGACGGTCTCCCGGTGCGGCGCACGCCCCGCAGCGGCCGGTTAGCGTTTCCTCACTTCCGTTCGTGCGCACAAGGCGCTCGTGCCCCGGCCGGCCGTCGGTCGCGCCCCGAGCACCGGGCGCGCCGCGCGCGCGCCGCTGCGCGTTGATCGAGATGAACGCGGGCGCGAGAAACTCGATCTCGCGCACGAGGCCGTCGCCGCCGCGCCATCGCCCCGCGCCGCCCGAGCCGCGGCGCACGGCGAAGCGCACGATGCGCACCGGGTAGCGTCGCTCGATGACTTCCGCGTCGGTGATGCGCGTATTGGTCATGTGTACCTGCACGGCGGAGGCCCCGTCGAAGCCCGGCCCCGCGCCCGCGCCGCCGCCGATGGTCTCGTAGCACCCGCCCCGCTCGTCGCCGAACGCCACGTTGTTCATCGTCGCCTGCCCGCCGGCGCACAGCCCGAGGGCGCGCACCAGGAGGTCGGCGATGCGCTGGCTCGTCTCCACGTTCCCGGCCGCCACCGCCGGGCAGAGCGCAGGGTCCGCGCCGAACCGCGGGCGCAGCATCCCCTCGGGCACACGGACCTCCACGGCCCGCAGCAGGCCCTCGTTGAGCGGCATCGGTTCGTCGATCATCACCCGCAGCACGTACACGATCACGCTCCGTACGATCGCCTCGGTCGCGTTCAGGTTGCCCGGATGAACGCCCGACGTGCCCCCGAAGTCAATGATCGCGCGATCGCCACGCGTCTCGACCCGCACGCGCAACGGCGTGCCGTCGTCGAGCGCATCGTCGAGGCTGACCACGCCCGGGGCGTGCCGGCGGAGCGCATCGCGGACGCGTTCCTCGGCGCGAGCCTTCAGGGCACCCATGAACCGGCGGGCGGCCTGCGCACCGAACGCCCGGGCGAGCGAGCGCAGCCCCTCCGCGCCGTACGCCACGGCCTCGACCTGCGCCAGCAGGTCCGCCGCGTTCGTCGCCGCGTCGCGGCTCGGGTGTGGCCCGCGCTCGAAGATCGCCCGTGCTGCCGACCGGTCGATCGAACCGAGCGGCCCGAGCGTCATCGGGGCGATCACCACGCCCTCCTCCGCCAGGCTCCGCGAGTCCGCGGGCATCGAGCCGGGCGCGATCCCCCCGATCTCCGCGTGGTGGGCGCGGCACGCCGCGTATCCCAGCAACGAGCCGCCGCCGTCGTGGACCGCCAGCATCACCGTCACGTCGGGCAGGTGTGCCCCGCCGAAACCGGGATGGTTGGAGATCGCGACCTCGCCCCCGAAGTCCGTGCCCAGCGCGTCGCGCACGGCGCGCACACACGCGCCCAGCGCGCCCAGGTGGACCGGCACGTGCGGCGCGCTGGCCACCAGTTCGCCCTCGGCGTCCACGATCGCGCACGAGAAGTCCAGCCGCTCCTTCACGTTCACTGACAACGCGCTGCGCCGGAGCCGCTCGCCCATCTCCTCCGCGAGCGAAGAGAGCCTGTTGATGAACAGTTCCGCGCGCACCGTCTCGGATTGCTCGGCCGTGCGGCCCGCCCCGCCGCCCGTCAGCACCAGTGCTCCGCAGTCCGAAACGCGGAGCGACCACCCCGGCTCGACAAACGTCGTGCAGTGCGGCTCGGTCACAAGTCCGGGTCCCTCCAGCGTCGCTCCAGGCGCGAGGCTGTCACGCTCAACGATCACGCACCCCCGCCACGACCCTCCAACCCACACGCGCCCGCTCCGCTTCTCCTCCTCCGCGACTCCGCGCCTCCGCGTGAGATGAGCCTCCCCGCCCGGCCCGGCCGCCGCCGCCCGCACCGAAACCACCTCGACCACACGTCCCGCCGCGGCACTCCCGAACAGCGCACGGTGCCGCGCCTCGAACCGCTCCCGCGCCCCGGGCCCCGCTTCGACTTCGACGGTCTCGTCCTGACCCTCGAACCGAAGGTCCAGCCATACGCGCAGCGTCGTCACGGCGTCGGCGTGAACACCCTCTTCGGTCACAGCGGTCCGCGCCCGCTGTTCGACCTCGGCTTCCAGAGTGCGCAGCCACGCCTCTTCGCCCGCCAAAGGGCGCATCACGGCCCGCTCGGCGAATCGCTCGATTCGGGCCGCGCCGAGACCGGCCGCGCTCAGCAGCCCCGCGTCGGGCGGCACCACCACCGTGCGAACGCCCAGGCGGCGTGCGATCCCGCACGCGTGCTGCGGGCCTGCGCCCCCGAACGCCACGAGCGCGTAGTCCGCCGGGTCGTACCCCTCGCGCGCAGAAACCCGCCGCACGGCGTCGGCCATGCGCTCGTCCGCGATCTCGACGAACCCTTCGAGCAGCGCCTCGCGCGTCATCGCGCCGTCCGTCGCCGCGAGCGCCTCGTCGGCGCGGCGTGCCGCCGCTGCCCCGTCCGCCGGCACTCCGAAGCGCGAGGCGTCGAGGCGTCCGAGGAGCAGGTTTGCGTCGGTGAGCGTGAGCGGCCCGCCCGCGCCGTAGCACGCCGGGCCTGGACTCGCGCCCGCGCTCTCCGGCCCCACGCGCAACTCGCCTCGCTCGGCGCAGCAGACTGACCCTCCGCCCGCGGCGACGGTCTCGACCGCGACGCACGGCGCGACGATCCGGGCCGTGCCGACGCGCGTCTCGAACCGGCGAGCGGGCGTGCCGTCAATCCTGGAAACATCGGTGCTCGTTCCGCCCATGTCCAGGGCGATCGCCCGCTGAAACCCCGCCCGGCGTGCTGCCTCCGCCGCGCCCACGACCCCGCCCGCCGGCCCGCTGAGCAGCATGTCCACGGGCCGGACGCGCTCGCGCCGCACCAGCCCGCCCGCGCTCGTCATCACCAGCAGGGGTGACCCGCCGAGCGACTCGCGCACGCGGTCGAGGTAGTCCTCCACGACGCCCGCGAGGTACGCATCGACGACGGCCGTCTCCGCGCGCCAAAGCAGTTTGATCCGCGACGACAGGTCGCTCGACGCCACGACACGCTCGATCCCACCACGCCGTACAGCCTCGACGACGGCCCGCTCGTGCGTCGGGTTTGTCCACGAGTGCAGGAGCGCGACCGCCGCGGCCTGAACGCCCAGATCGGCCAGCCGCCGCGCCTCGCGCTCGACCGCCTCCAGGTCCGGCTCGCGCAGCACGCACCCGTGCGCGTCGAGGCGCTCGTCCACTTCGACCGCCGCCTCGCACAGCGGCGCGGGCCGCTCGATGCGCAGGGCGAAGAGGTCGGGTCGGCTCTGGTCGCCGATGAGGAGCAGGTCGCCGAACCCGCGTGTCACGAACAGCGCGACCCGTCCCCCGCGCCGTTCGAGCAGCGCATTCGTGGCGCGCGTGGTGCCGAGTCGCATCTCCATGCCGGGCAGCGGAGTGCCCACGGGAGTCCCCGTCACCATGCGCGCCGCGAGGGTCGGCGCTTCCTCCGCCGCGGCCAACTCGAACGCCGCGCCCGCTACTGCCCAGGCGGGCCACTCGTCGCCCACCGCGAGTACACGCGCACCGGCATCGAACGACACGACGCACGCGGACATCCCTCCGTTGGCGACGGGGCGCAGCGACATCCCACCGGCGAATCGGCCTTCATCCTCCGCCCACGCGCACTCGACCCGTGCCGATGAAGGGCCGAGCCGTTCGAGCACGCGCCCGCGCACGACGCCCGCGCTGAGCGCCTTCGCGCGCCGCACCTCGCCCCCCGGCCCCAAGGCGAGGCAGTCGGTGAACGTTCCTCCCGTGTCGATCCACACGCGCCACATGCGCCAAGCGTACTGCGCGGCGGGACGGCTGGCGTTCCGGCGCGCTGGACTCGGCCGTACCAGATCGCCGATACTCTCCATTCCTCGACGTCACGGCCGTACCCTTGCTGCATCCGATGCCCGACGAAGCGCCCCATCACCGATCCGCACGACCGCCGAACGGCAGCGCCCACAGGTGGGGCAAGGGCACGCGTTCGCCGCTCGAGGGTCGGATGCTCGCCGGCCCGCGCTCGCGGACCGAGGAGTTCTTCCGTGTCCTGCGCATCACGGCGGAGTTCATCCGCGGGTTCCGCGCCCTGCACTTCGTCGGCCCGTGCGTCACCGTCTTCGGCTCGGCGCGGTTCAAGGAGGATCACCGCTACTACGCGATGGCCCGCGAGGTCGGGCGCAAACTCGCCGAGGCCGGCTTCGCCGTGATGACCGGCGGCGGCCCCGGCATCATGGAGGCCGCCAACCGCGGAGCCAAGGACGCCGGCGGGCTGAGCATCGGGTGCAACATCCTGCTGCCCAGAGAGCAGGAACCCAACCCCTACCTCGACAAGTTCATCGAGTTCAACTATTTCTTTGTGCGCAAGGTGATGCTGGTGAAGTACTCGTCGGCGTTCGTCGTCCTCCCCGGCGGCTACGGCACGCTCGACGAGGTCTTCGAAACGGGCACGCTCATCCAGACCGGGAAGATCGAGCACTTCCCCGTCGTCATCATGGGGCGAGACTACTGGCGACCGCTCGGCGAGTTCTTGCGCAGCACGCTCGTCCCCGAGGGCACCATCGATCCCGTCGACCTCGAACTGTTCTCGGCAACCGACAACCCAGCCGAGGCCGTCGAGCGCGTGATGGCCGGCATCCGACCCATCGACCATCCTCCGAAGCCCAGCCCGATCCTCGGCGAATCTCGCCCCGAGCCGAGCCGGCCGTGAGGAGACCGACGCTGGGATTCACTCGCACCCCGCCGACCATGCGCCGAGAAAGGCGAGCACGTCCAGCGTGTTGACGGTCCCGTCGCCGTTGAAATCCGCCGTCGGCTCGCCCGCGACGTACGCCGTGAGGAACGCGAGGACGTCGAGCGAGTTGACCGCGCCGTCGATGTTGAAATCGGCCGGGCAGTAGGAGCATCCGTTGAGGCCGAAGACGTAGGCGGCGCCGGGCTGGTTGAAGGGATCGGTACCGTCCCGGTATGCGCCGACGAGGACGACGTTCCCGTCCATGGCGAGCGTTCGAGAGAAGTCGTCCGTGACGGGAGGCCAGTCGGTGCGCAGCCCGTCGGTGAGCACCCACGCGCCGCCCTGCCGCCGGTAGACGCGGGCCACGTGCTTTCCACCGTAGTCCCAGTCCGAACGCCCGCCCGCAACGACGATGTCGCCTTCGCACGCGACAGACCAGCCGAACCGGTTGCTGCCGCTGCTGACGAAGTGCTCGAAGACCCACGCTGTGCCGTCGTGACGGTAGATATCGATTCGGCCGTTGGAGCCGCCGGGTCGTCCCATGACGGCGAGATTCCCGGAGATGGCCACGGCCGAGCCGGCTTGCGAGCCTGTCGAGGCGGGGAACTTGGCCTCCTCGACCCATTCGCCGTCGGGCGTGCGGCGGAAGACGTACCCGGCGCCCGCGTTGCTGTTGCCGTGCTGCGGCGCTCCGACGATGACGCAGTCACCCGAGATGGCGACGGCGGTGCCGAATTGGTCCTTGCCCGCGCCGTCCGAGGCTCGCAGCGCGGCGACTTCCTTCCATCCCTCGTCGGGGTTGTCGGGGTCCACCTCGAAGACGTACGCCTTGCCGGTGTCGGCGACGTAGTAGTCCTCCGCCGAGCCGACGACGATGCGCGTGCCCTGCACGGCCACGCTGCGCCCGAACCTCGCCGAGGGTCCGGCCTGCGAGCCGATCAGCGTGTGCTCGTGGAGCCATTGGCCGTCGTAGTTGCGGAAGATGTGGACCTTGCCGGATTCATCGCTCGGGAACGCGCCAGGCGCGCCGGCGACGAGCAGGCCCGGCGACATGGCGACAGACACGCCGAAGTAATCGCTCTGCGCCGCGTCCGGCGCGACGATGCGCGCCCGCTCGGCCCAGCCCGCGCCGTCATGTTCCAGGATGTAGACCGCGCCCGTGAAGTAGCCGTGGTCCATGGCGCCGAAGGCCCCGACAGCCGCCACCGGGCCGCACAGGGCCAGCCCCCAACCGAAGCCGTCGTCGTGCTTCCCGTCGGAAGCGGTGAGTTTCTCGTGAAGGCAGGCATGTTGAGCCGCGGCAACGTCCGCCGTCACGACCACAATCAGAACGGCTGAGAGCGATATTCGCTGGATCTTCCGTGCCATGCGGCCCTCCCGTGGCGTTCCTCGCCCCCACACGGCGGCCCCCGGGCCAGCGTATCGGAAAGCCCGAGTCGGCTCAACCCCGGGCCTGCGAGTTCGGAGGGGCACTCTTTGGTTCCGATGGGAGTGCCGGCGCGATATGCTGGGATCATGCAGAGCAAAGCCGCCAGCGTCAAGGAGTATCTCGCCTCGCTGCCCGAGGATCGGCGCAAGACGGTCGAGGCAGTGCGGGCGGTGATCCTGAAGAACCTGGGCAAGGGGTTCGAGGAGCGGATGCAGTACGGGATGATCGGGTACTGCGTGCCGCACGGCGTGTACCCGGCGGGGTACCACTGCGACCCGAAGCAGCCGCTGCCGTTCGCGTGTTTGGCGTCGCAGAAGAACTACGTTTCGCTATATCTCATGTTCGTGTACCTGTCGCCGGAGGACGAGGCGGAGTTCCGCGAGGCGTGGACGAAAACGGGGAAGAAACTGGACATGGGCAAGTCGTGCGTGCGGTTCAAGACGCTCGACGACGTGCCGCTGGAGGTTGTGGGACGGACGATCAGGAAGGCGACGGTGAAGAAGTTCGTGGAGCGGTACGAGGCGGCGCTGCAGCGCACGCCGGCGCGCAAGGCGGGGGCGAAGCCCGTGCGTGCGAGCAAGGCCGTCGCCGCGCGCAAGGCGGGGGCCGGAAGCAGGAAGTCGGCGAGTCGCCGCTGACGCGAACGCCGCGCGCCCACTCGTCGCAACGGCATTCGCGCCGCGAGCGGGACGAGTGTGCGCGGCATAGTGTCGGGGCGCATTGTGCGGGGGCTCGTGAACAAGGCCCGAACCGGGGCTTCGGCCGGTGCGAACCCGCAAACCCGTGCACGCCGCGTGCGTATGGAATGAAGTCGACACCGGCATGAGGCCGTGTTGTGAGGGCATTCCGCGGGTGGCAAGGAGGCTGACGATGAAGCGTGAGAACACGCTCCGCACCGTTGCATCCGTGCTGCTCGGCGTCGCGGTGATGTGCCCCGGATGCACGGTCGCGCTGGTCGCCGGGGCGGCGGCGGCGGGCATCGCGGGGACGTACATGTACACCGAGGGGCGGCTGGAATCGGTCGAGGATGCGCCGCTGGCGGAGGTGCACGCGGCCGCGTTGAAGGCGGTGGACGATCTCGGGTTCACGCTGAAGCGAGAGTCTCAGGACGCCTTCAACTCGATCGTCGTCGCCCGGCGCGCGGACGACAGCGAGGTGAACATCGCCATGGAGAAGAAGTCGGACACGACGACGGCGGTTCGCATCCGCGTCGGCATCGTGGGCGACGAGGCGGTCTCGACGGAGATTCTGTCGCGCATCCGGGCGAATCTGAAGGGATGACCGCCGCGTGCGGGCGAAACGCCGGCACGCTGCCGAGCGACCATCGGCCGCGTTCGCCGACCCGCACACTCCGTGGATCAGCCGTCGGTGAACCAGTTCAGGTAGAGGATGAAGTCGAGCGAGTTGATGTTCCCGTCGCCGTTGGTGTCCGCGCGCGAATCGAGGGATGTGTACCAGTTCAGGAAGAGCACGAAGTCCAGCGAGTTCGTGGTGCCGTCCAGGTTAAGGTCCGCCAGGTCCGTCGAGAGCATCCGCACTCGCGTCCCCTCGTAGATCAGCACGGTTTTGTCGGTCGGTGGCGAGGTCGGCAGAGCGGCCGACGTGAACTCGCCGGTGCGCCCGCCGGTCGCCGTCAGCACGTCGAAGAACGTGCCTTCAGCGGGGACGTATCCGTTGATGTACGCCGCGGTGAAGCCGCCGGAGATCGTGGTGGCGCCGGTGGACGTGAGGACGCCGTGGTTGGCGGAGCCCGCGCCCTGCACGTTGATGCTCACGAGCGAGGTCGCCGACAGGAC
>DAOMNQ010000030.1:11598-37960 GCA_035443945.1 Phycisphaerales bacterium | reverse complement strand
GCCGGGCGCGAGCAGCCCCAGCATGTAAAAGCACGCGGGCACGTGCCGACCGTAGTAACTGAAGTCCTCGCCGCCCATCACCGGCTCGGGGGCGACCGCCACGCGCTCCGCCCCCAGGCCGTCGCGGGCCACGGCGAAGAACCGCTCCGTCAGTGCGGCGTCGTTCACGGTGGCCGGGTACCCATCCTGCCAGTCGATCTCGGCCCGGCACCCGAACGCCGCCGCCGTCGCCTCGGCGATGCCGAAGAACCGCTCGCGGGCCAGGCGCCGCGTCTCGGCCCGCAGCGTGCGCACCGTGCCAACCAGTTCGACCTCCGGCGGGATGACGTTGTTCGCTATCCCGCCCGCGATGCGCCCGACCGTGCAGACGACCGAGTCCAGCGGGCTGGCGTTGCGCGAGGCGAGCGTCTGCAGGGCCGTCACCACGTGCGCCGCCGCCACCACCGGGTCGCGGGCCAGGTGCGGGAACGCCGCGTGCCCGCCCACCCCGCGCACCTTCACCACGAAGTCGTCCGTCGCCGCCAGCAGCGGGCCGGGTCGCGTCGCCACGACGCCCAGCGGCAACTGCGGCCAGCCGTGCAGCCCGAAGATGGAGCCGACGCGCGGGCCGACGCCCCCCCCCTCGTCGCCCAGCAGCGCGCCCTCGTCGCACATCCGCTCGCCGCCGGCCCCCCCCTCCTCGGCGGGCTGGAAAAGGAACGTCACCGGGTTCGGGCGGCGCGGCACGCGGCTCAGCGCGCGGGCCGCCCCGATCAGGATCGTCGTGTGCCCGTCGTGCCCGCAGGCGTGCATCACGCCCGGCCGGCTCGACGCGTACGGCCGCCCGCTCGCCTCCACGATCGGCAGCGCGTCCATGTCCGCCCGCAGCGCGACCGCAGGCCGGTCCGTTCGCTCCGTCGCCGGGATGTGCGCAACCACGCCCGTCCGCGCCACGCCCGCCCTGAACGCCACGCCCGCGGCCTTCAGTTCGCGCTGCACCACGCCGCTCGTGCGCTCTTCCTCGTACCCGAGTTCCGGGTGCCGGTGCAGGTCGTGGCGGATCGCCACGAGTTCGGGCAGGTCAGCCCGCACGATGTCGCGCAGCGGGGCGTCGCTCATGGCGAAATCGTAGGCCGGAGGCCCCTCCGCTCAGAGCGGCCAGTCCCGCAGGATGCGCGCCGTCTCGTCGCGGTGGTCCGTCTCGTCGCGGACCATGTCCTCGAGTGTGACCTGCAGCCCCTTGTCCCCGGCCTGCTCCGCCTGCCGCGCCCGCTCGGTGTAGCGGCGCACCGCGTCGCTCTCGGCATCGAGCACCGCTTCGAGCATCGCGCGGTTGCCCTCCGGCACGGGCACCGGCACCGCCGCCGCCGTCGGCACACCCCCCAGCGCGACGATCTTGTTCGCCAGCGTATGCGCGTGCGCGGTCTCGTCCGGCACCTCGGCCATGAAGAACTTGCTCAGTTCCGGGCGGTACGGGCCGCTCACGCGCGCGGCGTAGGTGAGGTACTGGATCACCGCCGCGTACTCGCGCGCCAGATCCTCGTTCAGCAGGCCGATCAGCGTTCCCTTGTCCACGGCGCACCCTCCCTTCATTCGTTCTCGGAGGGAGTCTATGCGCGCGGCCCGCGTCCGCCCCGGGTCAGCCGAGCGTCCAGTCGTTCAGGAACGCGAGGAAGTCCAGCGTGTCGATCTTCGTGTCGCCGTTCCAGTCCGCTTTCGGGTTGCCCGCCACCCAGTCGTTCAAGAAGGCGAGGAAGTCCAACGTGTCCACGACGGTGTCGCCGTTGTAGTCGCCCGGGCGACGCGGGCAACTCGAAAGCACGCGGAAATCGTCGATGCACGCCTCGACCAGCGACTGCGGGTCGTAGTCCGACGCCACGAAGCGCAGGCGCACCTGCGCCGTCGGCTCGACCACGCCGCTCAGCGCGTGCTGCACGAAGTACCACCCGCCCTCGACCTCCGCGCCCGCAGGCCCGACGGTCTCCAGGTTCTTCCACGTCGCGCCGCCGTCGTTGGAGACGTCCACGACGAACACGTCCGAGTACGGCCCGGCGCCCGCGTGGTTCGAGTACCACCGCCAGTACGAAACCACTGGCTCGGTCGCGTCCGACAGGTCGAACACCGGGCTGAGCAGCGTCGTCTTGCCCTCGTCCACGTCCCACGATCCCGCGCTGCTGCCCGCGCGCCCGTCGGTCACGAAGCAGTTCTGCCCGACGACGACCCACCCGGGCTGCACGACCTGCCCGCCGCTGGTCGTCTGCTGCGGCGCCATGCGCCCCCAGATGCCGCGCGGCGCATCGTCGCCCGGCGCGCCGACCGTCCATCCCCGGTCGGCGTCGAAGTCGTCCGCGAAGATGACCTGCTGCGCCTCGACCGAGAACGGATCGCTCGCGCCGCCGGACGGGTACGTCAGCGTCGAGCCGTCGGCCAGTTCCGCGGTGAAGTAGAACTCGATGGTCCGCCCGCACGCGACGGCCGGGAGCGTCGCCTCGTACGCCTTGCCGCCCGTCGGCGTCAGCACTGCCTGCGTGAAGCCGCCCGACGTGATCCGCGTCCACACCGACTCCGACCCCGCGACCACCACGCTCCCACCCGGATCGACCCGAACCGCGAGCGTCGCGGGCGCGTCCGCCTCGACGTATGTAGGCACGCCGTTCGGCAGCGAGATCGACGCCGGCAGGTCCCGGATCGACTCGGCCAGCGTCAGGATCGCCGCGAAGTTCTCCTCCCCCGTCGGGATGATCTCCTCCGGCGGCAGCAGGAATCCGGGATTGCTCGACGCCGGCCTCAACTCGATCGTGAACCCGTACAGCCCCGCCGTGTACGTCCAGTCCGACATGATGCCCGACGCCGCGTACAACTCGATCGCGTGCTGCGGCACATAGGTCTTGTTGTGCACCGCCTTGATCGCCGCCGCCATCTGCACCCCCATCTGCTCGAAGTTCGAGTTGTCCGGCTCGGGCGGCTTGGCCGTGGTGTAGCCCCAGGGGTACAGGATCAACTGCGAGAAACTGTGGAAATCGATGTGCGCCCGCCCGTGCGGCTGCGCGAGGATGTAGTCGCGCGCCACCTGCGTCTCCGGCTCGGAGAACGGCGCGGTGCCGCGGTAGGTCTCGCTCGACCCGCTCCCGCTCGACCCCTCGCCCCCCCAGTTGATGTCCCAGTTGCGGTTCAGGTCCACGCCCCACGTCCCCCCGCTGTTCTGGCGACGGTTCTTGCGCCACATCCGGTCGGTGCTCCACGAGTACTCATACCCGTCCGGGTTCACGATCGGCACGATCAGGAACTCGAAGCGGTCCATCAGGTCCGTCACGCGCGAATCGACGCCGTACTGCCGCAGCAACTGGTCCGCGATGAACGTCACCGTCATCGGGCTGACCCACTCGCGCGCGTGCTGGCATCCGTTGAAGATGAGTTGCGGCTTGGGCGACTGCCCGCCCGTGCCCGTCACCCGCAGCGCGACGATCGGCCGGTTCTGGAGCGACTGCCCGATCGTGCTCAGCGACGCCATCGCGGGGAACTCCGCGGCAAGCCCGCTGTAGTACGCCAGGTACTCCGCGTTCGTCCGGTAGTTCTCGAACCAGGTCAGGTCGCGCAGCGTGCGCCGGCGCTCGATCTCGACCCGCTCGGCGTCGATCAGCGCCTGCACGTCCTCGATCAGCACCACCGGGTCGAGGCCAACCCCGCGCAGCGCCTCGAGCGCCTCCGGCGTCACCATCACCTCGATCGGGCCAAGCCCCACGCGCTCCGACCAGATCGTCGTTGCCAGGTTCACGGTCGCCGTCAGTTGCCGCGCCGTGCGCGGCTCGACCCGCACCACCTTCTGCCCGTCGTACCGAACCCGCTCCGCGGGCACGCCCTCATCCTGCCCCCACGCGCCCAGCGGCGCAAGGAGTGCGACAAGAACCGCGGCGATCAACGAGCGAAACAGCATGACACGCCTCCTCAGGACCGGCCCGCGACGGCCCGGTCGATCACGACAATCCGACAGCGATTCCACCCCCGACGTCAAGATATCGCCCAATCCCGCTTCGACCAAACGTTCCGAGGGTTCCATTCACACGCCAAGGTCCGATGATCCGGGGGCTTTCCCGCCCCGTGAACCCGATGAAAAACGCCCGGCGGTCGTCCCGCCGGGCGTCAGAGGAATCAGGATGTCGAGCGTCGCACTCAGCGTCGGCGGCGCATGGCGACGAGCGAGCCGATCCCGAGCAGGGCGAGCGAGCCGGGGGCGGGGACGAGGTAGAAGTTGCGTGCCTCGAAGTTCGAGGCGATGAGGGAGAGGCCCGAGCCGTCGAGGTTGACGCTGTAGAGTTCGTCGCTGTTGGAGGTGGAGAAGTAGAGTTTGTTGGTGATGGGGTGGTAGATGACGTCGAGCATGCCGCTGCCCTGCCCGATGCTGACGACGGAGGAGATGCTCGAGAAGTTCCCGCCGCCGTCGAGGTCGATGCGGTACAGCGTGTCGGTGCTGAGGTCGGTGATGTAGAGTTCGCCGGAGGGTCCGGAGGCGACGCCGCGGACGAAGGTGAGCGGCGTGCCGATGGAGGTGTTGCTGAGGTCGGCGAGGAGCGACACCGTGCCGTTCAGGCTGCCGTCGACGTTGACGCGCCAGAGGGTGCTGCCCTTGTTGATGTCACCGGAGCCGCCGTCGTACGAGCCGCCGTTGAGCGAGGTGGCGATGAAGTCACCCGCGCCCGACGGGTCGGCGATCATGCGGGCGCCCTGCCGGTAGGCGGGCGGCGGATCGTTCGTCGGCGGCTGCTGGAAGACCTGCGTCATGCTGCCGTTGCCCAGGTCGTACCCGAGGATGCCGTCGAACGCGGGCTGCTGCATCGAGTTCTCGGGCGGGTTGTTGACCGCCAGCAGGTTGTTCGTAGCCGCGTGGTAGCGAAGGCCGATCGGGTTCTGCAGCGGATCGTTCTGCGCGAAGACGCTGCTCACCGGCGCACCGCCCAGCAGGCCCTTGATCTTGAAGATCGTCGCCGTGCTCGGGTCCTGCACCGGCAGCGGGCCGTTCGCCACGTAGAACGCACCGCTCGGACCGCGCTCGATCCCGGCCAGTCGGACGCTCGGGTCCCCGTACGTGATCAGCGGCGTGATCACGTTGGTGTACACGTTCATCTTGTACACGGTCTGCGTGTTGTGCTCCGTGATCAGGATGTTCTGACCCGACGCCGCGCCCGTCACGCCACCCGCGAGCGCAGCAAGCATCGCGATCCGCATCGTCTTCATTGTTGAGTCTCCCTCTTGCCTGTGAGATGCACGAACCAGGTGCGGAGGCCCCGTCCGTCTGGCGCCCCCGTGGTTACCCCATCATATCTCGATCTCGTCGTCACGCGAAGCACGATCCCCCGAATTCTCCAGACTCTCCAGATCAAGGTTCGCTTTCCGGTGCGTGAGGGTTTCACGGATCGGAGCAGCCGGGCTCGGCCCGCGGCCCGCAAACTCTGCGCGATGGGCATTGCCGCGGCATCCGGGCCGCTTCTTCGGTTCCAGGTGCGTCGAATCGCGTCGGATCGGGCCGCGAAAGCGGCGGCCGGCCAGAACTTTCGCCACTTGCGAGCGCAGTCGCGGTTCGGGTTACCCGAACAGTCTGATCACGTGGCGGTCTCGCCGGTCCTACAACTCCCCTTCGTGGACCGAACCATCCGCGAGACATCGCCGCACCAGATCGCTTCGCTCGGCGCAGTCGCCGCCCCGCGCCTCCGCGCCGGAATCGCCATCGGCGCGCACACCGCCGTGGACTTCTACTCCTTCCTCCCCATCGGCCTCCTCCCGCTCTTCCGCGCACGCCTCGACGCCACGCCCGCGCAGGTCGCGCTCCTCCTCGCCGTCGGCTCCGTCACCAGCGGCCTCGTCCAGCCCGCCGCCGCATTCGTCAGCGACCGCTTCAACACGCGCTCGATCGGCACGCTCGGCCTCCTCATCGCCGCCGCCGCCATCTGCGCCATGCCCTTCGCCCCCTCGTTCACTGCGCTGCTCGCGCTCTACAGCGCGGGCGCGGTCGGGGTCGGCGCGTTCCACCCGCCCGCCGTCGCCGCCGTCGGCCAACTCGCCGGCCGGCGACGATCGCTCGCCGTCTCCGTCTTCTTCCTCGCCGGGATGACGGGCGGCATCCTCGGCAACGTCCTCCCCCCGCACCAGGCCGCGCGCTTCGGCATCGAATCGCTCGCGTGGCTCGCCATCCCCGGCGTCGCCGTCGCGGCCGCCCTCGCCTGGGCCATCCACGCCGTCCCGCACCGTCGCCACGACGCCCACGAGACGCACCGCGCCCTCAGCCGCGCGGACCGTCGCCGGCGCTGGGCCGCCCTCTGGCTCCTCTACGCAGGCAACTTCGTGCGCTTCAGCGTGAACATGGCGCTCGTCTACCTGCTGCTCGCGTGGGTCGAGCAGCGCGTCCGCTCGCACGCCTCCGCCGACCCGCTCGCGCTCGACCTCGCCCAGCGCGCCAGCGCCATCAACGGCGCGATGCAGGCCGCCATGCAGATCGGCATGGGCGGCGCGGGCCTGGCCGCGGGCTGGTTCCTCCGCGCCCATCACGAACAGGCCGCCCTCGTCGCCGTCCCCATGCTCGGCGCGGCCGCCGCCGCCCTCATCCCCAACTCGTCCATCCCCGCCGCCTTCGCCCTCACGATCATCGCCGGCGTCGGCTTCGGCGGCCTGGTGCCGGTCACTATCGCGCTCGCGCAACGCCTCCTCCCGCACCGCACCAGCCTCGCCTCCAGCCTCATGATGGGCGGGGCGTGGGCGTTTGCGGGCATCGGCTCGCTCGCCGCCGAACGCCTGCACCACGCCCTGGGCCTGCACGCCGCCTTCGTCGCCACCGCTGCGGCCCTCGCCCTCGCCGGCCTGCTCAGCCTGCTGCTCCCCGGCCCTCTCCTCCGCTCCATCGACCCGCACTGACCTCCAAACGGCGCATCGCGTGCGACGGGCGGGGGCTGTAGCGCGCAGGGCGGGGGGTTTGCCGCTTGGGGCGGGGCCTTTCCAGGCCCCGTCTCCTACCCTCTACTTCTCTAACTCCCTCGACACCGGAGCCGCGCATGAAACTCCTCGAAGGACGCCACGCCCTCATCGTCGGCATCGCCAACGAGCGCTCCTACGCCTGGCACATCGCCGCCTCGCTCATCGAGCACGGCTGCCGGTGCGCGTTCACGCACCTGCCCGGCGAGAAGAACGAACGCCGCACCCGACGCGCCGTCGAGGCTCTCGGCGTCGCCGACCCGTGGCTGGCGCCCATGGACGCCTCCAGCGACGAGCAGATCGACGCCGCCTTCGCCCGCTACGCCGAGTCCTTCGACCGCCTGCACGTCCTCGTCCACTCGATCGCCTTCGCCGACCGCGAGTGGCTCGCACGCGGCAAGTTCGCGCAGACCCCCCGCGCTGCATACCTCGCCGCCATCGACGTCTCCGCCTACACCCTCCTCGCCATGGCACGCGCCGCCACGCCCCTGATGGAACGCTCCGGCGGCGGCTCCGTCATGGCCATGTCCTACTACGGCGCGGAGAAGGTCGTTCCCGGCTACAACGTCATGGGCGTCGCCAAGGCCGCCCTTGAATGCACCGCCCGCTACCTCGCCGCCGAACTCGGCGAAAAGGGCATCCGCGTCAACACCATCTCCGGCGGCTACCTCCGCACCCTCGCCTCCTCGGCGGTGGGGGGGGTGGACGACATCGAACGCCTGAACCTCGAACGCGCCCCGCTCCGACGCAACGTCGAAGGGGCCGACGTCGGACGAACCGCCGTCTACCTCGCCAGCGACCTCTCCTCCGGCGTCACCGGCGAAAACATCTACGTCGACTGCGGCGTGAACACCCTCGGCATCTGACCGGCGCAGTTCGTGCGCACGCGACCACGCCATGCCATATGTAGTGGTTCAACCCCCGCCGATAACCCCATCGACCGTGGTCGGTGAAGCACGCGCGGCCCTCGCGTCGATACTCCTCTCGTGAGCGCGTTCGGCACATCCGCCGCCCAGTCCGTGGCCGGCCTGCACCAGGCCGAGCAGGTCGCCGCACGCGACGCGGCCCGCAAGGAGGCCCGCCGTCCGCGCGACCCCGCCTCGACCCGCGAGCAGGAGGAACTCGACCGCGTCGAGATCGCCGAGGCCGTCCGGAATCTCAAGGACAACGCCCAGGAAGAGGCCCGCGAGGACCGCCAGGAGCGTCCCGCCTACGCCCCCGACGGCTCGCTCCGCCCGGGCGACGGCTCGCGCCGACCCAGCATCGACGTCCAGGGCTGACGATCCGAATCGCCCCCGGCGCAAAGGACACGCCCGGCTTCGTGGGCGAGCCGGGCGTGCGGGGGTGGGGCGACGGTGGGGGGGTCAGTCGTACAGCGCGGCCGAGACGGGGATGGCGATGTCCCGCAGTTCGAGCGACGTCGTGATGCGGAAGTTCGCCTCGGTGGTGTGGCGCTCGGCGAAGAAGAACCGCAACTGGTAGGTGTTCCCGTCCACGAGCCAGCCGAGGCGGTCGAGGTCGATCGTCTGCTCGATCGCGCCGTGGACGCCGCCGAGGTCGATCACGAGCCACCCGTCCACGAAGACCCAGACGTCGTCGTCGCCGCGGAAGGTGAAGACCTGGCCCGCGTTGCGCCGGTAGACGAACTGGGTGCCGAGTTCGAAGGTGAAGTGGTAGTTCTTGCCGGTGCTGCCGTAGTTGCCGTAGAGGTCGCCGTTGATGGGGAAGAACCCGCCGAGGTTCGAGAACTGCGGGTCGGTGCGGTCGTCGAAGACATAGTGCCCGGAGTCGGGGTCGCGCCGCAGCGTGATCTGCATCGTCTTGGAGATGTTCACGCCCGGCTGTTCCCGGAACCACTGCGAGAAGGACTGCGCGGAGTTGACGGCGTTGCCCTGCGTTTCCATCGCGCCGGATACGTCGCCGGGCCGCGAGTCGAGGTACTCGCGCGGCGACATGATGTTCCGCCCCGCACCGTCGCGCCACTGGCTCGTGACGCGGTGCCCTGGCGAGCGGAAGACGGGCTTGCCGTCGGTGTCCAGCCGGTCGGCCACGATGTTCATGTAGTGGCCGAAGGCACCCTTGTTGTCCTTGTTCCGCGGCTGCCACTGGAAGTCGGTGTGACCCCCGGGCAGCTCGCGGGCTTTGAAATCGCGCACAATCCCCGTCAGCACCAGCGTCTCGGGTCCGTCGTGCTGCGCGGTCGCCGCGTCGCCAAGCGCGACCGCGCCCACCAGCGCGATCAATCCCGCGCCGTTCCGATGTCCTCTCCCGCTCCGCATGATGCACCTCCGTGTCGGTTCCGTTTGCCTCACCCTTCACTTTCCGAACCCCCTGCCCAGACTGCCACCTCACGGACATAGCAATCCGGCGGGGCGGGTTGGGTCTGCGCGACCGTGCGGGTTGTGCGGCCTCACCCCGCCAGCACACCGGGTCGAATCCACGCTCCGGCCACCCCGATCCGGCGTCTCCCGCTCGGGATGCCGCGCGACCGATGTACCATCCCGTTCGTCGGGGCGCCACACGCACGGAGGCCGGGATGGACCGATTCGTTGTCGAGGGCGGGCGGAGGCTCGAAGGGCGGGTCCGGGTCAACGGGTCCAAGAACGCTGCGCTCCCGCTCCTCGCCGCCGCGATCCTCACCGACAGGCCCGTCCGCTTCCGCGACGTGCCGGACCTGGCCGACATCCGCAACATGCTGGGCCTGCTCGCCGAACTCGGGTGCTGCCGCACCGACGAGCGACGCCCCCCCGACCCGGGCTGGATCACGCTCCAGTCCGTGGACGAGTCCCCGTCGCACGCCCGCTACGAGGTCGTCAAGACCATGCGCGCCAGCATCTGCGTACTCGGCCCGCTCCTCGCCAGGCGCGGCCGCGCCCGCGTCTCCATGCCCGGCGGGTGCGCCATCGGCGACCGCCCCGTGGACCTGCACCTGCGCGGCCTGCGGGCCTTGGGCGCGCGCATCACCCTCGAAGAGGGCGACATCGTCGCTTCGGCTCCGCCCGAGGGGCTGCGCGGCGAGACCGTCTTCCTCGGCGGCCCGTTCGGCTCCACCGTCCTCGGCACCGCGAACGTCATGTCGGCCGCCGCCCTCGCCAGGGGGCGCACCGTCATCGAATCCGCCGCCTGCGAGCCGGAGATCGTGGACCTCGCACGACTGCTCAACGCGATGGGTGCGCGGATCACCGGCGCCGGCTCACCCCGAATCACGATCGACGGCGTGCCCTCGCTCGGCGGCGCGGACCACGCCGTCATCCCCGACCGCATCGAGGCCGGCACGCTGATGTGCGCCGCCGCCATCACGCGCGGCTCCGTCGTCCTGGACAACTGCCCGCTGGACGCGATGCTGGCCGTGGTCGATCGCCTCGAGGCCGCCGGCGTGCGCGTCGAGCCGTTGGGCGGCGACGACCCGCTGCGATGCTCCTGCCGTGTCTCGTGCGACCGCGCCCCGCGCCCGGTCGAGGTCACGACGCAGCCGCACCCCGGCTTCCCGACAGACCTGCAGGCCCAGTTGATGGCGCTGCTCTGCATCGCCGAGGGCAACTCGGTCATCACCGAGCGCATCTTCCCCGAGCGGTTCCTGCACGTCGCGGAACTGGGGCGCATGGGCGCGAGCCTCTTCCGCTCGGGCGCGACGGTCGTCGTCTCGGGCGTGCGCCGCCTGCGCGGCGCGCCGGTGATGGCGAGCGACCTGCGCGCCTCGGCCTCGCTCGTCGTCGCCGCGCTCGCCGCCGAGGGCACGACCACCATCAGCCGCGTCTACCACCTCGACCGCGGCTACGAACGCCTCGAAGACCGCCTCACCGCCCTCGGCGCGACCATCCACCGCGAACGCGAGCCGGGGTGAGTCGAGTCACGCGATCGGATCCGTCACGGGCCAAAGTCGTCGAGGATCGCCTTCGCCACTGTCGAGAGCGTCACCGTGCTCACGTCGGCGTTGACGAGGATACAGACCGCCGAGTTTGCCTCTGGACGGATGACGAACGCACTGGCGAATCCCGGCCTGCTTCCGCCGTGCTCGACTTCAGCGATGGTCTTCCCGCTTGCGGAGCTTGTGAAGAAACCCAACCCGTAATAGCGCTGGTACGGGCAGTTCGAGCCGCACCCGAGATCGCTCGTGGCCTTCCAGATGTCGCGGATCCCCTGGGGCGAGACGATTCCTCCGGGTCCGTGGTAGCTCTCGAGCAAGGCCGCGGCGAAGTGAGCGAGGTCGATTGTCGATGCGATGACGCCGCCCGCGGGGTCGCGAGCCTCCGCCGCGGCCTCGTCGGCGTGGTAGAACTGCCACTGGTACGGATCGCCTGGCAGATCCTCGCTGCTGTAGAAGTTGTCCTCGCACCTCGGGTCGAACTGGCTGTAGAAGTTGACGTACGGACCGACGTGCATCACCGGGGCCTGCGAGACGCCCCACCCCGAGCCGATCGCCGTCCCCACGGCCCGGGGACCGTCGAAACTCGCCGTGCACATGCCCGCGGCATCGAAGACGCGCGACTGAATGAGTCTCGCAAACGGCTCGCCCGCCTTGTGCGCAAGGTACGCGCCGGCAAGCGAGTAGTTGAACGCCGAGTACTGGTACCCGCCGCCGAGGTTGCCGTAGTGCTCGCTCGCGTAATGCGGAGAGACCATGTCGTCAGGCTCGGACCAGAACGCCGCGAGATCGCCGGGGTAGCAGAACAGGTGGATCGCGCCGTAGTCCGTCTTGAACGCGCCGAGATGGGCGAGCAGCTGGCGCAGCGTCCGCTCCCCTCCTTCGAGCTTCTGTGTTCCATCCTCGTCGTCCACGTAGTCGGCAAGCGTGAGTTCGCCGCTTTCTTCCATGACCTTCGCGGCGACCGCTGCGACCGCCTTGCTGGTCGAGCCTACGCGGTACAGCCTGTATGCGCCCGCGGGATCGTGGACGTACTGCCCCTGCCCGACGTACTCGAACGCATCTGCGAAGTGCACCTGCCCGTCCTTCACGACTGCGAACGAGATCCGCGTGACGAACACCCCTCCCGTGAAGATGAGCTTCGCCACACGCTCTCGCGCCTTGCACTCCGGCAGGGCGTCGTTGTCAGGGTTCAGGTCCATCGGGCCGCATTGCGCCCAATCGAATCCGGCGGCGTATTCGAGCCGCGGGCAACTGTCGAACGAGTCCGGCAAGCCATCCCCATCGGAGTCGAGCAGGTGAGCGGCTCGGAACGCAGGCGCCGAGGCTGGCACCGGCTGGCCCGGCGCAAGGGTCGCCGACACTACCTGCGCACAGGCAATGAGAAAAACCGCGGTTCGTGAACCCATGATGACTCCTCCGGTTGCGCCCCGCGCCAGCTCCATCATCCTTCGGACTCGGGGTCAGAATCAAGGCCCATACGTGCATTTGTCGGCAGTGCGCCCCGAACCAACGTGACCGGGCCTCCGGAATGCGGGCGACAGGGGTCGAACCTGCACGGCCTCGCGGCCACGGGGACCTAAACCCCGCGCGTCTGCCAGTTCCGCCACGCCCGCGTCAATCCAAATCCTACGACCCGGCGGCCACGAAGCCCCGTTTCTCGCGGCGGGGCGTCCCGAATCCAAGGGAGGGCCTCTCAAAGCCGGGGCCGGGGCCTCCGTCACTCGGGGCGGGGCCATTCCAGGCCCCGTCTACCATTCGCCCTCTCTTCCTCTTTTTCCTACAGCCCCTCCCTCCAATCATGCCCGAAACCCCGATCGGCCGATCCCGACAGAGACACGGGCCGATCCTGCGCCCGCACGGCCCCGGCCGGCTCCGAACGACGCGCGAGGTGCGCCCATGCGATTCCGAGACTCCGTCGCCCTGAACTTCGCGCCCCTGTTCCTCCGGGCCGCCCTGGGCATCGTCTTCCTGATGGCCGGCGCGGTGAAGGTCTTCCACGACATGGAGGTCTCGGGCGAGTCGGCCGCGCTGCTCGCCAACTACGGCATCATCAAGCCCGCCGGCGCGACGCCGCAGCCCATGCCGCCCACAGTCCCGGAACTCCCCCCGCCTGAGGAGGAGGACGGCACGGTGCGCGGCCCCGGCGCGGGCGCGACGCTCGCCTCCCAGCCGAACTACGCACTTGCCTCCGCCTGGCAGCCGCCGCGCTACACCGCCGCCGACTTCCCAGACCCGGTGAGCGTCCGCGGCATGAACGGCCTGGTCCTTTTCCTGCACTCGGCGGTGCATCCGCCGCTGCACCCCGAGACGAGCGCTCCGCTCCGCCCGCTCTGGCCGGACTTTGATCGCTCGCGCGACTTCGACCCCTGGCCGGTCTACGCGGCCCGCGCCGTCGCCTTCACCGAACTCATCGGCGGCGCGTTCGTGCTCATCGGCCTGCTCACGCGCCTCGGTGCGCTGGGCCTGGCCGGCACAATGCTGGGCGCGATGTGGCTCACCCAGTTCGGTCCCGCCATCCAGTTCGGCGACACCTTCCTCGGCTTCCTCCCCGACCACGCCTGGCACGACGGCGAGTCGTGGCAGCACCTCCTCTTCCAGTTCACGCTCTTCGCCGGCGCGATGTCGCTCTTCTGCACCGGCTCCGGCACGCTCGCCTGCGACCGCTTCTTCGCCTCCGGCCCGGGCGAGCCGCCGAAGAAGAAGAAGCGCAAGCCGCGCGACGACCACGATGAGGACGAGGACTGACCCGCCGCGCCGCCCTGATGCCCGGCGGGCGCGCGGGTAGACTCGCCGCGTGCCCCGGAACGACCGAACGCAGGACGCGCCGCTCGAATGGCTCCGCTCGCTCGCGGGGCGGTTCATCGTCTTCGACGGCCCGGACGGCTCGGGGAAGAGCACCCAACTCGCCCGCTTCGTCGCCGCCTGCTCCGCCGCCGGCGTCGAGGTCTGCGAGGTCCGCGAGCCGGGCGGCACCGCCATCGGTGAGCGGGTCCGCGCCATCCTCCTCGACCGCCACCACGAGGGCATGAGCCTCCGCTGCGAGATGCTCCTCTACATGGCCAGCCGCGCCCAACTCGTCGAGGAGCGCATCCGCCCCGCGCTCGCCGCCGGCCGACTCGTCCTCGCCGACCGCTTCGTCTCCAGCACGCTCGCCTACCAGGGGACGGCGGGCGGGCTGCCGCTTGACGACATCCACGCCGTCGCCGGCATCGCCACCGGCGGCACGATGCCGGACCTCACCGTCGTCTTCGACGTTGACCCGCAGACCATCATCCAGCGCACGCGGGGCGAGGACAGCAAGGTCGTTCGCGGGCGCGGCTCCGTCGCCGGCATGAAGGACCTCTTTTCCGACCGCATGGAGGACAAGTCCGCCGACGCCGAGTTCAGGGCGAAGGTGCGCCGGGGCTACCTCGACCAGGCCGCCGCCCAGCCCGACCGCTACGCCGTCGTGGACGCCACGAAGCCGCCTGACGAGGTGTGGGAGCAGGTGGTCAAGACCGTTCGCGCACGACTCGCGCCCGTGGCATGACAGGCTCGGGTGCCCCGATGCAGCCGAACCGCCACGGAGTGGCGGGGTACCCGAAGGCGATCTCGATGACACCCGATGCGATCATCCTGATCTCGGCCGCCTACCTCGCGGGGTCCGTCCCCTTCGGCGTGCTCATCGCGCGCTCGCGCGGCGTGGACCTCCGCGCCCACGGCTCCGGCAACGTCGGCGCCACCAACGTCGGGCGCGTCCTCGGGCGGCGGTGGGGGATGCTCTGCTTCGCGCTCGACCTGCTGAAGGGGCTGGTGCCCACGGTTGCCGCGGGCGCATGGATGGGCGCGCTCGGGCGCACCGACCTGCCGAGCGCGCAGGCGTGGGTGTGGCTCGCGGTCGCCGTCGCGGCCGTGCTCGGGCACGTCTTCCCGGTCTGGCTGCGCTTCAGGGGGGGGAAGGGCGTCGCCACGGGCTTCGGGGCCGCGCTCGGCGTTTTCCCGATGCTCACGCTCCCCGCGCTCGCCGCGCTGGTCGTGTGGCTCGCGCTGGTCGCGGCCACGAAGTACGTCGGCATCTCCTCCTGCATCGCCGCGCTCACGCTGCCCATCGGCGTCGCGGCGATCGTCTCGTTGAGCGACGCGGCGCACACCGGCGCGGCGCCGTTCTACGCGGCGACGGCCTTCCTGATCGCGCTGGTCCTCTGGCGGCACCGTTCCAACATCGCCCGGACGCTCGCGGGCACCGAGAACCGCGTCGGGGGGGGCCGGGGGGGGCACGGGGGAGCGCAGCCGGTGCGCCGGGACGGCCCCGGGGATTGAGGGGGGGCGTTATCGGCGGACCTACGCCCTCACCACCTGATCGGACGGAACAGCCGGAAAGCGGGCGAAGGTTGCGCGGTTGTTCCGGGCCGATCCCGCAACCGCCCCCCCCGACTCTCAACGCGCCGGGGAGTTGGAACCGATGTTCGGGGAGAAGGAGTCGCCCCCGATGTCGAGACTCACCCTCCACCACGCGACCGACGCCCGCCGCCGCGATGACGAGCCGATCCCGTTCCCGCGGGCGAGCGGGCCGGTGCGGCTGCGGCTGACGGACGGCGAGCGATCCATCGAGGCGGTCGAGGATGCGTTCGGACGCGTGCAGCGGAACATGGACGCGATGGCCGAACTCCTCGGCCGGTGCGACGACGACCGCCCGACGGCGGCGTGAACCGCCTCATACGGATTGTGCGAAGCCCCTGCGCGTTGAGGAGGATGGGTAGGGGCGAAGCCGCCGCGGAGCGGCGGGGCACCCGCGGCGCAGCGATTTCACACGACCCGCCTCATCCCTCCACGCGGACCACGAGCACCGTCACGTCGTCGGGGCGCGCCGCCAGGCCCGCGAACTGACGCAACTCCCAGAACACCCGCTCCAGGATCGCCCCCGATTTCACGGACGGGTCTTCCGTCATTGCCGTGCGCACGGCCTGCTGGAGCCGGCGCTTGCCGAACTTGCGGTTCTCGAAGTCCATCACGTCGCACGCCCCGTCGGTGTAGGCGACCAGCACGTCGCCGGGGCGGAGCGTCACTTCCGCAGCGCGGTATTCGTGCGCCGCGTCCACGCCCGCGACGATGCCGCCGATTTCGAGTTCCTGCGTCGTCGCCCCGCGACCCGCCCGCACGACGAACGGCGGCTCGTGCCCCGCGCTGGCGTAGGTCAGCCGCAGCGTCGCCGGGTCCAGCCGACCCAGCCAGAGCGTGGTGAACTCGCTCGGCAGCGTGTCGCGGCAGAGGTCACGGTTCACCGCCTCCAGCACCCGATGCACCTCCGGCGTCCGCTCCGCGTGCGCCCGCAGCGACGACCGCACCGACGCCATGAGCAGCGCGGCCGGGATGCCCTTGCCCACCACGTCCCCGACCAGCAGCCCCAGCCCGCCGTGCGACTCGAACGCGTCGTAGAAATCGCCCGCGACCTCGAAACTCGGCTGATACCCCGCGGCCAGGTCAAGCCCGGTCGGTCGCGGCAGCCGGCGCGGCAACAGCCTCCGCTGCACGTCCGCCGCCAGGGCGAGTTGCCGGTCCAGTTGCCGCTGACGCTGCCGCTGGCGGATCAGGCGTGACTGCTGCACCGCCGCGGCCGCCTGCTGCGCGATCGAGCGCAGCAGCCTCGTGTCCAGGTCGTCGAACGAGCGTGGCGTGCGCGCGTAGAGGCGCATCACGCCGATCGGCCTGCCGCGGAAGACCAGCCCCGCGCAGATGAACGCCCGCAGCCCCTCGGTGCGCACGCGCTCCGGGATGCGCACGCGCGGGTCGAGCAGCAGGTCCTCGACCGCGACCACCTCGCCCGCCAGCGCGAGCCGGTCGAACGCGCGCCCCTCGCTGAGCGTTTCGGGGCTGTCCAGCCACCATCGGCTCAGTTCGCGCGACGCGGTGAGCACCAGGTCCCGCTCGTCCTCCGAGACGATCCCGTCGGCGTCCTCCTTCAGCAGCACGACCGATCCCGCGTCGAGCCGCAGCACCCGCAGCGCGGAAGCGAGCGCGGTGTCCACCATCGAGCGCACGTCGGCCGAGTCCACGAGCATCGCGGCCAGTTCGAAGAGCACGCCGAGTTCGTCGAGCGCGTGGCGCAACTCGGCGGCGTTCTCGCACAACTCGCTCGATGTGCGCGCGATCAGCGCCAACGCGCGTTCGAGGCGTTCGCGCCCGCCGTCCCCCCGGGCCGGCCCGTCGCGCCCGACGACGATCCTGCCGATCGCCTGCCCGCTGACAGTCAGTGCGAACGACGCGCCGATCGCCGCGTCCTCAAGGCCGGACCCCGGCGGCAGCGCGCGCCACGCCCCTCCGTCCGCCACGATCACCCGGTCGCCCTCATCGCGGACTTCCACGGGAATGCCGGTGAGCGTCGAGAGTTCCGCGCACATGCCCGCGAGCGAGCCGTCGGTCAGGAAGTCGCGCAGCGAGACCGCACCGCGATCGGCGGCGGCACGATCGCCGGCGGTGTGCGATGGCTCGGTCATCCGCGGATCGCCGCCCTCAGCCGGCGTCGTCCTCCTGCGGGGCGTCTTCGTTGTCATCGGCCGGCTCAGGCTCGGGGGCCGTCTCGGGGATCTCGCCGAGCCAGATCCCGCGCAGGAACACCGCCAGTCGCTGGTCCGCGACGTCCCGGCTGCGTTCCATCCGTTCGATCGCCTCGCGCGTGAGCGCGCTGTCGCCGGTCTGGTACCCGAGGTATGCGAGCAGGAGCGCGGCATCCGCGGCGGGCTGCCCCTCCCGCTCCAACCTATGCCGCAGGTCCGCCCGCAGGGACTCGACCCGTTCCGCCGTAGGGAGAAGTCGCCCGCCCCAGCGCATCGCCGACGCCTCGGGCGAGTCGAAGAGCAGTTTCCGCAGGTTCGTGGCGGCGGAAAGGAACATCCCGCCGCCGACCTCCGCGTGCAACCGCCCATAGAGCGCGGTCACGTCTCCCGGGCGTGCCGCCAGCGCGCTGATGAATCGCTCCTCGGCGTCGAAGTACCTGCTCTCCGCCAGCAGTTCCTCGCCGCGCCGCACGTGCTCGAAGAAGAGGTTGCGGTCGTCCACGCCGGCGAGGATGAAGGTCTCGGACACACCCGCCGCCTCGCGGATCATGCGCATGGTCGCGGGATCGAACCTGAGTTGGACCGCCGGCGCGCCCGGTGCGGGGAGTCCCGGGATCGACGCGAGCGGATCCGCGATCGCGGGCGTCGTCTCCGCGCCCGGGAGCGGACCGGGCAAGGCCGGCGCTTCCGGGAGCACGGGGTCTCTCAACGCCTCGGGAAAGTGCAGTTCGAGACGGAGTTGCTGGAGATCCACGATCCAGGGGGGTGGCGCGGGCGTTCCTTCCGGCGTCGTCATGCTCGCCCGCCCGTCCGCGGCGGCACGCCGGGCCATGCGCTCGATCGCACGCTCGTACGCCGTCCGCGCGAACGTGGATTCCGGACGCCCAGGCTCCAGCGCACCCGTCGGTCCGGCGATGTCCAGCAGACCGGGTTCCGTGACTTCCGGGGGGGGCATGAACACCTCCGGAGGAACGCCCGGCACGGTGTGCGGCGCCGGCCCGAGACGGTGGACCACCACGCCCGTCAGGGGCGACGCCGAGAGCCCCACCGACTCGCGCGTGAAGTTGTCCGTCAACACCGAGAGCATGGTCGGCTGCAGGCCACGGTTGGCCGCGAAGTCCGCGGTCGATCGGACCGACTGCGACAGGCTCGACTCCCACATGGGCGGAACGCGCAGGTCCGTCGCGGGACGCTGCGCACCTTCGAGCGCAGGCTCCTGCGGCACGCGCACCACCCCAGGCTCGCCGCGGCCGGGGTCGCGGAACGAATCGACCGCCTGCCGATCCCAGTCGCTCCGCCCCCCCCCGCGCTGCACCGCGAGCGGCCCCGCGAGGCCCGAGGGCGGTCGCTGCCCGGTCGTCAGCGAGAACTGGTACTGCAGCGCGTCCGTCCCGCGGATGCCCTGCCCCGCGAGGCCCGAGTACAGCGACTCGCGCCGGAACGCGAACAGGTCGTCGGAACCGAGTTCGCCGCGAAACTCGAACCGCGACGGCGTCACGTCGCCGCGGAACGAAAGCCCGCCCGGGGCCATGCCTGTCACGATCGCCTCACGAAACGCCAGTTCGCGCTCGAACGCCCTCGACCTGGTGTCCATCGGCAGCGGCACGTTCCCCAGGCGCGTGTTCAGCCCCGCAGGTTGCTGCTGCAACGCGCGACCATCACCCAGCGCGTTCTGGGCGCCCGCCGCCGACGCGACCGCCAGCCCCGCTGCGGCGGCGATGAGAAAGACCGGGAGTGGGATTCGCTGGGGGATGCTGCGGCTCATGGCTTGCTCCGGTGCCGAATCATAGAGACCGCCCCGCCGGGCGACCCCGACCGTCCCTATCGGCTGTACGACCGCACGGACGCCCGGGATCGCCGATCAGTCATCACCCGGCGCAGGTCCGACCGCCGGCTGATCCGTCAGCACCGTCCTCGGGTCCGGCAGGGGCGGCAGGCCCAACGAGGCACGCACGACGTTCTGCTGCTGAAGGAAGGTCGGGAACATCCCTTGCGGCACCGGCGTCGCGGGGCCGTTGGCGAGGCCGACCGCCCCCGGCGTCGAGACCGGATTCGAGGCCGGGTCCGGCGAATGGATTACGACCCAGAGCGCGGCGTTGTTCGGATCGCCCGGATCGAACCCGTGGTAGGTGAACACGAAGTCCCCGACGCGGTGCGCGACCACGCCCGCCGGCAGCGACGCGGCCGCCCGCGCCGCCGTCGCCTTCGCCTGCGCGTCGGGCATCAGCGAGAACGTCTGGAGGTCCGTCGTCTCGAACGCGATCGCCGACGTCGTGGTGGCGGTCGAGACCGAGGAGAACATCGCGGCCGAGAGCGCGCCGTCGGTCACGAGTTCGAGCGCATGACCCGGTGCCCGGTCCTGTGCGTTCACGAAGGTTACGATCGCGGCGGCGATATTCTGCGTCTCCGGGACCGCGCCCACGCCGCGCGCCGTCACCATCGCCGTCCGCGCCGCGCTCATCGTGCCGAAGATCAGCGCGATGTACGCCGCGATGCCCAGCACCGTCACCGTCGCCGGCGGCCCGATCACGCACAGCGTCGCCCGCACCGGCCCGACCGACTGGCCCCGCACCACCATGATCGTCGCCGCCACGCACCACCACACCCCGCCGATCATCCAGCCGAAGTACATCCCGACGCACGGCACCGCCGAGATCAGCATCGGCCCGCAGGTGTAGAGGATCGCGTGCGCCGTCCGTCCGATGCCGTGCGTCGTGCCGCCCGTCACCAGCAGCAGCCCGTGCGAGACCGCGATCCAGAGCCAGGCCAGGACGATCGCGCCGACCGCCGAAGCGACGACCCCGATCAGCAGGCCCAGCGCTCCGCCCATGAGCGCAGGCCCGACGCCCGGCCCCCCGCCGCCCATCCCCGCGAGAAGGCCCATCAGGACGAAGAACCCGACGATCGTGAGCACGGACAGCAACCCGATGATCGCGTGCGTGACGACGAGGAACCACGTCGCCGTCGCTGCGGAACTCTCCGGCGGCGTCAGGTCGATGATGCGCGCCGGCTGGGCCGCGCCGCGCAGCACGGTCTTCCACCACCGCGAGAAGAAGCCCATGCTCTTCGAGAGCCACGGCATCTCGTCCGGGATCGTCCGCTCCTCCGCCACGCCCTCCGTGGGCAGGAGCACCATCTCGTCCATGTCGATGTGCGCCGCGCAGCGCACGCAGTCGAACGAGCGCGGCTCCAGGTGCCCGCTCTCCCCGGTGCCGTAGTAGTCCTGCCCGCAGTGGGGGCAGCAGAACCGTACGCTGTTGGTCACGAACTCGAAGTCCGAGGGCTTGAAGGGCGAGCCGCACTCCGGGCACTGGCGCGAGCGGAGATTCCAGAGCGTGTAGTCGCAGGTCTTGCAGCGCATCGCGAGTCGGCTCCGGGTCGGTCAGGTCCAGGTCGAAGTCTGCTCTCGGACGCGCCGCCGCGTGAACCACACGATAAGGAACACCGGCCAGACCAGGCTCACCAGCACGCCCAGGCCCACGCTGCCGTAGGCGATCAGCGTCGTCCATCTTCCGATCGGACCGAACGCCGTCGGGTCCGCGGCCTGCATCGCGTCCATCTGCGCCACCTGCGCCAGCGCACCGAGTGTCCCCTCGCCGAGCGTCAGCACCATGTCCAGCACGGCGTAGCGGATCGCCCATGCCGGCGCCCACGCCCGCTGCTTCAGCAGCCCGATCCCCACCGCCACCAGCAGGCCCGCCACGACCGTCTTCAGCAGCGACACGCCCGCGATCGGCCAGGCGTACGCCCCCATCATCGAGAACGACTGCCCGACGGCCTCGGGCACCTCCTCCTCCGGCATCGACGCGAAGAACCGGTCCATCATGCTGAAGAAGAGCGGTGTGGCCATCCCCCAGCACTTCGAGAGCGCGCCCAGCACGCCGAACACGATCGACAGGATCCCCAGCACCGCGACCCACGCCGGCGCGGCCGGCGCGAGGCGCGAAACCATCGCCCCCGGCGCGGTCGGCGGGGACGCCGGCGGCATCCACGGGGGTGTTTCCGGCGGGTCGGTCATCGCGGGGGGCCTCCTGCGGCGTGGAGCATACCGGGATGGTCGGAAGCCCGGACCGCGGATTTCACGGGCAGGCCGCCCGCCCGGCTTGACTGTTTATGCATACGATGTATAATCGTGCATGACCGGACGAGTCCGCCGACAGCAGGTGATCGCCGACCTCATCGCCCGCCGCCCTGTGCGCAGCCAGTCGGAACTGCGCGACCTGCTCGCCCAGCGCGGGATCGAGGTCACGCAGGCGACCCTCTCGCGCGACCTGCGCGAGATGGGCGTCGCCAAGTCCCCTCGCGGGTATGTGCCGGCGGGGGTCGTGCTCGCCGCCCCGCCCGTCGCGAGCGGGCGTGCTCTCGAAGGCGCCCTGCGGGCCTTCGTCACCGCCGCCGAGCAGGCCGGCAACCTTGTCGTCCTCCGCACCGGCCCGGGGCACGCCGCCCTCGTCGCCCTCGAACTCGACCGCGCGCCCCCCCCCGGCGTCGTGGGCACGATCGCGGGCGACGACACGATCTTCGTCGCCGCGCGCACCGCCCAGCAGGCCGCCCGACTCGCCATGCAACTCAAGCGCACCGCCCACCTCGCCGGCGGGGGAGCCGCGCGATGAAGCGGGCCGTCATCATCGGCGCGAGCGGGTACACCGGCGCGGAACTCGCCGCCATCCTCCTGCGCCATCCCCACGCCGAACTCGTCGGCCTCTTCAACTCCGGGCGTGCCGGCGGCACGGTCCGCGGCTTCGACGAGGTCTTCCCCCGCTTCCGCGGCGAGATCGACCTGCCGGTCCTCCCCATCGACCTCGACGCCGTCTCCTCGTTCGCGCCGGACGCCGTCTTCCTCTGCACGCCGCACGAGGCGAGCGCGTCGCTCGCGCCCGCCCTGCTCGAGCGCGCCCTGCTGACGCTCGACCTCTCCGCCGCCTTCCGCCTCCCCGATCCCGCCCTCTACCCGAAGCACTACGCCTTCGAGCACGAGCGACCGGACCTGCTGCGCGAGGCGGTCTACGGCCTGCCGGAGCGCAATCGCGCCGCCATCGCCGGCGCGCGCCTCATCGCCGTGCCGGGGTGCTACCCGACCAGCGCGATCCTCCCGATCGCGCCGCTCGTGGACGCCGGCGCGATCCGCCCGGGCACGCGCCCGATCATCGACTCGACCAGCGGCGTCAGCGGCGCGGGACGCACGCCGACCGAACGCACGCACCTGTGCGAGGTTTCGCAGCAGCCCTACGGCGTCCTGAACCACCGCCATCAGCCCGAGATCGCCGCGCACGCCGGCACGCCCGTCGTCTTCACGCCGCACCTCGGCCCGTTCGACCGCGGCATCCTCAGCACGATGCACGTCGAACTCGCCGACGGGTGGGACCGCGCCCGCGTCGGCGCGACACTCGACGCCGTCTACGCCGACGAGCCGTTCGTTCGACTCCTGCCCGCCGGGCAGTGGCCGAGCGTCGGCGCGGTGCGCGGCACGAACTACATCGATGTCGCGTTCGCCGTGGACACCTCGCACGCCGCGGGCGCGCACCTCATCCTCGTCTCGGCCATCGACAACCTCGTCAAGGGGGCGTCGGGCCAGGCGGTGCAGTGCATGAATATCCGCCTCGCCCTGCCCGAGCCGGCCGGGCTGCTCCCCGAGCGACTCGGGGCGGGGGTCGTGCTGTGACCGCGCCCATCGTCGTCAAGATCGGCGGGCGCGCCCTCGACGAGGCCGCCTCGCGCGGGCCGCTCTGGGACGCCCTCGCCTCGCTCGCCCGCGAGCACGCGGGGGGGATTGTCGTCGTGCACGGCGGCGGTTCGGCCGTCGACGCCCACCTCGCACGCCTCGGCATGTTCACGGCCCGCGAACAGGGCCTGCGCATCACCCCCCCCGAGCAGATGGAGGAGGTCGCCGCCGTCCTCGCCGGACGGGTCAACACGCTGCTCGTCGGGCTGATGCTCGCGGCCGGCGCGAACGCGGTCGGCCTCCGGCTCGGCGACGCCGGCGCGGCACGCTGCGCCGTCCACCGCCCGAGCGGCGCGGACCTCGGGCGCGTCGGCGCGGTCGTCGCCGGCGAGGGCGGGGTCTGGCGCACGCTGCTCGCCTCCGGCTTCACGCCGGTCCTCAGTTCCATCGGATTCGACGAACGCGGCGGCGCGCTGAACATCAACGCGGACGACGCGGCCGCGGCCGTCGCGCGAATCCTCCACGCCCACGCCCTCGTCCTGCTCACCGACGTCCCCGGCATCCGCGGCGCGGACGGCGAGACAATCGCGGAATCCGACGCCGCGCACGCCGAAGCCCTGATCGACGCCGGCGTCATCACCGGCGGCATGATCCCCAAGGCCCGCGCCGCCGCGGCCGTCGCCGAAGCCACCGGCGCGCCCACCGTCATCGCGTCCTGGGACCGCCCCGAGCAACTGCGCAATCTCGCACACGGCGCGCCCGTGGGAACGCGATTCACCACGCCGACGAGGTTGAGCACAAACACCGTCGATTGAACGCGAAGACACGAAGGCCCCGAAGCGAAACACACGATCCGCTGCAACCCATTCCGCCACTCCGCCACTCCGCCACTTCTCCCTTCTCCGTGACCTCTGCGCCTCTGTGGTGAATGCCTTTCAGTTCGACCGAAGGAGTTGACATGCCGCATTCCGACACCATCACCGTCCCCGTCGAGGTCAAGCCCTCGAAGCCCGCCGCCCCGCTCGCCGGACGCGACTTCCTGTCGATCGCCGACCTCTCGGCCGACGAGGTTCTCGCGGTCTTCGAGACGGCCGCGGCGATGAAGGCGGACCTCGCGCCCTTCGCCGGCTCGCTCGCGGGGCGCAGCATCATCACGCTCTTCGAGAAGCCCTCGCTCCGCACCCGCGTCACCTTCGAGGTCGGCCCGACGAAACTCGGCGCGCACGTGATGTACTTCGACCACTCGAAGGAGCGCATCGGCACGCGCGAGAGCGTGAAGGACTACGCCAGGAACCTCGAACGCTGGGTGGACTGCATCGTCGCCCGCGTCTTCGACCACGCCGTCCTCACCGAGATGGCCGAGCACGCCGCCGTCCCCGTCGTCAACGCCCTGAGCGACCGCGAGCACCCCTGCCAGGCGCTGGCGGACCTCTTCACCCTCCGCGAGCGCCTCGGCACGCTCGAGGGCGCGCGCCTCGTCTTCCTCGGCGATGGCAACAACGTCTGCCACTCGCTCATGCTCCTGTGCGCCAAACTGGGGGTGAGTTTCACCGCCGTCACGCCCCGCGGCTTCGAGCCGCAGTTCGGCGTGGTGCGGGACGCGCTCGCGGACGCCAGGCGCACCGGCGCGACGATCACGCTGAGCCACAACCCCGAGGCCGCCGCCGGTCACAACGCCGTCTACACCGACTGCTGGGTCAGCATGGGCCAGGACCACCAGGCCGCCCTGCGCGACGGCGCGTTCACCCCCTACCGCGCCGACGACGACATGATGGCCCTCGCCTCCCGCGGCATCCCCGGCGGCGCGCTCTTCATGCACTGCCTCCCCGCCCACCGCGGCGAAGAAGTCACCGACGAGGTGATCGACTCCCCCGCCTCCATCGTCTACGACCAGGCCGAAAACCGCATGTGGACACAGAACGCCCTGCTCTGGCGACTCCTCGGCACGAACGAGCGGTGATGGTTGAACGGCGATGACGACAGCAGTGCAGCGGTGTCGTGACTGCACGGAGTCAGTGAGGGGTCAACGAGACTCGCGACGTCCCCGCACGATCCCCGCCCTCCTCGCCCCAGCGGGGCGAAGGGCTGTAGCCACGGGTGAAGCGACGCGGCTCAGAGCGTTGCGCAACCCGTGGAAGCCGTGACGAAATTACTCACCGCCCCGGCGGGGCGGGGGTTTCGTCAGCCGCGAGGCGGGAACGGGTCCTTCGCAGGCGGGATCGTGTTCTTGTCCACGAACTGGCCGCTTCGACCCTGAATGGTGATCTCGCCGCCGCCCTGGTTCTGGGACATTTCGCGGGCCGCCTTGTAGGCATCGGCCTGCGTCCTGTGAAGGCTCGACGCCCGATCGGCACTATTGAGCTTGTTCGCCCACTGGCCATCATCACGGCGATACACGGTGCGGTCACGATCCTTGCTCATGGGGAGACTCCGTTCACTTCGAGGCAGCAGATCACTTGCCTCACTGGCTCACAGCACTATACTCTGTGAAGCCGGGTATAGGGCCTTTCGGCCCTACCCCAGCAACCGTACGTATCGCCTAGGACCGCGCGAAAGCGCGGTCTTATGGTTTATCGCTCCTGGGTCCCTTCGTCACCGGCGATCGTGTGGACGCGAGACCGGAGACCCTCCTTCTCATCGCCTTCATGGCTTCAACCTCCTTTCAATCTCCTGGGCTGTTGAGCATCTCGGTAACGCGCATGATCCCGGCCTGCGTCACCTTGTAGACCTTCCGCGCCTGTCGAGATTGCCCCGTTTTCTTGATCTGCTGGACGAACTTGGGATCACTCGCCATCAGTGCGTCCAAGGCCCGTGTGATGTTGCTCACGGTGTACCCCATGTCCTTGAGTGCCGAGTTTGCGGTGTAACTGTCGAATCCGTCCTTGCCTTGGGACACCTGAACCCAGTACCCGGCCACGAGCGCCTTCTCGGACTCGGTCTTGGGGTTCGCAGCGTGGTAGAGGTCAGGGAATGTAGTGAACGTCTGGCCCGGTCCAGATACGCCGCTGCCATTGCTGGCTGGAGGAGCTTCGCTCGCGCCAGAACCCACCTGCGAGACAGACGGCTTGCTGGTGCCGTAGCGCATGCCGATGAAGCCCAGGACGACGCGAAGGTCAGGCTCATCTAGTCCCTTCAGCGCGTCAACCACTTTCGTGATAGCGACGATTTGTTTGTCATCCACGGCAGACTCCCTTCATCATTACCGAACAACCCTACGGTCGCCCTGCGAAAGAGTCAAGGCATGAGTATCGACCTATTCCGAATGATTCCGGTGCCCGGAGGCGCAACCTCGTTACCCTCCGCTCCGGCCAACCCCCCCCCCCCCTCCCGGGGCGGGTCCGTTGGGGGGTCACCCTTTCC